>CAJXZM010000009.1 GCA_913063125.1 uncultured Gammaproteobacteria bacterium | reverse complement strand
TCTGCGATTGACCCTGGACGCAAGCCATCTCCAAGCGAGAAAACAACGTCATAAGCCGTCATGATTTCACAGATTTTATCAAAATTAGTGTAAAGGAAGTTTTCTTTGTGATGTGCAAGACACCACTTGGCCATGATAGAGCCACCACGAGAAACAATACCCGTCACACGTTTGGCTGTTAATGGCACATGCCGTAGTAGCACTCCAGCATGAATCGTAAAATAATCCACCCCTTGCTCTGCTTGCTCGATCAATGTGTCACGGAAGATTTCCCAGGTAAGATCTTCTGCTACACCATTCACTTTTTCCAACGCTTGATAAATTGGAACCGTTCCGATCGGCACAGAAGAGTTACGAATTATCCATTCTCGTGTTTCGTGGATATTTTTACCCGTCGATAAGTCCATCACCGTATCGGCACCCCAACGGGTTGACCAGGTCATTTTCTCAACTTCTTCTTCGATAGAAGAACCTAGCGCGGAGTTACCAATATTGGCATTAATTTTCACCAAAAAATTACGACCAATAATCATTGGTTCAACTTCAGGGTGGTTAATATTAGCGGGGATTACCGCCCGCCCGCGAGCCACTTCATCGCGAACAAACTCTGGGGTAATAATCGCTGGTATAGATGCACCGTAAGATTGACCAGGGTGCTGAGTATCCAGGCGCCCCTGGGCTCTTGCTTCTTCCAACTTCATGTTTTCACGGATAGCAATATATTCCATCTCTTCCGTGATAATACCTTGGCGAGCATAGTACAGCTGACTAACGTTTTTTCCGGCTTTTGCTTTAATTGGCGTACGCTTGTGATCGAAGCGCAAGTGATCCAACTCGGCATCTTCTCGACGAGACAATCCATATTCTGAACTTAAGCCTGAGAGTTGCTCTGTATCATTTCGACGAGTTGTCCACTCATCGCGCATAGGAGCCAAACCCTTACGAACATCAATAACAACTTCAGGATCAGTGTACGGGCCTGAGGTGTCATAAACATAGATAGGAGGATTCTTTTCACCGCCCAAATCTGTTGGTGTATCCGCCAAAGATATTTCTCGCATGGGTACACGTACACCAGGCATTGTACCCTCTACGTAGACTTTCCTTGAATTAGGGAATGGCTGTACCGACTGTTCGTCAACTTTTGCGTTTTTTGCTAGAAAATCTTCTGGGGTTGCACTCATAAATTATCACTTGAAGAGGTAATACTGCGTAGACTTACTACCCACCAAAGCCTTATGAATCATAGGCCTTAGCGGATGGTTATGTGAGAGGGAACTATAAGCCACCACTAGGCTGGCGGCAACACCTGTCTTACCCTAATCAGTAAAACACTGTCATGCATTTAACCCGAAAGATTGTCAGGTAGGTAGCCACGAATAATATTCAGTAGACGCCCCATTGCCCCACGATTTTCATCAACCACCTGCAGTCCTTTTGCAGCAAGTTTCTCTCGACAAACGGTATCCTGCAACATGGAAAGAGCTGTCTGCCCCAACCCAAGCGGGGTAGTAACCGTTGATAAAACGTCCAATTCTGTCAACAAATCTGCAACAACTTGGAAGTTAATAACATGAGGACCAGTAATTGCTGGCGTCCCCATTGCCAATGCTTCTAACATGTTGTGCCCACCAACCGGCTCTAAACTACCCCCAATAAAGGCAACATCAGAAGCGCCAAGCAATTTTAACAGCTCGCCCATAGTGTCCCCTAATACAACCGAGGTATCAGCAGTAACAATATCTGATTGGCTATGCCGAGCTAATACCCAGCCTTTCTGATTAACCAATAAGGCAACGCTATCAAAGCGCTCAGGGTGACGGGGAACAAGAACCAGCAAGGCATTATCTAAGGTACTTTGAATATATTTAAAGGCTTTTAATACCTGAGCATCCTCACCTTCATGGGTGCTAGCAGCAACAAATACTGGACGCTCATTACCCCATGCCTTTCGTAGATCAGCCGCTTCTTGCTTTAACGTATCATCAATCGCTAAATCAAACTTAACAGTTCCCGTGACTTTCAACGAAGTAGACGGCAACCCTAATTCTACAAAACGCTCTCCATCGGGAGTCGCTTGTGCTGCAATAACACTAATCTCTCGTAACATAGGGCGCACAAGAAACTTAACTTTATTATACCCTTCTGCAGAGCGTTCAGACATCCGCGCGTTGGCCACAATCACCGGAACACCTCGGCGGCGAGAGTAGTGAATCATATTTGGCCATAATTCAGTTTCCATAATCACTGAGACCAGCGGGTTAAAACAATCCAGAAAACGAACCATTGCATCCGGCATGTCGTAAGGTAAGTAGACATGATGCACGCGATTTTCAAACGCCGCCAACACTCGATCAGACCCCGTGGGTGTCATCGTGGTCACAACAACAGGGATCTGGGGATAATCTTGCAACAACTGCTCGATAAGTGGTTGTGCCGCTATTAGCTCACCCACTGAAACCGTGTGAATCCAAATACTTTTTGATAGAGGCGCTCGATCATACAAACCAAAGCGCTCTCGCTTACGCTCTCGATAAGCGGGGTTTAGCTTGCCTCGAGCATTCAAGCGGTACAGTAAATACGGTGTCGCTAGATAAAATACGAGACTATAAAGCCAACGTGCTAACATTTTTTCCCCAAAAACCATGTAAAGGACAACAATGGGTGAATTATAAAAGGCTTAAGGCCATTCGCCCAGGCATTCCCTTCAGTTTTTCAGCTCAAGGCAGCCTTATGGTACAATTCGCCCGTACAATTTGTGCTTTCTAACGATGTATTGCTAACAATGTAAGAGCTCTAAGATGATGGATTCAACGCAAAAACCCAATACCACAAAAACGTCACCGGAAACATCTACAGACATTCATACGGACATTCATACGGACATTCTTCTATTGGGTGGTGGTATTGCAGGGCTATATCTACTAAAGCTTCTCAGCAATCACGGTTACGACTGCATTTTAATTGAAAAAGATCAGCTTGGCGGAGGACAGACCTTACAATCCCAAGGCATCATACACGGAGGTTTAAAGTACGCTCTCGGTGGCAACCTTAATGCAGAATCTGATGCCATTAAGGAAATGCCAGATCGCTGGAGGAAGCTGTTGGCGGGCGAAGAAACCGTTGACCTATCCAACACCAAAGTCATCGCCAAAACACAACATATGTGGTCTGCAGGAAAGTTTGCATCCAAGTTCACATCATTTTTTGCATCAAAACTAGTGCGCGGTCGTATCGATAAACTTAAAAAGGACCAAATGCCAGCATTATTTCAAACCCCTCAGTTTAAAGGCAGTGTTTATAAACTAACGGATCTTGTTGTTGATACCCAAAGTTTACTTAACAACCTCTGCCAAGGGGTTGAACAACGCATCCTTCAGGGCCAAGCAACGGCCTTTAGCAGCGATAAAGCTGGAAATATCACATCGTCAAACGTCACCTTATCAAACGGACAACCTGTACAGATTCATCACCAAACGGTAATTTTTAGCGCAGGTGCAGGCAATGAATCGTTAACTAATCTTGCAGAAATCAGCAACGCACCAATGCAACGTCGCCCTCTGCATATGGTGATGGCCAAACATAATTTGCCTTATCCACTATATGCCCACGGTCTTGGCACTGGATCTAAGCCCCGCATCACCATCACATCTCATGCAACCGATGATGGAAAGATGGTGTGGTATTTAGGGGGAGAGATTGCAGAAAACGGCATTGATCGCGATTCAGAATCGCAAATTATCGAAGGGAAAAAAGAGCTTAATGCCCTTTTTCCTTGGGTTGATTTCAGTGATACCGAATGGGCAACCTTTTTTGTGGATCGTGCAGAGCCACTGCAACAAGGCCTCATTAAGCCCGACTGCGCTTATGCCCATAGTGAGAAAAATGCCATTGTAACTTGGCCAACAAAATTAACGCTCGCTCCTGACCTGGGTGATCGAATACTTGCGCTCATTGAGCAACAGGGTGTAACTCAGAATGCATGTTCAAATGAGTTATCCAGTTTCCCCAAAGCCTCTATTGCAACCCAAAAGTGGGAGTCACTGTTTGTATGAGTAACGCCACACTCAATCACAAAGATCTGCAGTTACCTCTACGCCCTCTCGGCGACACCGCTATCAACATTGCACCTATTAGCTTAGGTACCGTAAAAATTGGCCGTGATCAGCAAGTAAAATACCCTGAAGCTTTTACCATGCCTTCTGATAAAGAAACCTTGGCTCTTTTTGATTTGGCCCAGTCGCTAGGTATTAATTGCTTAGATACTGCACCTGCATACGGGCGCAGCGAAGAGCGTATTGGGGAAATTTTAGGTTCACGAACCAAGGAGTGGGTTATTTGCACCAAAGTAGGGGAGGAATTTATTAATGGTGAATCTCACTTTGACTTCACACCTGAACATACTCGCTTTAGTGTTGAACGTAGTTTAAAGCGATTACATCGCGATGAACTTGATATTGTATTAATTCACTCCGATGGTAATGATTTAGATATCATCAATCACCAGGGTACGTTAGAAGTATTAGCTGAGCTAAAAAAAGCAGGGCTTATTAGAGCTTTTGGCATGTCCACCAAAACCGTTGAAGGTGGTATTAAAGCGTTGGAATTATCCGATGTGGTAATGGCAACATACAACCTAAATTATAATGATGAAGTGCCTGTTTTAGATTATGCTGCAACACATAATAAAGGGATTTTTATTAAAAAAGCGTTGGCGAGTGGGCATTTAGATAAAGATAAGTATGCTGACCCGATTAAAGCGAGTATGGAGTTAACTTTTTCACATCCAGGGACGTCATCTATTACTTTGGGGACGATAAATCCCGGGCATTTAGTGCAAAATATCTCTCAAGTTCTAGACATATTAGCTCAACAATCAGACGCTACCTGTGGATAGAACCCCTGCCATGGCAAACAAAGAATCACTGCGAAAACTCATCCTTGATGCATTAACAAAAGATTTTCAAACTGCCAACAACGCCGCAAACACTGCCAAAGAAACTGCCACCAGTAAAGAGACAGTCGCCGAAAACAAATACGACACTTTCGGTTTGGAAGCATCCTATCTAGCTCACGGACAATCAATACGAGTTAACGAACTTGCCGAAGCGATTGAACGCTTTACAAGCGTACCTTTCAAAAAATTCAACGAACACGACAATGTTGATATAACTGCACTAGTAACGCTAGAAACAGAAAACAATAGCAACAAACATTTCTTTATTGGCCCCGAGGCAGGAGGATTAAAACTTCATTGGGAGGGCAAAGATATTATGGTGATAACACCAAACACACCTTTAGGGCGTCAACTTATTGGAAAGCAGTTAGATGATACCATTGAATTATATATAAAAAACAATCGTATCATTTATGAAATCATTGCTATCAACTAAATTGAGCATCCTTAAAAAGCAATCAAGCCCCTTGAAAGCAATCAACCATCAAATTGAATATCGTGAAGTTTCTTATAAATTCCACCAGATGCAATCAATTTCTTATGGGAACCTTCTTCAACAATACGACCTTTGTCCATCACCACAATGCGATCAGCCTTTTCTACCGTAGATAATCGATGCGCAATAACTAACGTGGTACGATCTTTCATTACTGTTTCCAATGCATCCTGAATATAACGTTCCGACTCAGTATCAAGAGCTGAGGTCGCCTCATCAAGAATTAGAATCGGTGCATCTTTTAATATCGCTCGCGCGATAGATAAACGCTGACGCTGACCACCAGACAAGCGATTACCACTTTCACCAATCAACGTATCTAAACCGTCATCCATCCCATCAATAAATTCTTTTGCATGGGCTGAGCTAATCGCAGCATTAACTGCCTCCGGTGTTGCATTTTTTAACGCCCCATACGCCACATTATTTTCTACCGTATCATTAAACAAAACCACTTGTTGATTCACTAGGCCAATATGGCGCCGCAAACTTGCCAGTTTATAATCATTGACATCAACACCATCTAACAATATCTGCCCTTCACTATGATCATAAAAGCGAGGTAACAAACTCACCAGCGTTGACTTTCCACTACCTGACTGCCCGACCAATGCAACAGTCTCTCCTTGTTTCACTGCTAAGTTAATGTTTTTTAACACCTCTTCATCATGACCGGGGTAGGAAAAACTAAGATTCCTAATTTCTATACTGCCGTCAATTCTTGACGTTTCAAACTGACCATTGTCTCGTTCATTATCTCGATCCAATACTTCAAAAACGGTTTCTGCAGCAGCCACACCACGTGAAATAGCAACATTCACTTCACTCAATTGTCGCACTGATTTTGGTAACATCGCCGCAGCGGTAACATAAGCAATCAGCTCACCGGCACTATATTCACCTAACATGCTCATGGCCATAAACATCATACCTGCCATGGCTACCGCAATAAAAAATTGCAGCAGTGCAGTGTATATTTCACTCATGCGAACCAGTTTGATATTCTGCTTGCAATTTTCCTCACTAGAATCAAAAAAACGCTCTCCCTCATAGCGCTCACCTCCAAAACTTTTAACTACTTGATAACCACCTATCACTTCGTTGGCAACGTGAGTAACATCGCCGATAGAGTTTTGGATTTTTTTGGTATAACGCTTAAAGTGTTTCGAGGCAAACTTCACAAAAAAACCAATTACTGGGCCAACGGCAAACAGCACTAATGTTAATGACCAATTCGTATAAAACAAATAGCCCAACAAAGCGATAACCGTCGCACCTTCACGCAAGATGATTTTTGATGCTCGCGTAACAGCATCATTGACTTGAGTTACATTATAGGTGATTTTCGCTAAAATGCGGCCAGTGTCGTTCTCATCATAATAACTACTTGGTAGCACAAGGTACTTATCAAAAAGTTCCACTCGAATATCATGAATTAAAGAAAAAGATACCTTTGCTAATAAATAATTCCCAAAATAAGAACCGACACTTCGAAGCAAATAAATCAGTATTATTAAAACCGGAACCAAATAGGCAACCTTAAGTCCTTCTGTCACCCGATATAAATCCCCTTGGCCTACAGCAAGAATTAACTGCCCTAAATAGCCATTTTGATCTGGCAGCCATTTGAGCAAATCAACATCTTTCCCGCCCAAACCATCAACAAACAATTCCATTATTGCAGCAAGCATAGGTTGCGTTGAGGCGTATACCATAAAACCAATAATACTGATAATAAAAAGCCCTGAATAAGGCAATAAGTATCGCATCAAACGCCAATACGTCACTGATCCTGATACCTCAGTGGTACTTTTTTCATTTACCATAGACAAAACAACTCATTAAGGAAGACATACTTAAAAGACACACTAACAACGCGAGCTAGAAAAGAGATCCGATTTATGAATCATCTCGAATTTTTTCAACAATGGCAGTGGTAGAACAACTATCTACCAATGATAACACACGCACCTCGCCACCATACTCTTCTACTATTTCTGCACCAACGACTTCATCAATAGAGTAATCACCACCTTTCACTAATACGTCAGGTTTAAACATATGCAATAAATTTCGAGGGGTGTCTTCACCGAACGGTACAACCCAATCAACTGCGCTTAAACCTGCCAACACGGCCATACGACGATCTACGGGATTAATGGGTCGACCTTCTCCTTTTAATCGTTTTACCGAATCATCATCGTTTATTGCCACAATCAATCGATCACCCTGAGCTTTTGCTTGTTCAAGATAGGTCACATGCCCTGCATGTAAGATATCAAAACAACCATTGGTCATAACAATTTTTTCACCGTGTGCCCGGCTATCCTCAAGAGCAACCTTAAGTTGCTCACTTGTCATCGCTCCACGCTCAGAACCCATATCCTTATTTACTGCACGTCGTAATTCTGGAGCACTAATCGCTGCCGTTCCTAATTTCTTCACAACAATACCTGCGGCAATGTTTGAAAGCCCTGTTGCCACCGGCAAATCTTCTCCTGCCGCCAAAGCCGCAGCAAGCACAGAGATTACCGTATCACCAGCACCCGTCACGTCAAACACTTCTCTAGCACGGGCAGGTAAATGTAACTCTGGAAAGCCTGATCGTAATAACGTCATCCCTCGTTCACCCCGGGTTACCAATAAGGCTTCAAGTTCAAGCTCTTCCAATAAAGCAACACCTCGAGATACCAAAACTTCTTCTGTCTCACACTTTCCAACCACCGCTTCAAACTCAGACAGGTTTGGCGTAAGCAATGTCGCACCTTTATATTTAGAAAAATCATGACCTTTGGGATCAGCTAAAACAGGAATCCCTTTCTCTTTTGCGGCCAAAATTAACGCTTGGTGATCCTGTAAACAGCCTTTGTTATAATCAGAGAGCACAACCACACTGGCATGATTCAGAGCCACCGAAAAATGCTCTAACAACTCATCAGGGTCCAATCCCACAAACCCTTCTTCGAAATCCAAACGAATGAGCTGCTGATGACGGCTAATAACTCGCAACTTGGTAATCGTTGGACTATCGTCAGATTGAATAAAATCACAAGCAATGCCTGCCGCATTTAAGCTCGACGTTAACGACTGAGCTGCTTCATCCTTACCAGTAACCGCAATTAACCTAGCACCTGCGCCTAATGCTGCAATATTTAATGCCACGTTCCCTGCACCACCGGGCCGATCCTCCACTTGCTCCACATGAACAACTGGCACTGGAGCCTCTGGAGATATTCGTGAGGTTCCACCATGCCAATAACGATCTAACATTACGTCACCAACAACCAATACATGGGCCTTTTCAAATGCAGGAATTCTAAGCTTCAATGTCATCTACCATTTTCTCCAGTAACCAACTTATGTTAGTGATCGCTCACAAACCTAGTGCTGTTAAGCATTATTTTACCACTTTTAGCTGCTTTTACCTCTTTTTTACCTGTCAACTACCACCCTATCCACTCCCTATAGCTCTATATAGACCATGATCTGCATTTATGGCATGGAAAATCGGCCTTTCCTCTATACCCAAGCACTGATGAAAGGGTAAAATGTGCGCCCCTTCCTGCTGATAACCAATGATGGCCAAATCTAAACTTATGCAGATACTTACTGACGCACAGTTAGCCGACCTGGTATCCCGATCATCCTTGCTAGAGGGGGAAGTAAACAAACCCAAAGTACTGCTCGACGCCAACGGGTATATATACAAATTCTTTTACCAACCCGATCGCATCCTTTCCTCTCGCACCCTTTTCCCCCCCTTTAAGCAGTTTGCAAAAAACAGCCAAACCTTGTTAAAACGGAATATTCAAACCGTCTCAATTTGCGACACAATGACAGCCCAAGATAAACGGTTTGATGCGATTCGCTACCAAGCGATTGAAGGGCGCGACTTTAGAGAACATTTGAAACAGTCAGATAATGATGATATCAGCATGATCGTCGATATCATGGCAGAATTACATCACCAAGGTGTTTTCTTTAGAGCGATCCATCTAGGCAATATTTTACATCGACCCAATGGGGATTATGCTCTTATCGACATCAGTGACTGCTGGTTCTCTTTTGGACCGCTAAATGCTTTCAAGCGCGCCCGCAACCTAGCGCACCTGATGAACTATCACGCGGACAGGCACTACTTTTCCCGTTATGGCAACGAACGTTTTTTGAATGAATATGCACTAAAAGGTAAATTAAACAAAGCAAACCTTTGGTTTATCAAAACCTATATTCGACATAAAGGTGTAGAATTATGAACATGCGGTTTGCCTTTGTGCTATTTAAATACTTTCCTTTCGGTGGCTTGCAACGAGACTTTAGCCGTATAGCTGAAGTCCTTATCGATCTTGGCCATGAAGTAGATGCCTACTGCATCATCTGGGACGGCCCAATTCCGAAGAACATTAACGTTCATATCGCCCCAATCAAAGCCTTCAGCAACCACCAACGCAATGCTCGCTTTGCAACCTGGCTAGAAAAAACATTTCAAGAACAACATTACGATGCAGTCGTAGGATTTAATAAAATTAGCGGCTTAGATGTCTACTATGCAGCTGATCCTTGCTACCAAGACAAAGCGCTTACCCTAAGGCATCCTCTTTATCGCCTAGGCAATCGTTATAAGCAATTTTATAAACAAGAAAAATCGGTTTTTTCTACAAAAAGCACCACTGAAATTCTAATGATTTCAGAAGTTCAAAAACCCCTTTTCCAAAAACATTATAACACCCCGGAAACACGCTTTCATTTACTCCCTCCAGGTATTAGTAAAGATAGGAAAGCACCAAAAAACGCTGAAGAAATCCGCACGCAATTCAGAAAAGAATGGGATATTAAAGATAATCATCAATTAATGTTAATGGTAGGGTCTGGATTTAAAACGAAAGGTTTAGATCGAGCATTATTAGCCTTAGCATCACTACCAGAAAAGCAAAAAGCCAATACTCGCTTTATTGTTATCGGCCAAGACAACCCCAAAAAATTTCTGACACAGGCAAAGTCTTTAGGCATTGAAAATAACATATCCATTTTGAAAGGCCGAAATGATATCCCACATTTTTTGCTCGGTGCCGATCTACTGATTCACCCCGCCTACAATGAGAATACAGGCACTATATTACTTGAAGCCGTTGTAGCCGGACTTCCTGTATTAGTGACCGATGTATGCGGCTATGCTCACTATATTGAAGAGGCAGACGCTGGTGCGGTATTGAGCTCACCCTTTAGCCAGCTAGCGCTTAACAACACCCTAGCAAATATGTTATCGAGCGAAAAAACACTGTGGCAACAAAATGCTCTCTCTTTTGCAGCGAAAGCTGATATTTACAACATGCCCACAAGAGCTGCTCAAATAATAGAAGCAACCGCCCTAAAAAAACAGAGTAATCAAACATGATGGCGACAATAGAACACGCCATCAATGGGAAAGCATTACGTCAAGCTGGCCGAAATGTAACAGCACCTTTCACCCTGCATTTAAGCTCAGGGGGCCAGTCCCATCAACTGCCTTGCAGCGAATTATTACGCCTTTTACCACATAAACGCATAACCTGCTTTGCACAATGGAATGAGCAGCCTGTTATCGTAAAATGCTTTATTGACCCTGTAAAATGGAAACGTCACACAAAACGTGAACTACAAGGCTATCAATCTCTGAAAAAAGCCGGCATCACTACCCCCGATATGTTGGAATACGGATTCGATGAACAGCAAAAGCTGGGGTTTATTATATTCCAACGCCTCACACCAAGCCAAAGCCTACTCAACAAACTAGACAGTGCTAAAAGCAGCGAAGAAAAACAATCCCTGATCCAACGTGCATGTCAGTTAATTGCGTTAATGCACAACAAAGGCGTCGCTCAGCTCGACATTCATCTCGATAACTTTATTGAGTTTAAGGACAACCTTTATGTGGTTGATTGTGGTGACATCTCAATTAGTTCACACCCACCTTTAGACCGAGGAAATGCCCTTAGCAATCTCGCTCTATTTTTCGCTCAACTACCACTAGCATTTGATGATAAAGCAAGCCTGGCACTAGACACTTATCAATCAATAAGCATCGGTAAACCGTTTGATGCACATGCACTCTTAGAGCACATACAAAATCTTCGCAGCCAACGATTGGCAAGTTATCAAAAGAAACTATTTCGAGACTGTACAGAAATAGCGTTCACCCAAGACTTGAATCAGCTCTTTGCCTGTCGCCGTGAACACTTGAAAGCAGGCATTTTGGAATGGAGCAAACACCCTAACGACGCATTTGAAAAAGAAACGCTCCTTAAAAATGGAAGCCAAACGATTGTCCGCGACAACATTGATAACAACGACACGTTTATCAAACGATATAATATTAGAGGAATTAGCCACCAAACCAGGCGAGCCTTGCGCTCAACTAGGGCACATACATCATGGGTTGCTGCTCATAGCTTAATAAGCTTGGGTATAAATACACCAAAACCTATTGCGCTGCTTGAACGACGCATTGGCCCGGTCCGACGTCATTCCTATTACATCAGTGAGTTCATTGCAGGAACCACCCTTCGTGATTTTTTTAGCAACAATGCTATCGATTTCTCTACAGATATCGCTTCGCAGCAACTAGCATCCAAATTAATTGATATTTTTACGCTCTTTAAACTCGCAAAAATATCTCATGGTGATACCAAAGATACCAACTTTATGATCGTCAATAACGATATCTTTGTTATTGATCTAGATGCAGTACGCTTCCATCATTCAAATCGATCATTCGAACGCGCCTTTAACAAAGATATTCAACGATTTTTGAGAAACTGGGAAAACCAGCCTAAAGTCAAAGCATTGTTTGAAAAAGAATTAACACATTTACTTTGAACCTATTCAGAACAAACCATAACACAGAACTTAACAGGACTTTCACATGATCATCCTTGGACTATCAGGCGCATTAAGCCATGATCCATCAGCAGCGCTTTATATTGATAACAAGCTTGTAGCCGCTGCGGAAGAAGAGCGTTTTATTCGTGACAAACACGCCAAAAATAAAATGCCCTACGAATCCGCCAAGTTCTGCTTAGAATTTGCAGGTATATCACCCGAGGATGTCGATGTAGTCGCAGTACCTTTTGCCCCCATCCCATTAACTTCACCTGCACGTTGGCACTATGCTAAACGTTACTGGTACGCACCTGACCGTGCCCTTGATGCGATATTAACAGGTAACCGTCGTTTTTATCGTTACAAAGACAACATCATGGAGCTATTGAAGCAGCTTGGCATCAACCCTAAAAAGATTGAATTTGAAGCCGTAGAACACCACCTTGCGCACGCAAGTAGTGCTTATCATTTATCAGGTTTTAAAGAAAAAACGGCCATCATGGGTATTGACGGCAAAGGCGAATACGCCACGACATTTTTTGGTTATGGCGAAAACGGTAAGATCCATAAAATTAAAGAATTCTATGATCCAGATTCATTGGGCGGCCTATACGGTGCTATCACTGAATTTCTAGGTTTTGAAATGCTTGATGGCGAGTATAAAGTAATGGGCATGGCTCCTTATGGCGACGCAAGCCGTTATGACTTTAGCCGTCTTGTTGATTTTAAGGATGGCGAGTTTAGCGTAAATACTGAATACGCAAACGTTGTCGGCTTACGCCGCTATAAAGAAAAAGGGAAAGGTTTTTACTTTACACCGAAGCTAATTGATTGGCTTGGCCCCCGCCGCCAAGGTGATGCTGCTGATGACCCTTACATACATTATGCAGCAGCCATACAAAAACTGTACGAAGAAATCTCACTTAAGCTAATGAATTATTATTTGGGCGATATTCTTAATGAAACCGGGAAAATTGTGTTTTCAGGTGGCGGTGCGCTTAACGTAAAACTGAACCAAAAAATTATCGCACAACCTAATGTAAAAGAGTTGTGGGTACAACCAGCTTCTGGCGATGCTGGTACCGCTATTGGAGCAGCATCCTTTGCTGCTGTAAAACGCGGTATCGTGGTAGACAAGATGGAGCATGTCTACTTAGGACCATCATTCACTAACGATGAATGTGAAGCCGCTTGCAAGGCACACCCTAACAAACCCAATTACCAGATAATTAATGACGTACCTGTAGAGATTGCAAAAATTTTGGATGATGGAAACCCTGTTGCCTGGTTCCAAGGGCGAATGGAGTTCGGCCCTAGAGCACTTGGAGGGCGAAGTATTATCGGATCACCAAGCGCAAAAGGTGTTGCTGACCGTATTAACGAGCAAATAAAATTCCGTGAGCGCTGGCGTCCATTTTGCCCAAGCATGCTAGACCGTGTAGCCAAAGAGATGTTTATTAACGATCACCCTGCTCCGTTTATGACATTCACATTTGAAGTCGAAGAAGAGTGGAAAACACGGGTTCCAGAAGTGGTACATGAAGATGGGACTGCCCGTGCCCAAGCACTAAAGAAAGAAAACCATCCTCGTTATTATGCATTAATGGAAGAGATGGAAAAACTTACTGGTAACGGTGTTGTATTGAACACATCATTAAACCGTCGTGGTGAAGCTGTTGTTTGTACACCAGAAGATGCACTTAATATGTTCTTCGGATCAGATCTTGAGTATCTGATCATGGAAGATGTATTAGTTACTAAATAAATCAAAAAAGAAAAAATTATGGCCCAGACATTATTATTTAGCATAATTATTCCAACTTACAATTATGCAATAGAGGTGCCTAGGGCCATACGTTCTGTGCTTAAACAAAACGAAAAAGATTGGGAACTCATCGTAGTCAACGATGGCTCCACCGATAACACATGTAATGTTCTAGAAAAACTACAAGAGAACAGCTCTTTTACTGTTTTAAATCAAAAAAATAGCGGTCCTGCTGCAACTAGGAATAACGGAATTTCCCGATCATCAGGCCAGTATTTGATTTTCTTGGATGCTGACGATGAAATGTCTGAAAATGCATTACAATACTTCCGTGATGCTATTAGCCAACAACCTGACGTAGGTGTTTTTATTGGGGGGCATGATTCGATATACCCTTCAGGAAAGAGTAAACAACACCTACCAAAGCTAAAAGTATCAACGAATGTTGATATATTAAAAGCCTACTTGATTGACAAAAGTCTTGCTATATCAAACGGCCCAACGGCGATGCGTCGAGATATATTTTCAACCTATTTATACCCAGAACAATTCAGGTGCACTGAAGATATCCCCGTTTTTGCCCATGCTATTTCCAATTTCAAAGTAGCTCTCATTTCGAAAAGCTTAGCTAGAATCCATAAACACGACGACAGCCTTAGACATAACACCCAATTAGCCCAAGAAATAGGTCTAAGCCTAGTAGACGAAATCTTCTCCAAGGATCGTATTCCAAAAGAATGTCAAAAGCTAAAATCTGAATATAGTAGCATTAGATCACTATCACTTTTTAGAACCTTTTTCTTGGCAGGGGACAATATTAGCGCACGAACTCACTATAAAAATGCAGTTATAGCTGCCCCATTGTCTTTACTTAAATTGTCATATCTTAGAAAATACTTAAAAACCTACATTAGATAATATAAATATCCACGCTGCTTAACGCATGCTGAATCAGGTCTAATCAATGAAAGTACTCATGCTTGTTATTGATCAACAACGCATCCAATTGGAATCTTTATATGAAGGGGTAGCAAATCATTGCTCCCTTGATTTACATCGTTTATCCACAAAAGATCAAAGCAATCTCCCAAGGTATTTTAAAAAGAATATAAATATCCATAAATATGAACGAATCATACTTTTCATAAGGTTCAAATGGACTCTTCGTCAAACAAACTTCATCAGAAAAATTCCAAACCTTGTCATATTAGAGCATGACGCATGCCAAGATTTCATCCCTCAATCCAAGTATTATGGTAAATTTTCTAGCTATTTCAATACAGTACCTTGGGCAAAAGTACTTGTATCTGGAGCGACAATCGCCGAAAAATTTCGAAAAAATAACGACACTGATGCCATTTTCATTCCAAAGGGGTACGATCAAAAGCTACTAAAAAATACTCACCAACCCCGAACTATAGAGCTTGGCTTTATAGGGAGCATCGATAGAGAAACGTATACTGAACGAAAAAAAATCATACTCCAAGCAAAAGAAGAGCTCGGTCTTTTTGTAACCAGAACAAATTCAGGCCAAGAGTATCTAGAAGTGCTAAATAAAATACAATTCTTCCTAAGCGCTGACATTGGCCTCGGTGAAAATATGGTCAAAAACTTTGAAGCCATGGCATGTGGCTGTGTATTGATTGCATATGATCAAGGCGAATTTGAAAACCAGGCCCTTGGTTTCATAGACATGCACAATGTTGTTTTATATGACAATTTCGATACGCTAAGAATAAAATTCAAAAAGCTAAAAGCTAACACTACACTTTCTATGGAAATTTCTCGAAACGCACAAAGTCTAGCTGAAAAAAAATTCAGCTTTAATGGCATAGGCAAAAAAATCATCAATGAGATCGAACAACCCTTAAGGAAACAAAAGAAATCGAACATACTAGATCTATTGAGAAAAATTAAACTCTCAAAGTATACCTAAGCACTACTCACCAGGAAAAACCCAATCGCACCAACCCTCGAAGTACCTTCATATCATATGCAGTGATACTAATCTTAGGAATTAATTTCATTGCCAATTTTTTATTGTTTTTGGAAGCCTTTAAAAAAGTACTAATTATAAATTTATTTCGAACTTCACCCCAGGCAGGGTGATCGCTATACTTTCCCCACGACTCAAGTAGACAGGACAACATAAATTCAAGGTTTTTATAAGTATTACTCTCATGAACGCGATAATAGGCAAAATCCTCTTCCAGGCATATCAATCGCCACCCTCCATACGTCAACTTCAACCACATATCCATATCTTCCAGACGAATATTTGGATCATACCCCCCTACATCGCGCAGCGCTTCAGTTCTTGCCATCATAGTAGGGGCGCTTGGCCCATCCATTCTTAATGTAAAAACATCATCAAAATCCAGCTCGGCATATTTCAATTTTTTTTGTTTTTTACATCTAACACCATTTTCATCAATACTTATAGCACTACCGCCACATAGGCCTACGTCTGGCCTACTCTCCATAAATGCAACTTGCTTCCCCAACTTATCAGGGAATGCAATATCATCAGAGCTTAACATACAAAAATAAATACCACGGGATCTGGCAAGTACATCATTCAGTGTAGCAGTTAGCCCCTTATTTTTCTGAGCTATAAATTCAAATCCGTATTCTTTGGATAAACTCTCCAAAATCTCTACACTGCCATCAGATGATCCGTCATCAACTACTATCAGCTCCACATTCTCCCATGACTGTTCAACGATACTAAGAACTGATTCTCTTACATATCTTTCATGATTGTATGAAGGGATAAGCACTGTTACTAGAGGTTTGACTTTTTCATCTATCATGACTTTCCCTTTTCTATCTTTGAATCATTACTAGCATCACCATAAGTTCTGGCCGCAAGCAAAAAACAAATGGGTACCCAAATAAGAAGCCAGCTTTCATTTGGCCTATGAATAACATTTGCACCTTCGAAAAATAACATCCCAATACCAAAAGCCAACGGCAATAACCATGCAACATATTCTTTAGGGGCAGCAACCCTTGCTTGGTTAATGAGCATTAGTACTGCGAATACAAAAAGCGCCATGGGAACAAGCCCATACATCAACCACATAGTAAGAAATATATTATGTGGCTCGTGCCATTTAAGCACTCTAAGACTTGCCCCCGACCCTTGACCTAACGGCATATCGATTCCTTGCCGAATACCCTCCATCCATATCTGATCACGATATGACATGGAAATACCTCGCGTAAAAATCTGATCTTTAAAAAGCCAACCTAAAGCCACAGCCAAGGTAAGCCCTACAGCCATCAAGCCAAATCGCTTAGTGCTATATATCGCAACAATAAAGACTAGAGCCATTGCCACCAACCAAGACCTACTTTCAGTCTTGGAAGCTGCCAATGCTAAAATACAAAACATCACTAAGAATGCAGGCCAGAGTTGTCCATTATTTTTGAATATTCGACTAGCTGCACCCAAAAAAAGCACTGCCAATGCACCTACATACTGAGCCATATATAACGGGTTATTAAGCTGCGGAAACACCTCAAAACGACCAACCGCCCTACCTTTGTGCAATGTATAAACATCATATAGCTCTACCAGTACATAACCACAGACTATTATTCCAGAAAAAAGTAGCACCACATCAAATAGTAAAAAATTGCGCACAGCAATAACGCGAACCATGGCAGGCATTCCAAACACCAAAATACATACAGCCTTTAAATCTCGCGTTACACCCTCATTATTTTCTGTTAAAAAGGCCGAAGCTACAATTAAGGATATAAAAAATAACATTAAGGGCCAGTTCGAAATCCAAAAATCCAAGAAATACCGCCAACCCCAAACACCAATCAACACACTAGGTAACACCCAGCCAAGATGAATCCGCGTGATATAAGCTGAGCCAGTCAAGGACCAAACCATGCTACTTAGAATAAGAAAAAGGCCTAAGCATAGCCAACCAACTAATACCAACTCAATAGTATTATTAAATCCCCTCAATCTTTCGTTTTGACTAAACATTAAATCCCTACAATAAATCCGCTTTATATAACTTTAGCTAACAGTGCATCTGATTTTTTCATCACTGCTGCCCAAAACTGATTATCGGCACCGATATTATACAATCGAGTAAACGTCGATATCTGATCCTTACCAGCACAAACTTCCTTCATCGAATAAACAACACTAGCCACATCCTTCACTAGCCATCGATATGGTACCTTTTTTCGAATCTGAGCTCGGTGCAAATCAATAACATGTAATGTTTGCTCACTCTCAATCTTTTTAGGATCAAACAAAAAATGACAAATATAAAGATCCCGGTGATTCACTCCATGCAGATGCATTAGCTTCACAGACTCGGCCAATTTTGAGATAAGCCCTTCCGCTTTTGCACTAGCTCTTTCTGCAACCGGTATTGCGAGAAAATAGTCCTCCATAGAAATGCAACCCACCAAATCTTCAGTAATAATAAACGACAACTGTGTCGCTGGGTTGATACCTTGTTTCCCATACGCCACATAGGTCATGGTATCAACGTTAATACTCTTTAACTTATCAATCGCTTCCCATTCATTTTCTGCACCCAGCACAGGTAAGCGTAACTGAACAAGATTTTTAAAAATTTCTTTCCAACCCACGCCACGATGTATCTTTAAAAAATACCCTTTACCGTCAAGCTCGAATCTCAATGTCGTTCTACCATCCAGCTCTCGATATACATCACCGGTGATTTTTTCAACCTCTTCAAAAACATTTTTCCCTTGCCACAACGCAGAAAAACGCTCAGATAAATAAAGTGCATTCGTCATATTACACCTCAAAAATCTGTTGTTTTAATGCATCAAACACTGCGTTTGGCATGATGCTACTAAAACATGGAGGGTCAACATACTCTCCCCTTGCAATATCCAATTGGTTTTTCACTTTTGGACCAGCGTATTCACAATCACGCTTCATACAAGGGGCACAATCATAATTCGCATAGAGATGAATTTGATTCTTCCCGTAGGCGCCACTTAAGCCAGGGTCAGTAGAGCCATACAATGACACTGTAGGCACGTCTAACGCGGCTGACAGGTGTGCCAATCCAGTATCCACCGCAACCACACCTTTTGCCTGTGCTATCCAGCCGGCAATACCCGTCAGCCCTGTTTTTGGCATCACACAGATATCCGAATTACAGTCTATGCTGGCATCCGAACCACCAGATGCGGCTATACGTTCTGCTCGTGCTTTTTCTGCTTCGTTACCCCAAGGTAACATCACACGATAACCTTCTTCATTAACCTTTTGTGCCAATGCCTTCCAGTAAAATTCGGGCCAATGCTTGGTATCCCATGTCGTTCCATGAAAAAACATTAAATAGGGCTTATCTGTTTCAGGGGCAGGCAAGACGGAAATATCAATCCCACTACGGCCGACCTTGTGAGGAATATCGTAACCCAATGATTTAGCAAACAGCTGCCGTGTACGCTCTACCGCATGTTGGTCTTTTGGTACATTAACTTTATGATGGTAAAACTGCGACGCTAAGGGCTCCTTAGCACTTTCATTGGCAAAACCAAAAAGTGGGCCATGAGTATACCGAGTTAACCAAGCACTCTTAAGAAGCCCTTGTGCATCTATCACAGCTGAGTATTGCTCTTCTCCGATGGCTTTTTTAAAATTCTGCCACTCACCTGAACGTAGGCTTTTTAACAAGTTCTTTCGCCATCGGCGAATTGCAACAGGGATAACCTTGTCTACATGACTATGTAATGCGGGTATATCGGCAAACCCTTCTTCCACTACCCAGTCAAACGTAACATCCGGCAAGGCCTGTGCAGCATCAGTCAATGCAGGCAATGTATGAATAACATCGCCTAAAGATGAAGTTTTTATCACCAGTACCCGCATTACTCTATTATTCCTTTTTCTGATGATTGTTCCTGTAACAGATCGCCAAGAGCGGTATCAATTTGTTCGCATCGCAACTTTTTCATGCAATCCCCATGTTTTAAAGGGCATTCCCGCTCAAAACACGGACTGCAATCCAAACCTAAGCGCTCAACCTTCACTTTATCACTAAGAGGCGGAGTAAAATCAGGGGACGTGGAACCATAAGGCACAACCAAAGGGCGATTTAGCGCTGCCGCTATATGCATCAACCCCGAGTCATTGGAAATAACAGCATCAGCTAAAGACAACAAATCAACCGCCTCTGCCAAACTGGTTTTACCGGCAAGATTCGAGCAATGGGCTTGCTGACCTTCACTAAGGCACGACACTATATCACTGACGACCGCATTATCATTTGCCGAGCCAAACAACCAAACGCGCCAACCTTGATCAATTCGTTTGCCCGCAAGTTTGGCAAACTTATCACTCGGCCAACGTTTTGACTCTCCAAATTCAGCCCCAGGGCATAACGCCAATATTTTTCGATCATCACTCACAACCAACTGATGATTCTCTAGTGCTTGCTGACGACTTTCTTCACTAATCTCCAAACGAGGGTAAGGCAACACTTTGGATAAAGCGCGACCTTTCGGATAGGCCAGAGCAATAAAACGCTGGATCATCAACGGGTACTCTGTCTTATCTAATGGCCTTAAATCATTTAACAAGCCATAACGCATTTCTCCACGCCAACCTGTTCTCTTGGGGATACTAGCCCAATAAGGAATTAACGCAGATTTTAAGGAATTAGGTAACAATATAGACTGATCATATTGAGAGGCTTTTAGTGTTAAGCCAAAGGCTTTACGCTCTTTTAGTTTCAATTCACCATGATCAAAAGGTAATGCCAATGCTGCATTAACTTCAGGCATCCGTTCTATGATGGGACGACTCCAATTAGGAGCCAGCACATCAATAATCGCATCGGGGTCTTGCTGCTTAATCGACATAAAAAGCGATTGAGCCATCACCATGTCGCCAACCCAGGATGGCCCAACAACTAATATCTTCACTGTCATATTGCCTTATCTAAATGCACTTCGAAGCAAACAGCGAAAACCAGCAGGTAAAAAGCTGGCTTCCCTGGACTGATTACACATAGTTAATCCAGTCGGCATTAAACGCACGACGACCATAAACCACATCAAAGTAGAAGGATTGAATCTGCTCTGTGATAGGGCCACGCTTACCTTCACCAATCAGACGTCCGTCAAGTTCACGAATCGGCAACACTTCGGCAGCTGTCCCAGTGAAAAAAGCTTCATCCGCAATATAAACTTCATCACGGGTAATACGCTTTTCTTTCACTTCATAACCCAACTCGGCGGCAATTGAAAACACCGTTGCTCGAGTAATACCATCCAAACAAGAAGCGAGTTCAGGTGTGTAAATCACGCCATCCCTAACCAGGAAGAAGTTCTCACCGCTACCTTCAGCTACATACCCCTCTGGATCTAGCAGTAATGCTTCATCTGCTCCACCGGTTAACGCCTCGTTTAACGCCAACATTGAGTTGATATAATGGCCGTTCGCCTTAGCTTTACACATGCTAATGTTCACATGATGTCGCGTATAAGACGAGGTTCTCACTTTAATGCCTAGCTCTAGCGCTTCTGGGGACATATAAGAAGGCCATTCCCATGCAGCAATAATAACGTGGGTTTGTAAATTTTCAGCACGTAACCCCATACCCTCATCACCATAGAACACCATAGGGCGCAAGTAGGCGTGCTTAAGGTTGTTCTCGCGCACTGCGGCTAATTGCGCAGCATTGATTTCTTCCTTACTGAAAGGCATCTTCATATTCATAATATGAGCAGATCGAAACAAACGATTCGTATGCTCTTGCATTCGAAATATAGCGGGACCTTTATCGGTTTCGTAGGCGCGGACACCTTCAAATACGCCCATTCCGTAGTGCAATGTATGGGTCAATACGTGTATCTTCGCATCTCGCCAAGGTATCATTTCCCCATCAAACCAAATCAGACCGTCACGGTCGGCCATAGACATGATGCTGCTCCTATTCGCAAATGTAAAAAGGGAGACTATAGCACAATTTAATGAGCACTGGTTACCTAGACAAACGATCCTTTAACTCTGCACAACTTCTGGTAATAACTTACCCCAAAGCGCTCTAACCGCCATACGGTAGGTGAAAAATTCATTGCCTGGCACCATATTTTTCTGGTTCTGTAATGCTTTTCTGTGAGTGGCATGGCGATATGCAAGATAAGCCTCTTCCAGCATCAACACATCATTCGAATCCATTAAATCTAACGTTTCTAAAGTATCCAAGATACGGACATTATCTGTCCAGCGTAGCAACTCCGGATACTCAGCCCCCCAATGCAAAACACAATATTGCACAAGGAACTCGATATCCACGATACCTCCAGAATCTTGTTTCAAATCAAAACGTTGACCTTTCTGAGCCATTCCCTCTGTCACATTTTCCGAGCTATTAGCCGCCAGGTGGTCACGCATTTTTGTACGCATTGCTACCACTTCGATCGCTAATTCAGTATTGTTAGCGGCTTTCTTTAAAATATTCTGCCTCTCTTGCTCAAAACGCTCAGCCAATGCCGAGCAACCCGCAACAACACGCGCCCTAACTAACGCCTGATGCTCCCAGGTCCACGCTTTTTCATCCTGATATTGCACAAACGCATTCAGAGACGACACCAACAACCCCGAATTCCCCGATGGCCGTAACCGCATGTCCGTCTCATACAACATGCCAGAAGCCGTTCTTGTGGAGACAATATGGATAATTCGCTGACCGAGACGCGCATAAAAAACACTATTGTCGACACTGCGCTCTCCATTAGTTGACTGATTAGAAGGGGCATCATGAATAAATACCAAATCTAAATCCGAGCCATAACTTAGCTCAATACCTCCCGCCTTACCGTACCCCACAATAATAAAATCAGGATCACACAAGGTTCCATCAACCCTCTGCGGTGTACCGTACTTATCAACCATTTGCTTCCAGGCAATGGTTAACACTTGCTGCATTAACGTTTCTGCTATCCAAGTTAAGTAATCACTTACTTTCATTATGGGTAACGTACCGGTTATATCCGATGCAGCTACACGTAATAGATGGGCATGCTTAAACTGACGCAGGCATTCCATCTCCCTTTCTGCATCATCTTCGGGTATACGCAGCATTTGTTGGCGTAAATCATCCTTTAGCTCTTCAAGCGTTGGAGGAGAATACAAGGTATTAGCGTTGATCAGTTCATCCAGCAGAATCGGATATCGCTGGATAATATCTGCAGCCCAAGCACTGGCGCCACATAAGGTAGCCAAATGTTTCAAGGCTTCAGTATTTTCCACCAACAAAGCCATATAAGCCGATCGACGCAATATAGCTCCAACTAACACAACAATACGCTCTAGCGTTAATAGGCTACATTCTTGCTCACTAGAAACCGCAATCACCAAAGGCATAAGTCTGTCCAAACGTTGCCTTGGTACTTCTTGCAATTGCTGCACACCTTTACTAATTTTAAGGTTTTTCAACTCACGTAATGCGTCATCAGCATCACCAAATCCTAACGACGTTAAAATTGCTACATTCTCCTCCACATCGTCCCCCTCTACGCAATTCCAAAGTGCTAAAACATCATCAATTTCAGCATCCTCTTGCGACACCTCTTCTGGAGAAATAACTCGATCAAATTGTTGCTGAACCATTTCCCTGCATTTATCCAACTCAGGCTTAAATTCCTCCCAGCTCTTCTTATGCATCCCCCAAGCAATACGGGCTTGCTGCAAAGCATCATCAGGTAACACTTGTGTCTGGCGATCTTGTAATGCTTGAATTCGATGCTCAACTTCCCTTAAGTAAACATAGGACTGAGAAAGCTCCGTCACAGCCTGTTCAGGCATCAACCCCATTCCTGCTGTTATCTTAAGAACTTTTAATAAACCCCGTTCTTGCAACTCTGTATCCTGCCCACCACGAATCAATTGAAATGCCTGTCCAATAAATTCAATTTCTCGAATACCGCCAGGGCCAGTTTTGACATTCTCAGAGACACCACGACGCAATACCTCGCGATTAATCATCCCCTTCATATTTCGTAATGACTCAATCACACCAAAATCAATATAACGTCGATAAACAAAGGGACGTAACCGTACCATTAGCTCTTCGCCATCCCCATCCCCCATGGCTCGCGCTTTGATCATCGCATAACGTTCCCACTCTCGACCCTGTTCCTCATAATAGGCTTCCATGCCATCAAAACTTAACGCTAGCGCTCCCGTGCTACCATAAGGACGCAACCGCATATCAACACGGAAAACAAATCCTTCAGCGGTTGTTTCATCGATTGCTTTAATAAGTTTTTGGCCCAATCGAGTAAAGAATTCTCGATGACTCAAACTTCTTTTACCCCCTTGGGTTTCCCCCTCTTGAGGGTAAACAAACATCAAATCAATATCCGATGAAAGGTTCAACTCAAACGCCCCCAACTTCCCCATCCCCAATACCACCATTTTCATCGGAACATCAGTATTCTCATAACAAGGGGTCCCTATCGAAAATTGAAGCCATTGATAATGCAATGCCATCGCTTGCGCGACACAGGCATCCGCAAGCTCAGTAAGGTCTCGAGTCACCTCCGTTAAATCTGATAATCGACAACTATCGCGCCAAATAATCCTTACCATATGAAATTGCCGGAATCGTCGTAATGCAACTGAAAGCGTTTTTTCATCGGTAATACCGGTCAATGCTGCCCGTAATAAAGTTGGTAATTCACCAGGTTCAAGTTGACGTGATAAAAGCCCTTGCTCCCAAAGTGTCAACAATAGCTCTGGCTTACTCGCACATTGATCCAAGGCGTAATCACTAGCAATTGCCACGCATGGAAACTGGTCATCAAAACTTTTTGGCAAAGCCTGTAATCGAGTCAAAAAACCAGCGCTCTCCATCGCATCCTCGATAGAGGACCACCGGGACGTAACAACAGATTGTAAAGATTCAGGCATGGTTGAAAAATCAAACATTCGCATTCAAAAAGCTCCAATAATATGACATCTTGGACAAAAATTTCTCGATAGCCCGTCTCAAACTCAAACCTTAGGCACCAAGATTAGGTGCTAAACAGACATACCCCAATTTCTTAAGAATAACCTGTTTCTGCCAGAAAAAAACCTGATATGGATCAGACCAAAGAACAACACCTTTTGTTTACACCATATCTTCTGAGTGAAGGTTCAAAACACTTGAAATCACCATGGCACTAAAGAATATCAACTACACTGAATACACCATGCCCCAGAAACCACTAGCTTGCTAACCAGCTCAATAATGACCTATATATTACGGTGCTTTATGAATAACAAAACCACGCTACCTGCCCCCAAAGTATTATTGTTTGATTGGCACGGTACGTTGGTGGACACACTGGATGCTATGTTTGAAGCCATGGAGGAAATGCTCCCCTTATTAGAAGACCTGGATCTTGTGAAAAAACTACTTCCAGAGAAACAATGCAGAACACAAGACGATGTGAAGTTAGTACGTTACATCCGAATATTCAGACGCTTACACCCCAAAATCCTTGCTGAACGCAGGATATCACGCACCGATATCTTTAACGCTATTTTTGGAACCAATACAGCAGCAAAATCTATTGCCCATAAAGCCTATAACGAGTGTTATCGCAATTACTTTGGCAAAGTCCACCCCTTTCAAGAAGGCGTTGGAGAATACATCAATACTGCGAAACAGCTGGGGTTAAAAGTTGGCATTGCCACCAATCGTAGTCGTGAGTTTCTCGATCATGAATTGCAGATTGTTGATGATGGAGAGTGGGTTAAATATTTTGATACTAGCGCATGTGCGGATGACGTCAGCGATTACAAGCCCGACCCCGAAGTGATTAATGCCGCTCTTGCTGCCATCAATCGCATGCCAAATGAAAAAACATGGTATATCGGTGACAGCTATCTCGACATGGTCACTGCACACAATGCAGGTGTTACGGCCATTTTCTACAATGGGGCCTGTTGGGATAGTCAATATATTGAACAGCTGTTCGAACACGACAAACACAATGCCCCTCATGCTGTTATTAATAGCTTTGATGAACTCATGGATCTATTAGAAAATTCACAAAAAAACGGAGCTGAATTTTCTAAAAATATTTCTGACATTCGACCACAAAAATTCCCTGCACCAAAACATCCCCCCCACCGAATAGAACCCGACTGGCATCCTTCTGTCGCAGCGATAACACCACCCAAAGCCATTCTTTTTGACTGGCACGCCACTTTGGTCGATACACTTGATGCGATGTATCATGCAGTAGATGACATGCTTCCTGAAATGCGAGACAAAGGCTTACTCAATCGAATGGTTGATCCATCAGAAAGTAAGTCACCAGAAGATGCACGCCTCGTAGAATACGTTCAAAGTTATAGCCAGCTTCACCCTAAAGTAAAAACTGATCGGAAAATTTCTCGAACCGACATTTTTGAGGTACTTTTTGGTGATGACCAAGATGCAAAACAAATGGCCCATAAAATATTTAATGTTCATTACAGAAACCACTACGGCACTGTTTTACCCTTTGAACCTCAAGTCCGTAATTTATTGGTTGGCTTACGAGCTTTGCCCGTTAAAGTCGGCGTCATCACCAATAGAGATAGAGAATTTTTAGAACATGAAATAGAAGCGGTAGAAGGTACTGGCTGGACAGAACTCTTTGACACGGATGTCTGCGGTGATGATACAGAGCGCCGCAAACCACACCCAGACCAACTTTACAAAGCGGCAGAAGAATTGGGTTTAGATGTAGGGCCTGACATATGGTACGTAGGAGACAGCACTACCGATACCATTGCCGCTAAACGTGCAGGCATGACCAATGTATTCTTTAACGGTGCACAATGGGATTCACCTTGGTTAGACAGAATATTTCCTGGCACAGAAAAATATCCACATAAACCTGATGTTGTTGTGAATGACTTTTCTGAATTTTGGGCATTGGTATTGGCGTGCTTGGAATAAGTATCATGTTCTAATACATCTATCTCTACATTAAAATATTTTGCATAGAGAAAGGTATACTAAAGATGAAAGGCTCTCGGTATTTAAAGAATATTAGATAGTAAATTTGCAATATTCCAACGACAAATTTACTATCTAATTTTACAAAAAGCGCTTTATTACCACGTTGCAATAACAGTAAAATCAACGTCTTCGTCTACATACGCTCGGATGTAATACAGTCCTTTCGTTGGTGTTAATAGAGAACAGCCAGCATCCGGACTACAGCCTTCCACCACATTGCCAGACTCATCCAGTATTTCCAATATCCCGTTTGAATAGTTTCCTTGTACATAAAGACTTGCGGTATTTTCTGGAATATACAACGACTGCAATATGGCTTGATCTTCGACTGCCGTTAATAATTCAGAAAGCTGTCCGTTTTGTAACGTACCTCCTGCTTCGCCACCCCATGCTGCCGTTAATTGAAAGCTCGACACCTCGCTCACATAAGCTCGAAGGTAATACAACCCTTTCGCGGGAGCTAATAGATAACAGCCATAGTTTCCACCGCAGCCTTCCACCACATTGCCAGACTCATCCAGTATTTCCAATATCCCATTTGAATAGTTACCTTGTACATAAAGACTTGCGGTATTTTCTGGAATATACAACGACTGCAATATGGCCTGATCTTCGACTGCCGTTAATAATTCAGAAAGCTCTCCATTATTCAATGAAGAAGCAACCACCCCACCCCAAATAGCAGTTAGTTTTGCATTAACCACACTGGAATTGAAAAAACCATGGACATAATACAATCCAGAGTCAGGTTGTGTTAAAAAACAATTAGATGAATCACAATTACCAATCGAGATGCCATCTGCATCTACAACGGAGAATGATAAATCACTACTGCCAGAAGTATTCACCATAAATCCATCTATGTTTTCAGGTATATAGAATGATTCAATAAATTCTTGATCCTTTATACCAGACAAATTTAGAGGCTCTCCATTTTCCAGTGTTGAACTTTCAATCCCACCCCAGCTTACAGTTAATGTTATATCAACAAACTCCTGTAAACCTGTCGCTCTAACAAAGTAATCCCCCGAGTCTACGTTTTCAGCCACGCATGGTGTCGAATCACAACTATGTACGACCAAACCAAAAACATCGAGAACATCAATGCTTACAAATCCATCAATACTTGTTGTAAATGTTACATCTCCATTAATTATCGGCAATCCAATAGATTTAACATGCATAGTACCTTCTATGCCTGATAGTTTTTTTGATGCAATACCGTTATTTAATACGGAAACAGAATCACCAACCCATGACGCTACCAGGTTCCCCCCATTATATTCAGAACTACCTACAATATTTATTTTATAGGTATCCGCAGAAGGTGAATTCAATACACATTGAAGGCCTGAAGCACAAACCGACATAACGTTATCGTCAGAATCCAACATTTCCAGGTAGACATCTTCACTTCCTGATGCCTGAACGAGCAATGCACTAACATTTTCGGCTATTTTCACCGAATATGCCGTTTTGCTACCCGCTTTACCGGAAATATCTGTTTGCAGCTCACCGTTATCTAACGGTGTTGTCTTTTTACAGCCAGCAACAAATGAAAGAAGTAAAATTAATACGAAAGTTGATCGAAATGATCTTATAGAAAAAAAAAGCATATGGATCCCTCCAAGTTATTATTTGCAAGCTGGAGAATATCAGAAGATGACTGGATTGATAATCTCTGGAATTAAAATAATAAAAAATTATAATGCTATAAATGCAACCGTCATTCTCGAAGATAAATATCTAAAATATTTACAGGCCACAATCCGTTGTCTTGGCTATCAATTCAATAAAATTACCCACTTTTGGCAACTCACATAACACTGGTTTTCCAGCAGCCCAAATATAGAAATCAACATCCGAATTATTCTCATGCACCGGGTGCTTAAATGAAAACTCCGCCACAGTGGGAACCCCCTGTTCATTCACTTTTTTAACGACCACCGCCATCACGCTTAATCCAATAGTATCTTCTACTTCAAAGCCCTGGTTAGGGTCACGCAACAAACCTTCGTTATGCGCATCATACAACCCCTGATCTGCAGATATCTCAATAGTGTTAGCATCCACCACTCGTAACGTGATTTCTTTTCTTCCAGATACTAAAGGCAATGTGTGCCTGGCAACAGGTAAGCTTTCAAACAAACGAATACCATTAACATAGCCAGCCACGCTAGACATTGGCGGATTAATGATGACAGCTGTTTTATGTTTGTTATCTTCTGAAATCGGCAAGTTACGAGCCCCGCTGTTTAATGCATCATCCATCCCCAGGCGAATTGAAGCAGCCTCTAAAGGAAGCAACAACGGTGATATAACAAACTGGCAAAACATCAACAACACAATAATAGGCAACATGAACCACTGTTTACTACCCGCAACCCAAGCACTTCGCCATTGCGCTAACAACAACCCTAACAATCCTGCGGCGCCCAATCCAACACACATTAACAACCGACTATGTGGAATGGTTGCACACACCGGCAACACACACAATATCAATCCAGCCAACCAGAAGCGTGCGCGCCTATCGCTAACAACAAGAGGCACAATGAAAACAGCCAAGACCACCAGCAATGTCACCTGTACCATGAATTTTGACTGTGATGGCAATGCCGATAATAATTCAGGTGGCATTGCAAAAAACTGTGCCGCTAACAAACTAACCGCACGCTCTCCGAACACCTGCAAAAACAAAACAACATCATGACTAGGATCTATATAGTGGCCTGAATTCTTTGCACCATATTCCATTGCTGCTCGTACAACCAACCACAGCACCCCCAGCACGCCATAGGGAACAATAGCCATCATTCTTCGTATAAAGCTGCCTCTATCTAAAAACAGTGCATAAGAAAAAAGATATAATCCTGCACTTACCGCCAACTCTCCACTTAACAACCCTGCAACAAAAAATACCAGGCTTAACATCAAATTAGATAACCCGCCCTCTTCACGCCAGCGGTGATGTGCTCTTAATGTTAAGACCACAAACAATGTTGCCAATATGGCATTGCGATTGGCTAACCAAGCAGCAGGTAAACCATGCGTATAACTCAGTGCAAAAATCCAAAATGCCCAAAAAGATGCCGATGCCCCCAGCAACGCTGCTCCGTGCTCGTTGCCTTGAATATCATCAAACAGCTTCGCCGTAAAAAACAACAACAACGCAAAATACACCAAACCATGAACATGCATTAACCATGGCCATTGCGATAGAAACAAATAATCAATACCGTGAGTCATTTCAGAAATAGGGCGCCAGAATGCATATTGGATCGTATCCAGAGTCCACCAAGGCACCATACCCAAATCCATCAGCTGGTGCGTTCGTTCGGCTTGCCCATCTAAAAAACTAAACAACCCAAAAACACCGGCTTTATCTGAGGTAGCAGGTAATAATGTTTGCTGAGTAACCAAACTCCAATGAAAATAATCATCCAACTGCAAACCAATCCACAAGGCGGGGCTTACCAAAAACAAGGCAATACCCATCGCCCACCATTGGTATTTTTCAGTTTCTCTTAAAAGCGACATCTCTATCGCCTTAAATTCATAATGGGGCGTTCAATTAGCAGGTAAATGACCACTGCAACAAATATGGTGGCGAAGGCGCTAGCCGCAAAAACCACCCCCACGATTTCATAGGTACTCCAATGTACATATAGAGCAGCGTTGACTTTTATTTCAGCTAAGACAATGGAACACACCACCGAAATTGCCACTACATGAACGAGATACATTGAATAGGATAGCTGTGCTAAAGGATACCAAAAGCGATTACCTAACAAGAAATTTAGCCCCGTAGACAGCGCACCTTTTTCTAAAGAAGCAATAATAAGAACGCTAATTGCAATACTGAAAATATTCCGACTTGCCACCTGATAAACGACATTTAAAGTAGCATAGTCATCAAACCTCACACTAATCATAGGAAAAATCATGAGAGCCATCAATACGACAAAATTTCCCCATGCAAATACTTTTCCGCCAGTGCTGGAAAAAAATGCTGTCAACTCCCGACGATGATATTGATAATAATAACCTGCAATACAACCAGCCAACAATGCGCCAAAACGTGTGTATAAATTATCATACAAAACGGAAAAGTGATGAGCATGAAACTCCCGATCTACTGCCAACACACTTTGTGGCGTATTAAAGATCCAATCGTCCGTCCACATCACCCACCAACGAACGAAAAAAGAAAATGCAAATAGCACCCACATCCAACGCAACGGATTGCCGGTATGTTTCATCAAACCCATAAGCAATATTGGAAATAACAAATAGAACTGTTCTTCTATGGCAAGTGTCCAGGTCCAATTCATCGCTTGCGAGTCATAATCAATAAAATTATTCACATATAAAACATTGGCCCACAAGTTTTCTGTGTGACTACTTTCCATTTGCCCTAACAATACCCAGTACAACATGATCACAAAGTAGTACACAGGGCTTAACCGTAAAAATCGGCGAGCATAAAAATTGCCCATCTTGACGTGACCTAATTTATCTATTTGCCGTAACAGGATACCGGTAATCAAAAAACCACTAATAACGAAAAAAACATCCACACTCTTATCGCTGTTCCAAATCCAAGACCAAAGATAACCTCCCTCTTCAATCACCTGATTAAGTTCTAAGCTTGGGTTCATCACGACATAAATGGTGAAAGAGTGAAACACCAAAATCATCATCATCGACAATGCCCGAAAACCATCAATTACACTAAAATTAGCTGACGGTCGGGACAAAAGGTGTTTAATATTGTGAATTGGGGAAAACGCAGAGGTTAATCGACTCATAAATTCAGCTATTACTTCATTTTTATTATTTACTGATGGTAAAACATTCTAACAGCCTAGGGAAACGAAAGGGAACGACCTGGGTCTAATTCACTGAATTATTTATAACATATTCACCTTCCTACCGGGAAGTTGTAGGTGAAACCCGAAGCACTTCCTCTGGCGTTGTCATACCGGCAGCAATCTTATTGGCACCACTCAGCCGAAGCGTATGCATGCCTTCCTTCATCGCTTGCTTACGTATATCGCTCAAAGATGCTGAATGTGCCACCAACTCCTTCACCTCTTCCGATAATGGCATAATCTCATAGATACCCATTCGCCCCATATAACCAGTCTTTCGACACTCCAAACAGCCTACAGGTGTCTTCACTTTGTCCGGCTTTTTACCTTTCCACGGAGCAATCAATACCTGCCAGGTTTCTTCATCCATATAGGCATCCCGCTTACAATGGGGGCACAAGGTCCTTACCAAACGTTGAGCCATTACTCCCAATACCGTGGCACTGATCAAATAAGGCGGCACCCCCAAATCCATTAATCGCGTGATCGCAGAAGGTGCATCATTAGTATGCAAGGTAGATATCACCAAATGTCCCGTTAACGCTGCCTGTATTGCGACATTGGCCGTTTCTAAATCACGAATCTCACCAATCATGATGATATCGGGGTCTTGTCGAAGTAATGCTTTAACTCCATCGGAGAAACTCAACCCAATGCCATCAATTACCTGCATCTGATTAAATGCAGGCTCTACCATCTCAATCGGATCTTCAATCGTACAAACATTCACCTCTCTGGTGGCCAATTGCTTCAACGAAGAATATAACGTAGTGGTTTTGCCTGAGCCTGTTGGCCCGGTTACAAATACAATCCCCGTCGACTGTGACACCATCTCCTTCCAACGGTCGTAATCTTCGTTTTCTAAGCCCATTTCTGCAGGCGTTCGCATCAACACATCGGGATCAAAAATACGCATCACCAACTTTTCACCAAAAGCCGTGGGCATAGTGGACAAACGCAGCTCTATCTCAAGATCATTTTTACCTTTGGTCTTTAATCGGCCATCCTGCGGTTTACGCTTTTCCGCCACATTCATTCTACCCAGAATCTTAATCCGGCTTGTCACAGCTGCAGTAACGGTCGCAGGCAACTCATAAACGTCATGTAACACGCCGTCGATACGAAACCGTACATAACCAATCTCTCGTCGGGGTTCCAAATGAATATCACTAGCGCGTTGCTCGAACGCATATTGCAACAACCAATCCACGATATTAACGATATGCTGGTCATTAGCATCTGGAGAGGATAAATCACCAAGCTCCAAAAGCTGCTCAAAGTTAGTAACACCGCTAAGACTCTGTCCCGCAGCACCTGTAGCACCACTGACAGACTTCGCTAAATTATAAAATTCAACGGTATATCGCATAATATCTGCGGGATTTGCGACTACTCGAACAATTTCTTTACCACTAAGGGTTTGCTCCAAACCGTGGCGCCAACCGTCAACAAATGGCTGAGCACTAGCGATAATAACCTGTTCATCGCTCACTTTCACTGCCAATATCTGGTGACGCTCAGCAAATGCAAATGACATAACCGACGTAATCTCTTTTACATCAATCTTTAATGGGTCAATGTAATACACCCGTTGGCCAGATTTTTTCGCCAACCACTCAGTCAAACGCTCCACCGTTAACACTTCGTCATCAGAGTGCTGGTCTTTAAACTCAAACTTCGCTAAAAACTGAACCGGATTCCATTTTAACTCATCCTTTTCACGGCGGCTGCCAGAGGCAAAGTTATAGTCCCGCTCAGTAATACGAGCATCTTCCAATAGCTCATCCAATACCCAACGTAAATCAATTTGAATACTTGCATGACTATGATTAGGTTTCGTGTTTTTTGAGGTAACAGGGTCTGATGACGATTTATTCACTGCTTTTACTTCCTAATGACCTTATTCGATGAGTGTAGCACTCTTCATGGGACCTTATTTGCACATTTGACCCTTAAGACAGCAGAAGCGAACTATAATTTAGTAAATTCAAAGCAATTGATCCCTTCTATGGCCAAGCTACTAAACTTCCAATCCCCTTTCTACGCAGCTAGCGAGTTTCCGTTCAACGACGGTATTCTCAAAGGTCATCTACAAAAAGAATCTGACGCTGTCAAAAATCTCCTAAGCATCTACAAAATCCCTCAACTAACTCTCGACACCGTCCGCGCCTATACCGAAGACTACATTCAGGCCATCCAGGAAAGTAAAGGTGGCGTAAAAATTGAAACCTTTCTCAAGGAATACGGATTAGATAATCACGAAGGTGTCATCCTAATGAGTCTCGCAGAAGCTCTTTTGCGCATCCCTGATGACGAAACTGCAGAACGCTTCTTAAAAGACAAACTACATACCGGAAACTGGGCTCTTCATGCGGGTCACAGCGAGACCTTCTGGGTAAATTTCTCAACCTGGGGCCTCGTGCTCACCGGTAAGTTGCTAGACAACAACCCCAAAGGGGGGCGCATGGCCTGGTTATCAGGGCAAGTACAAAGCCTTCTGCGCAAAATGGGTGAACCCTTAATACTCACAGCTGTTCGACAAGCTATGCTAGTTATTGGTCAGCAGTTTGTAGCTGGGCAGACCATTCATTCTGCTTTAGAACACGGCGAACAGGAACGTAAACAGGGCTATTCACATTCTTTCGATATGTTAGGGGAAGCCGCTGTCACACAACATGATGTCGGTTGCTATATCGGCGCCTATAGCCACGCCATTGATGCCATTTCAGAACATAACAAACAACTCGCCAATCAACTCAATAGCGACAATGAAAATTCAGCGACACAAACATCACAAACCCAGTCTCAATCCAACTCTCAATCCAAGAACAACAGCCCAGTACCCTCTAGCATTTCCATCAAATTATCGGCATTGCATCCTCGCTTTGAGATTCGACAAAAACATGGTTTAGAACAGCTAAAAGATAACTTATTAGGCCTGCTCACTCTCGCCTATGAAAAAGATGTTCCCGTTACCATTGATGCGGAAGAAAGCTGGCGCCTAGAACCAACACTGATGATATTTGCTCAAATCATCGGAACAGAACCTTTCAGGCACTGGGGCAAATTGGGCATTGCCGTTCAAACCTATCAAAAAAGCGCCTTGGGTGTACTGGAGTGGCTAAGCGCTCTCAGTAAAACCATACACTGCTTAATCCCCGTCCGACTGGTAAAAGGCGCCTACTGGGACAGTGAAATTAAACGAGCACAGCAGTTAGGGCTAAAGGAATATCCGGTTTATACCTCAAAAGCCCACACAGATTTATCCTATTTGGCTTGTGTGCACACGCTAATGAAAACCAAACACTTCTTATACCCTCAATTTGCAACACACAATGCCCATACCGTCGCCAGCATCATCACGCTGGCCCAGGAATACCACTACAGTCATTTCGAATTTCAGCGACTTCACGGGATGGGACAAGCCCTGCACGACCATGTGTTAAAAAATACCGACAACATTAACTGTCGTATATATGCTCCCGTAGGAGAGTACACCCGCTTGCTCCCCTACCTAGTTCGTCGATTATTGGAAAACGGAGCATCCACCTCCTTTGTTCGACTAGTCAATCAGAACGTCGATATCAGCTATCTAGCGGAAGAACCCGTACTCACCATTAGAAATACCGACAAACTTCGCAATCCATACATTCCCTTACCTGCAAAGCTATTTAGCCCCGTTAGAAAGAACTCCCAAGGCATCAACCTTGAGTCGTCTCAGGAGTTACGTTTACTAAAAAAAGGTGTAGAGCCATTCCTAAATAAACAATGGAATATTCAGGATGTAGGTAAGCAGAACAACACAACGGAGAATAAAAACACTGATAAACAGAAAAATAATATTGGCGACTCGATTGATAGCGCCATTAGCGACAACATTAGCAAAAATATTAACAGCGTAACCCTCACATCACCCGCGGACACCAGTGACATAATAGGGTCCTTTATCCCTGCAACAAGAAACGATTGCCACCAAGCCTTTGATACGGCATTAGCCGCTTTTAAACAATGGAAAAAGGTCAGCGCAGATGATCGAGCAGACTATTTGCTACAAGTCGCAAACCTATATGAAGAGAATAGCCATGAGTTAATGGCCTTAGCAATGCGTGAAGCGGGAAAAACCATTGCAAATGCCAATGCAGAAATACGAGAGTCTGTTGATTTCTGTCGATATTACGCTCAACAAGCGCGCCAACAACTCAGCGAAGAAACCCTTTTAAAGGGGGTTACTGGTGAGCGGAATACATTCACGCTTGAAGGACGCGGCCCCGTACTTTGTATCAGCCCCTGGAATTTTCCCTTGGCGATTTTCACCGGTCAAATTGCTGCTGCATTAGCGGCAGGCAATACTGTTATTGCCAAACCTTCAACGCTAACACCGTTAATCGCTCACCGCGCAGTAGAGCTATTCCATCAAGTTGGAGTACCAAAAGACGTTCTACAATTTTTACCCGCTGCAGCCAATAATGTTGATAGCTCGATACTGAATGAATCAAAACTTGCCGCTGTTATGTTTACCGGATCAACCGCTGCAGCAACAACAATTAATCGAAAGCTGTCGTTAAGAAACGGCCCTATCATTCCTTTTATCGCTGAAACAGGTGGTCAAAATGCAATGATTGTTGATAGTTCAGCGCTACCTGAACAGGTGGTAAAAGACGTGGTTGCATCTGCTTTTGACAGTGCCGGCCAGCGTTGCTCTGCATTACGGGTGCTGTATATTCAGGAAGATATCAAAGAAACCATTATTGAGTTATTAGTGGGTTATATGAAGGAACTTGGCGTTGCAAGCCCTTGCCATTGGCACAGTGATGTTGGCCCGGTGATTACTCATAGAGCACAGGTTGAATTGAACACCCATATAGAACGGTTTCGCCACAAAAACCGGGTCATTTATCAAACTCCGTTAGCGACTCATTGCAGCAACGGTCATTTTGTATCGCCTACCGTCATAGAAATTGAGCATATTAATGAATTGTTTGATGAGGTGTTTGGCCCAATTTTACACATTATTAGTTATGCTGCAGATGCGGTTGACGATGTGATACAACAAATTAACGGAACTGGATTTGGGTTAACGTTGGGAATTCACAGTCGAATATCAGGATTTTGTCAGTATATTTCGGACAATACCCAGGTTGGTAATATTTATGTGAATCGTAATATGGTGGGAGCAACTGTTGGCGTTCAGCCATTTGGTGGGCAAGGACTGTCTGGTACAGGGCCTAAGGCCGGTGGGCCGCATTATTTACTGCGATTAGTGACAGAAAAGTCACTTTCGATCAATACAGCAGCAATTGGTGGCGATACACAGTTGCTTAGCGATGACCACTACAATTAAAATATAGTTAGCAATACACTGAACCCGCAACATCGTTGAGAAGACCACCATGAGCAGTTCCACCGACAAGGATGATAATCAACCAACAAATTACATCACATGGTTTCGTAGCACGTCACCTTATATCAACAGCCATCGCAATAAGACCATTGTCATCGGTTTTGGTGGCGAAGCGATCAACCACGACAACTTTCATCATGTAATTCATGATATAGCGTTATTGGAAAGCCTTGGTATTCGCCTGGTGTTAGTTCATGGCGCAGAGTCTCAAGTACAAGAAAAGCTTAACCAGCAGGGTTCTCAGCGTCAACAAGTTGAAGGCAGGCGTATAACAGGTAATCATCATCTCAAAGCGGTAGTGGAAGCTGCGGGCTGTGTGCGTATTGAAATCGAAGCATTGCTGTCCATGGGTGTCGCAAACTCGCCCATGCACGGGGCTGCGCTAAGTGTAGTTTCCGGCAATTTTGTGACTGCCAAGCCCTATGGAATTCGTGCTGGAGTCGACTTTGAGCATACCGGCGAGGTTCGAAAGGTTGATGCTAAAGCAATTAAACAGCACTTAGAGAATAAATCTATCGTGCTACTTTCTCCTATTGGCTATTCCCCTACTGGTGAAATCTTTGATCTTGCCTGGGAAGAAGTTGCGGAGAACGTCGCTACAACATTAAATGCTGACAAATTGATTTTTCTAGGCAATACACCCGGTTTAATGGGTGATAGTGGTCAATTAATTCGAGAACTCACACTTCAAGAAGCGAAGCAGCACCTAATACAGCCCAACGTGCCTGATAACTCAAATATTAAACACGCTATCAACGCTTGTCAGCAAGGTGTTAGCCGCTGTCATTTTATTAGCTATGAGCAAGACGGCGCTTTGTTGCAGGAGCTTTTCACCCATGATGGTAGTGGTACCTTAATTGCCCAAAGCAAGTCTGAGCAGATCCGTAACGCTACCATCGATGATATTGGTGGAATATTGGAACTTATCGAGCCTCTGGAGGCCGAAGGTGTGCTTGTTAGGCGTTCTCGTGAAATTTTAGAAAACGACATTGATCAATATACCATCATCGACCGGGATGGCATGATCATTGGCTGCGCTACATTAAATGCATTTCCTGAAGACAAATCTGGAGAGTTAGGCTGTGTTGCCGTGCATAAGCATTACCGAGAAGGCAATCGAGGTGATAAACTACTAAAGAGCATTGAAGAACAGGCGTTGAAACAAGGTCTTAACACCCTATTCGTGCTTACAACGCGAACCACACATTGGTTTATTGAGCGCGGTTTTGGCCAAGTAGCAATTGATCAACTGCCTCAGCCCAAACAACTTTTGTTTAATTACCAACGAAACTCAAAGGTATTCACAAAAAGACTTGCGAATCAGTGAGCCACGACAATTTTGTACCATTTACGTCAGAATAGCCAAATAAATGCCACTTTCTGACATCATTGCGAAATTATCGCTGGCAATAACAGGTCACACACAAGTAGAATCCCTAAACTATTGTAATTAAGCAGTGAAACCAGTAACGGAATATGTCGTCTAAGAATTTATTGATGCCGCACCTTGCCCGCGCGATTACCAGCGATGGCAGTAAAAAGCTTAAGCGAGGGTGGTTTGAACTCAGAAGTAAAGTCTCGCCTTCTCTTAACGTTGTTACCTTTTATCACAGGGTAAACGACCCCTATTCCTATCTATTATTACAAGCTATTCCTCGCTTTCTAGAAGACTTTAGTATATCGCTAGAAATCGAATTTGTTCTCGATTTACCCGATGAGTTAAATCCTGAACAAGCCAAGCTTGAAAAATATGCGCTGGAAGATGCAAAACGTTTAGCGCGTTTTCATAATCTCGTATTCCCTAAAGACCCCGTTCAACCTTCGCCTGCTGATACATTAAAGGCGACATCGACATTGCTAAAACACAGGGACCGTCCCAAGTTATTACATTTGGTGACTGAAGTGACCAGCGCACTGTGGGGGATTAGCACGACAACCTTCGCAAGTTGCAGCAATCGATATGGGGGATTATCTGACAAAGAGACACGTAAACAGCTAAAACAAGCAAAGGATCGCTTAATCAATAGCGGTCACTACATGTCCGGGACATTACATTACGGTGGCGAATGGTACTGGGGAATCGACCGCCTTGGCCATTTAGCAGAGCGTCTCAGCAAACCCGGCGTTCAACGCGACACTGGGGAACTTGCCGACTACCAACGCCAATATCGCCATTCCCTACAGGGTTACAACACACTTAAACGACGCCCGAAGCATGTAGAAACCTTAGATTTTTACTTCTCATTTCGTAGCCCATATTCGTATATCGCTGCTGAGCGCATTTTCAAGCTTGCAGATTTATACAAATTCCCGGTAAACATTAAACCGGTATTACCAATGGTAATGCGTGGACTTAGCGTACCAAAGGCAAAACGTACGTACATCGTGCATGATACTAAACGTGAAGCAAACCGTTACGGTATTCCCTTTGGGAAAATAGCTGACCCGTTAGGTGGTGGCGTTGAGCGTTGCCTCGCACTCTTTCCTTATGCAAAAGCCAAAGGAAAAGAACGCGCCTACATTACGTCAATCACATCAGGCATCTGGTCTGAAGGAGCTGATGTATGCAAAGACAGCGTAATGGAGGAACTACTAACTCGCGCAGGCCTCGACTGGAACGATGCAAAATCCTGGATCAATAACGAAGATTGGATTCCAATGGTTGAAAAAAACAAAAGTGACCTCGAAGCACTTGGCTTATGGGGTGTTCCTAGCTTCAAGTACGGCGACACGATAGTGTGGGGCCAAGACCGCTTATGGGCTTTGGAAGAAGCCATATTGTCATCAGATACATAGTCGAATATATAGTCATGAGAGTACGCTAGCACATGGAATGTCGCGCTGGCTGCGGCGCATGCTGCATTGCCCCGTCCATTACCAGTCCAATCCCAGGCATGCCCGATGGCAAACCTGCTGGCATACGCTGCATTCAGCTTTCTGCAGACAATTATTGCTTACTCTTTGAAAAGCCAGAACGTCCTGATGTTTGTAGTCGCTTTACTGCCTACCCCGATGTCTGCGGTAACAATCAAGAAGAAGCAATAACACTCATTACAGAGCTTGAGCATTTCACAAATACAGATTGTTAGCACTCCGGCCTTCTCCCCTCAGCTCGTATCGCGCCAAAAGGCTTGCATCCAAAAGCAGAACATGAAAACCTTAAGCCTATCAATAGACTTAACAGTCTTACAATCATCAAATCGTACTATTAAGTAACATTAAGCCCAATACTTCGTACCTAATCTTAGGAATCAGGCCATGACAATAAAAACAATCGTTGGCGCTATTGCCGCCTCCAGCCTCCTCACACTAAGCGCTTGCACAAACACGGTGCAATACGGAGAAGCAACCCGAGTAGAAACCACAAAAATTGATGTCAGCAGCAATGAGCTTGTGACTGTTGCTGAAAAAATGACACGAAAAATGCTGACCTACCCCACCATAGAAGAGGCACTTAAAAGGAAGCGTCCAAAACTCGCTATCAGCCCACTGATCAACCAAACATCCGACAATGTTGACGTTAGCTTAATTGAAGGCTCAATTACTAAACACCTCGGGCAATCAGGAAAGTTTTCATTTACTGATACAACAAAAACCAGCGCAGCACAAACAGCAGCAACCAAGGATCAGTTATTTGCCAGTATCGACATTAATGTTGCGAAAAAAATAGCCTCAACGCTAGATGCAGACTATTTACTCTACGGCAGTCTAAAGAATATTATCCGCACCAAAGCAACCAGCAAAGAAGTGTATTACTCCTTTAATTTACATATGCTGAACATCAAAACAGGGAAATTAGTGTGGCAAGATAATGAAGAAATTCTAAAAAGCCGGAAAAAAGCTATTTTTGGTATCTAAAACTAAAGAAGTCCGAAATAAAGGGTGTTGATATCAACACCCTTTATTTCTATAAACAATTAATATTATTAGAATCAAAACCCGGCAAACAACCCTGTTTCTTCACTAAATGGCGGCTCGCCAAATACGGCAATCACTTCAATCTTGCCCACAATATTGTTATTTAGCTGCGTTAAGCGCTTTGCATCAATACGATATTCTCGGTGTTCAGGGCCACCCACCATATAAATGGGATAATACTCTAAAAAGGTCCGCTTCACTTTAAAACGCGTTACATAACCCACACCTGAATTTCGGACATTCCAATCCCCTGCCACACGTTTTGCAAAGGATTCATGTAACATCGGATAAAAATACCGCTGCCGCGCCTTACGTTCTGGAAACCGTGTCCAACCAGACTTAATAATGCACTGCAACTGCCCCGGCCCCACAGGGCGGTACAATGTTGCTACTTCCGATAACCGCATAAATACCCCCACTACATTAGAACATCGTACATATTATACGTACATATTATATATGTACTTATAATACCTATATAGTTCATTTTACCATCAGCTGCATCTCTTTAATGCATCACATGACAATTCTACTCACTGGTGCTGGCGTTTCTTCTGCCATCACAACATACCGTAATGGCCCTCCCGAACTCAACCCATCAAAAGGGTAACAGGTAACCAAGGCCAGCATTGGCCGCTTCGAGTCCAATGCAATACGTGACTCCCTGCTATCCACCACGGCTAAGCTCACCACTCGATATTCCAAACGCTGGCCATCTGGGTATTCAAGGCTTACAGCATCATTTACCTGGGCATCCTGTAATACGTCAAAATGCGTATCCCGGTGCCCACCAATAACACTTACCCCATCCCCTCCAGGTTGTGCACTGCCAGAGACATGAGCAGGAGCAAATGCCAAATTACGCCCCGATGCACCGGCTAATACAATCATTGGTCGGTCATCAACACCCACTCTAAGTTTTATCAACGGGTATGTATCTGCCCAAGGCCAAGGTTTTGCCGCAGTAGCCCCGGCTTTCATTTCAGTCCAGGCTTGATTCAACAAGTGTTGCGCCAATTCTGCTTTCGCAGCTAAATAACCTGCCTGCCCGAGCTGCCAGCAACCTGCGACAATCAGCCCTGTAACAAACATTTTTTTAAGGCTCATCGCCCTGCCTCTCGACAAGTATTTCTAGAACCTTGAGTTTTGCCGTACTTTACACGTAAAACATGTCGATCTTGTTTCAAACACAACACAACTAAAGCCAAAAATAGAGACAGTACACCCAAAAGAATCTGCCCGTTTATACCAAGAGCGGTTCTTGGATAAGCAATTGAATTCACCGCTTGAGAGGGTATCGATTGCTTCGATCCCGCAGACATACTATTCGCGACAGCTCTTCGCTTTAGACTCTCATATTCCGGCCTTGAAGGGGTTTGATCTATAGCAACAAAACTCGTATATCGACTCATAATGCTGTAATGCATTCCTAATGCCACAATATCATCACGAAACTGATCTCGATTCCCTTGTCTCACAGCCTCATCCATCAAATATTCTATTTTTTTCCGAGCCCACAATGTTGCAACTCCCTCATACCCTTTAGCTTCAGGCGTAGATCGAAAAGGTGGTTCCGCAGTCCAACTAGGGACGACATGCTGCTGCCAATACTGCCCTTCATATTCCCCGCTAACCGTTACCGTATCTGATGGCTCCGCCAGTTTTACATACAATAACAACGGCTCCTCGGCATATAGATCAGGAATTCTTACGGGATAAAACTCTGTTACTCCACCATTATGAAATGTCACATTAACATCCGTTAATAGGGGTTTTTCAATTTTTTCAAATAGCGCGCTCATCGCACTATTTACCTCTTGAACACTGCCAATCGAGGTATACACCCCTCGCCCAAACTGGGCCGCTTTTTTCATAAAATAACCATTTGGAGCAGAGCCAATAGCAACGGTAAACAATCGATTGCTTTGCACATGCTTTACAATATAAGCAAACAAAGATTCCTCATTCCCCACGCTACCATCCGTGATAAATACTACTTGACGCACCCTTGAATAACTAGCTTCATCATCCACCGATGAAACTAACGCAGCTTCAAGAGCTCCTCGCATTTCAGTGCCCCCGTTTGCATCCAAACCATTAACATAACGTCTTGCAACCGCAACGTTATTGTCACTGGCAATCACCGACTGATCGAACAATTTGTGTGCTCTGGAATTAAACTCAATCACATTAAAATAGTCCGTCGTTGTCAGCCTCTCCAATGCCAATAACAACGCTTGTTTAGCTTGCTCCATGGATGTTCCTGCCATAGAACCAGAGGTATCTATCACCAACACTAACTCTCTCGCCGATAACTGTTGTTGGTTTATCTGTTGCGGTGGCATCACCATTAACAAACCATGATATTCGTCATCACCAGATTCATTCGCCAAATTTTCATTAAAAAATGCAGCAACAGGAGCCTGTGTTGCTACAGGTCGCCAACGTAAAACAAAATCCCGGTTCATCGCCACAGTAGGTTTTTTAGTTGTTACTACGTATTGCTTTAAACTTGCCCCGGCTTTTTTCTTAAAAGTAATGGCATGAAATGAAGACTGCAATGACTCCACTTCAAAACCCGGCGTTAACACAATATTAACGGTTGCAACATTTGCAAGCTTGGCAGGTTCAATTCCAACCGTATTAAGCTCTGCTCGACGATTAAATGCTTCCAGCTCCGCAACACTGCGCTGCGGTGGTGTTATTTCTGAAGCATCTCGCACTTGATCCGTGTTAAACGCCCAACCTTTCCCCTCTATTGTTGCAACAGGTGCACCTGACATTTCAAAAGAAGACTGCTCAACAATGCGATTACCAGGGATATATCTGGGTGTAATCGTCATAGGGATACGTAACGAAAACTCTCCGGCGTCATAACGCAACGTTTGCAAATACTCCAGAACCACCTCAATACGTTCACCCGGTGCGATATTTGTAACCCGATTAACGAATAGGTTCGGTCGCTGCTGCTCAATCAAGCTAGCTTTTTTTCCTTCTTGACGCGCTTTAACAAACATCTTTCTGGCAGTATTTTTTTCTTTAATTTGCCCTTTGATAACTCTCTCACCAATACGAATCGTCAAACCATTAACTGCACTATCTGAGGGTAATGGGAAAACATATTTCCCCTCAATCCATTGATCACTATCATTGACAAAAACCTGCGTCACTACCGCTTGAACCACCATGCCACTAACCTGCAATGAAAAATCTGCAGTTAAGCGGGGAAGCTCCCTATACCTTCCATCCACGTCCCTTCTATCGCCCTCCCCTCCACCTGCTTGCGTTACCATAAAAGAACCACTACCCAGGGTATTAAGCGGGTTGGATTGTTCAGCTTGCGCATGAACGACAGGAACAAGCATTAGCGAACCCCAAATCAATACGCAAGCGAATAACGCTGAAAACAGCAATTCAAAATTACCTGACTTATCCCAATTACGTGTATTTCTTTCGGCACTAACTACAGTACGATTACCGCCACTATCAGTACCAATATAACCACCTCTCTGTGCCTGTCTCAAATCCGCCTGTCTACAATATGTCATGCCGCTCTCCCGGTAAAATTCACTCATTGCATTACACAGGGGAAAAAGGGCATCACAACGAAACAATCTGTCCTTTCAATGATCAATTATGGCGAATTGTGGCAATCGCTATCTATCTAGGGCATGTTTGTTACAATTCCGGGCAGAAATAATGATAATAAAGTGAGAGTACAATCTATGGCACGGCGTATTGCGATTGTTGAAGATGAACCGGCTATCCGTGAAAATTACAGGGAATTCTTAGAAAGCTATGGCTATCAGGTAGACGCCTTCAGCCACCGCTCACAAGCCATGGACGCCTTTCAACAACAGTTGCCAGATTTGGCTATCATTGACATTGGATTAGAAGATGAAATTGAAGGTGGTTTTGATTTATGCAGAGACTTACGCCAGCTTGCACCCAACTTACCCATTATGTTTTTGACCGCCCGGGACAGTGAGCTTGATGCGATATCAGGGTTACGCCTAGGTGCTGATGATTACCTAACAAAAGACATCAGTTTGCCGCATTTAGGGGCAAGAATTATCGCGTTATTCCGTCGTATCGACCACTTTAGCCAACAAACAAAAGTGGACAGAATTGAGCGGGGGCAATTACACTTAGACATCGATCGAATGACCGCCTCCTGGAACAATACATCGCTTGACCTTACACTCACAGAGTTTTGGATGATTCACGCCTTAGCTAAACATCCCGGCCATGTCAAAAACCGTCAACAATTAATGGATGCAGCCAATGCCGTGCTAGATGACAATACGATTACCTCTCATGTAAAACGTATTCGAAAGAAGTTTCAACTATTGGATAACACATTTGATGCAATTCAAACCGTTTATGGCATAGGTTATCGATGGCATGACGCTTCGTAAACAACTGATCATTGTTTCACTCTGCTTACTCGCATTGCCGTGGGCCGGTTGTCAGTACGTAAAAGAAATGGAATCCGTACTTCGACAAAACCAACAACAACTATTGCAATCTTCTGTCAAACCCATTGCTCATATTGTGAAAACCACATTAAGTGAACGATATATACCCCCCCCTGCCAAAACTGACTTTACTCAAAAAACATTATACTCTCCATATCGAAGCAGCCCAATTGCCATTGATGGTTATGACGACGAATGGAAGACTTATTCCCCCAATGCCTTATCTTTTTCAGACTCCAAAATAACAGCCAAAGATACCAACAGCTATTTCAAGGTATCCACCAACAAAAAGAATTTATTACTATTTTTTCACATTGAAGACAGTAACATTGTATATCACCGCCCTGGATCACCATCACCTACTCATAACGATCACCTGAAAATCACTATTGGTGAAAAACAACAGCAACAAACCATTGTTCTGTACACAAGTGGACAAGGCAGCATTCAAGCAGCAACAAATTATCACTCTACAAATAAAAATACCAAAAATAATAGCATAAAGAAAAAAACAACCTGGGAAGCACTTGCCCCATCCCAGCGCATTCAGGGTTATTGGCAAGAGATGTCCACAGACAATAGTTCTGGATATAATATAGAGCTAAGCATTCCTCTAAGTTTACTAAAGGGGAATATAGCGTTTTCAATTTTTGATACAAACAATATTAAAAACACTGTAATTAATCCAACACTTACATCGAACACGCTAACATTATTGCAGCCAATTTTTTCATTAACTGATAAATTATCAGCATTTCAACAACCATCCTGGGACATAGCTATTGTGAACCACAAGGGATGGATGCTGTCTCCTCAAATCCAAAACAACAGCAGCAATGGAAAAAACAGTACTACATTAAACAATGAAATCATGAAATCACCACCAACCCTATGGGAATCTGCACTTAGTCGCTTCTACCGGTATATAATGGAAAGTGTCATTGAAGGAAAAAGCCCTTCAAATTCTTTGCCTATTTGGCCATATAAATCAATCCAGTTAAGCCAATCAAAACAAGAGATTCCCCTAGAAATCCTCACTCGCCATCAAAACCAATGGTATAGAGTTTCTCACTCACAACGATCGATATTGTCTGTCATTAATCCAATACATCATAACGACTCACAAGAAATCATTGGTTATGTAATATTAACGCAATCAAGCAACGCATTATTATCACTCACCAACAATGCATTACTGCGCATTATTAATCTCAGCCTAACAACTGCTGCGCTTTCTGCATTAGTTCTATTAGGATTTGCCAGTATTTTATCCTATCGCATTAGAAGCCTTCGAAACCAAGCCGAAAAAGCGGTTTCTCACGATGGTAAAGTTCAGCCCTTTTCTGCTAGCAATTCCAAGGATGAGATTGGAGATTTATCTCGAAGTTATGCGGTATTACTGCAACGCATTCAAGACTACAATCATTACTTGGAAACACTGTCTGGAAAATTAGCGCATGAGCTAAGAACCCCTCTTACCATCAGCAAGTCTTCCATTGAAATGTTAAAAATAGTTGACGCCAATGACACTGAAAAGCATCAACGTTATTTACATCGTGCGGAAGAAGGATTGGAGCGATTACGTTTGATCCTAAATGCAATGAGTGAAGCCAGTCGTGTCGAACAAATTATCCAACACAGCGATATTCATCCCGTCGATATTAGATATTTAATGCATGAGATATGCCTTGCCTACCAAGATACTTATCCCGACTTTACTTTCACCTTCAATTCACAATCCAACACTGCCACATCAGAAGTAACCTTACACTGCGCACCAGAATTAATTGCACAAATGCTGGATAAGCTAATTGATAATGCGACTGACTTTGCACCAAAAAATTCTGAAATATTATTAGCACTAACAGCAACAGAAAAAAGTCTGCGTTTAACAGTTGATAACACGGGCCCTCTCTTGCCTGACAATATGCAACAACAATTATTTGATTCGATGGTAAGCATTCGCAAAGAAAAAACGGACACTCCCCATCTTGGCTTAGGGCTGTATATTGTAAAACTGATAGCCCAGCATCATCACGGGCAATTATCGGCGTGTAACAATGTTGAAAAATCAGGTGTTTCTTTTTGTGTTGAATTGCCAACTCGCTAACATTCTGTAACAGCAATGGGCCACAAACCGGCTATACTTTAAAATCTATCTACTTTAATTAACCAGATGCTCACAATGACAGAATCTTATGAAGAGCGCCGAATTGCTCCCCGCGCCGACCATGAAAACACCTTATTTATTAAGTCCATTACCTCATCCCAAGTGGCAGGCTTCAGTAACGATCTAAAAACCTGTAATACGGTCAATGTTTCTGCACATGGACTGCAGGTTATGCTGGATTTCGAGGTATTAATCGAGTCTGAAATTGCCCTATGGATTAATCATGAAACCGGAGATGAGCGTATTCTAATCAGTGGAATTGTTCGCTGGACCAGCAAAACACCCAATGAAAACAAATACTTAGTAGGCATAGAGCTAGACGACAACTGCGTGGACGACATGATCCAATGGATGGAGTCTCCACCTTCTGCATACTAATACTTGCAATTCATTAGCACTATCGGACACAATGAGGCGCTGTGCTGTTAAGGCTATTAAAAATAATAATAATAAAAGGGATGCCTCATATGAAAACCACTCAGATTCTATTCGCCTGTATTCTCTCACTGATTATAAGTGGCTGCGCTAGCCTTGCTCCAGAAAAAGGCGGCTTTGTATCCAACTCCTTATGCTCTGTATCCATTGGCGATTGCATTAACCCCGCCGTTAAAGAACAAAGCGATGACATCATCTCTATATTAACCGGTAAACCTGTTGCCTTTGTAAAGACACGACTAGGACTACCAAACCGACGTAATGAACTTGCCTCTGGCGCTAAAACTTGGGTTTATTTTGACAATTCGAAGGGTATGGCTGCCAAAAGCTGCAAGGTATCACTCTCAATTCGAGACGACATGATCGAACGAGTGAACGTATCCACATCAAACAAATCCTTTGCCTCGTTCTTAAGTCAAGGTTGTCAGAGAATTCGTAAAGAAATTGGTTAATCTGATTTAGCTTGTTATAGGTAAGTATTTATTTTTTATATTTCAAACATTTACCTATAATAACCACCTTCCTCATGACTATTCAACAAACGTCATAGCCTGCACATGCATCACCCAAAAGACACAATTTGCCAACAGTTGTTTACAATACGATTCGTTAGTATGTAGGCATATAATAAAAACCTCCGACTGAGCGATATCCTATGCCTGTAGAATTTTTGGTTCGAGCAATCTTAATTGCGTCTTTAGCGTTGTTTACGTCCGCCTGTGGTGGAGGCGGAGGTGGATCTGATGCTGCTGTTGAACAAATCGACACGGGGTCAGGCACCAACACAGGTGAAAATGAAGATAATAGCGAAGACGAAGCTAATGCTGGTGAAGAAGAAGCAATCCCCCCGTTCATAGCAACCCAGCATGAGTTATTACCACTAATTGAAAACACAACAATTGCATATGATGATGGAAAAAGCCTAGAAGTAACAAAAAGTACTGCGTTACCTGATGAAACTACAGACATTTACGCTGTAAATTATGGCGATATAACGCAATTTTTTTCTAGCACTCCTGAACAAATTCTACTTCACGGTGTAGATGGTGTTTTCAGCATTCCTGACAATGCTCCCGCCACCAACATTTCCTTTAACACGATCCGATTTTCACCTCCAATCCTAATATGGAAAAAAGAACAAGATATAATCGAGAATCAAATAGAAGCCGGAGGTACTGCTACTGCAACTCTGACAGCACGCGTGTTAGGTCTCCCTATCACTCGCGACATAAGCGCAACAATACTCGACTCATCAACCTCACAGTGGACTGCAAACCAAACGCTAACATCTGCCATTGGTCAATTCCAATCAAAGAAAATAGTCATTGCAATAAACCTTGCGATCACCATCCCTGAACTTTCTTCTGAAGTTTTTTCATTCCTATTAAGAGACACTCTAAACCTAGTACCAGGGATAGGCATTATCAGCAGAGACGTAGACTATACCAACGGCCAAAGTGACGACTCAGCCCTTAAATTCACACATACTATATCTGCGATAAATGAACTGCCCCACCCTATCACCTTTGTCAAAAGTGGAGCTTCTCCAGCGCCAAGTCCCCCAGAAGACACGACAAATGAAACCTACGATCAAGATCGCATTTTTAATTTTTCAAACAATGGTACAAATATCAGCAGCGAGCTATATGACATTACCAATATGATAGATATTAATACGGCAGGCTGGATTAATATTACAAAGGACAACATCAATAAAAATTACACCGTAGACATTCTTGTAAATGAAAACACCCCCGTATCCAGCACTAGCGCCCTTGTCATGTTTGAGCACAAAATTTCAGGCCAAGAGCTTCCTGCGAACATAAACTTAATTGCAAACCCATAATGTTACAGACATAAAAAAAGCGCCAATCGGCGCTTTTTTTATGTCTGTAACTCTTACCCTATTGTTTCCAATGCCGCTTTGAGTCGTGCCATATACTGCCCTCTAACACCAGCCTCTACAGGCCCAACATTACACCAATCACTCAACGCTTGTAACACTGAAGCTCCCCGCCCATCGTTATGATCTTTACGTCCACCAAGCCCTCCGGACAAGCGAGAAACTTGAAGCTGCATTCGATATTGCTTTTCATCGGCAGGGGTTTCCAATCCAGACTCAATTTCCAAAAGTACCGTTATTTCTTTCAGCTTCTCTGCGTTCTCCTGTAAAAGTTCATCTGCAATCACATCAGCGCTTTGTGCCAATGCGCTTAATTTCTGATAACGCTGTTCAAGGCCTTTCATACCTTTAGGCAATTCTAACTCACTGCCCCACTCCACATCGTCACCGCCAAACAGATCGCCTTCCACGCCAGACATAACACTGGTCTCTAGTTCATCACATAGCGAGACTTTACGCCACACTTCAACCATCTGATCTTGCTGTTTTAATTTCTCAGCACCTACAAACAACAATTTACAGGCGTCACTTGCCGTATTAAATCGTTTTTTAACCTCATGTACTTTTTCTTTTGGCAACCCACTAAGCTGAGAAAACTTGTCGTGCAATTTATCGTAATCCGACTTGCAGGCATCCAAATCCATTACGTCACTTTCTGCTAACTGCTCAAGCTGTTCACACAAATATAATGCATCGGTAAAATTATTATCACGTTCTGTCGTCGCAGCTTGTCGTTCCTGTTCACGACGAGCAAACACCTGATCACATACGGAACGAAACTTACGCCATAATTTAGCATCTTCTCGACGGGAAACGACACCTACGGATTTCCACTGTTGCTGTAATCGCTTGGCTTTCTCGATCGCATCTTGCAAATCTTCTTGCTTAACTAAAGCTTCTGCCGTTTCGATTAACTGCTTACGCTGGCTTTCGTTTTTTGTAAATTCTTGATCCAGACGATCGCGCAATTGTTGCAACAAATCATTGAACTGATCTTGAACAGACTTACCATCTTTACGATCCACCGGAGAATAACGACGCCATTCTTGCTTAGCCACCTCATAGACTTCGTTAACTGCACGCCAATCTGCAACATTCCAATCTAGCTGTGAAATATAATCACTAATTTGCTGAACAACATTTTTACGTGATTGCAAATTTCCCGAGCGTACTTCTGACAACTTATCAAAATACTCCCGACAAGGTTCATAGGCTTTATCTGATGCTAGCTTAAAACGTTCCCATATCGCCTGACTATCGGGCGATGCCCCTAATATTTTCCATTCAGACTGCATACGTTTAATACGATTGGCTAACGCTTGAGGGTCCATTTCCTCACCAACCAATGATTCCATGGCCTCACACAGCTGTTCTTTTTTCGGGGCCGATGCATAACCTTGCCAATCTCTAAGCTCATTCACTTTTGAAGTAAGCTCTCGCACTGTTTGCTGATGGCTTGCTCCTTGTTTTATCGGCATATGCTTTATGTGCCGATTAGCATCACGTAATAATTTATTGGCGGTTTTAAGGTTTCCTTTTTCTACCTCATCTCGCAAATTATCCAGCACACCCGTCAGCTTAGCGACAGCTTCTTTTTCTTTTGCTGCCAGCCCATTTTTAATATTCTCAAAATGTGCAGCGGCTTTATCCTTCAACACAAGCACGTCTGGTTTTGCAATAACTTCTGGCCATTGAATAGCTGCCGACAAACGATCAAATGTTTTCTTTAACCCTTTCATTCCCGCTGACGGTTTTTCAGTCGCTAAATCCAAGATTTTTTCAATAACTTGCTCTAGCGCCTCACCGTGTTCTTTCAACGCGGCAACCGCAGCAACAATTTTTTCCAATTCAAATAACGCTCGATTAAATCGTTTACGCTCATCTGGCGCCGATGCATTCACTAAAGCAGCCTCATCCCAGCGAACTTGCTGTGTACGTAGCAATGCAAGTAATGCAGGTACGTCCTCCGCATCCAACGCTGCTTTTGCTTCAATCTGTTTTAACGCTTCTTCCAATTGATCGCAGGCTGCCATACGTTCTTGTGAGGCCTCACGCAACAACTGATCAGTTTCTCGCTGTTCATTTTCTTTTGCCGTACTAGTATCAACCGTCTGACGGCAAAGCTCACTGGCTCGCTGAAATCGCTGTTTAATATCTGTATTTGCAAAATTTTGCATCCGTGTCCATTGTTTTTTCAAATGATCCAATTTGGCAATATACATAGGGTCAAATGGCATTCTAGCTAACGTTTCTACACTTTTACACAATTCATCCAATTGCTCATCACGATTATCTGCTTGCTTCTGAACATCATGAATCGTATTTAGCTTATTTTTAATAATCCGGTAAACACTTTTATCTTTACCTTTACTGTCCTTTAACACCGCTTCCAGAACCGCTTCTGTTTCCAATCGCTCTGCCGCAGTTTGACGTAAACGAGTCAATGACAGGCTTGTCGCATATAACTGCAAAACAGATTCTTCTTTAATTCCTTCAAGTGCAAACAATCCAAGTTCAATATTTTTAGTTTTTTCTACTAGGGAAGCCTGCGCCTTCGTATCCAGCCCTTTTACGATACCCTCCAAGCGAGCATCAAGCGCCACATCATTATCATTTAACAACGTTAACAAATGATTGATTGCCGATTGCTGTGCACTGGTATCTTTTTCTTGCTGAATATAAGACAGCAATTTCCCTGTATCCACCGTTCGTTGGTATGCAACAGAACGTACACTTGCCTCTATATCACCTTTTGCTAACAAATCCAGCACATGAAGATCATCCCCATCTTCAATGTTAAGATTACTAATTGCTTGGATTCGAACTTGTGGTTTTGCACTCTGCCATTTTGGCTTAAAGAATTTCTTAAACATGATAATTTGGTCGCTATATTTGGCTGCTATATTTAGTTGTGGCAGTTAGTAATCAATTCACTCTATTGGCTAATCTACTACGTATTATTATTTTTTATATTGAGCTCTATCAGATGCGTTGATAGGTAACAAAACAATGCGCAACATCCCCATCACCCTCAACCCTTTCTACTTCTTTCCATTGTTGCGCCTCAATCTCAGGAAAGTAGGTATCTCCCTCTGGCGTCAACTGTATTTCCGTAATATACAAACGCTGCACCAAACCAGCACCCAACGCTTCTTTATAAATTTGCGCACCTCCAATGATCACCGATTCATTTTGATCATCTGGCATCACTGCTTGAGCCTGCCTAATAGCAGCATCAAGACTCGTTACGGCATAGCACCCCTCAGGCACTTGTAATTTGGCATCCCGACTGATAATAATATGCGGCCGCCCGGGTAAAACTCGACCAAGAGAGTCAAATGTTTTACGCCCCATAATAATGGGCTTACTCATGGTTGTTGCTTTAAAATATTGTAAATCTTGAGGCAAATGCCAAGGCATTTTATTATCTTTACCGATAACATTGTTATCGGCTTTCGCGACAATTAGTGACAACATAACATTCCCCCTTACACTGCAATTGGTGCAGCTATTGAGGCATGACATTCATACCTTTCGATTTGAATATCGTCATAGGTAAAATCAAATATTGATGTTACCTCAGGGTTCAACGTTAAGGTTGGCAGCGGCTTACTATCCCGACTAAGTTGCAACTCAGCTTGTTCAACGTGATTACTGTATAGGTGCACATCACCAAAACTGTGAACAAAATCACCCACTTCCAAATTGGTTACCTGTGCAATCATATGTACCAATAAAGCATAGGATGCAATATTAAATGGCACTCCTAAGAAGACATCGGCGCTACGCTGATACAATTGGCAAGATAACTTACCTTCCGAAACATAAAACTGAAACAAACAATGGCAAGGTGGCAATGCTTGCTTACCCATTTTGGCATTTTCAGTAGGGCTAAATTTCACATCCGGCAATACCGATGGATTCCATGCACTTACGATCAAACGACGGGAGTTTGGATTGGTTTTAATTTCCTCAATCAAGTTAGTGATTTGATCCACCACCTGATTGTCTGGTCCTTCCCATGAACGCCACTGCTTACCATACACAGGACCAAGGTCACCATTCTCATCAGCCCAATCATCCCAAATAGATACACCATTTTCTTTGAGATAGGTAATGCTGGTATCGCCCTTTAAAAACCATAACAACTCATGAAATACAGAACGTGTATGGATTTTTTTAGTGGTTACCAGGGGAAAACCTTTTGATAAATCAAAACGCATTTGATACCCAAAAAGGCTTGTTGTACCAGTTCCAGTACGGTCACCTTTTGTCACGCCATTTTCTTTTACATGGCGCAGAAGATCGAGATACTCTTTCATCGATAATACTCAATGTTGCTCTAATGTTAATCCAACGATCCATTTATTTAAACGGATGCAGTAACTGGTTTACGATATGCGATAAATAGCAAAAACATTCCCACTGCAATTAGTGGCAATGACAATAACTGCCCCATCGTTAACCAATTAAACGCAATAAAACCAAGGTGAGAGTCAGGCTGGCGCACAAACTCTACGATAAAGCGGAAAATGCCATACCATAATGCAAACATACCGGACACCGCATATTTAGGTCGGTTCGTACGGGAGAACAACCAAAGAATGGTGAATAACGCCACCCCTTCTAGTGCTGCCTGATAAAGCTGAGATGGGTGGCGAGGATCAGGGCCACCATTAGGGAAGATCATCCCCCAAGGACCATCGGTAACACGCCCCCATAATTCACCACCAATAAAATTACCGATGCGACCGGCACCTAAACCAATCGGCACAATAGGTGCGCCAAAATCCAAAATATCGAACATTGTTTTGCCCGCTTTACGACCAAACCACCACATCGCAAACATCACCCCCAACATTCCACCATGAAAGGACATTCCGCCATTCCATACTTGAAATAAAATAATAGGGTTATCAAGAAAGGCACTAAAGTTGTAAAACAAGACATACCCAACACGACCACCAAGAATGACACCCATGGCACCATAAAAGATCAAATCGCTGACCTGTTCTTTGGTCCAACCAGAGTTGGGCTTTTCTGCCCTCTTCGCTAACAACCAATAACCCGATACAAAACCGAGCAAATACATCAGCCCATACCAACGAATGGATAACGGTCCTAACGACACCGCAACCGGATCGATTTCCGGATACTTAAACATACAACGTTCCTTTTTTGTTTTACCACAAGTTGGCGCCCATCATACCCCATGATAGCGGCCCGTAGAATAGGCGATAATGCTAGAGATTCTTAAGTGCGACAGAGAGAACACTGGGCAGCAGGCAAACTAACGGTCTAGGAGTGCACGCTGCCGTGCATTGGCCTGATAAAACCTCCCAAACCTTCTTTCTCCAATACATAGTCAAGGTGACTGAGAATGACGGCGGCATTATCCATTTGCCAAATCTCGTCCAACATTTCCTTTGACCGACTGTAGCTAATCTTACGTAATACCCACTTCACTCGTAACAGACTGCTCGCACTCATACTTAGAGTATCGTATCCCATAGCCATTAACAGTAACGCTGAGCGAGGGTCTCCTGCCATTTCCCCACAAATGCTAACCGGTGTATCAGCGGCTTTGGCCTGCGTAACTATCTCTTGCAGCGCCCTAAGCACAGATGGGTGATAACTTTGATACAAATTAGCAACTCGGCGATTATTACGATCTACCGCCAACAAATATTGGGTTAAATCATTGCTACCCACTGAAATAAAATCCACCTGCTGGCAAAACTCTCGAACTTGATAAACCGCAGCGGGCACCTCAATCATAACGCCAATTTGAGGCATCTCTATATGAGCGCCCTCTTCCAAAACTTCAAGAAAGGCTCGATGAATAAGATGCATTGCATCCTCAACCTCGGTAATTGAACTGATCATAGGCAACATGATTTTTAAATTATCCAGACTTTCACTGGACCACAACATCGCGCGAACCTGCTGTAAAAAGATTTCAGGGTGATCCAAGGTTACTCGAATGCCTCGCCAACCTAAAAACGGATTCTCTTCAGTAATGGGAAAATACGGTAACGCCTTATCTCCACCAACATCGAGCGTTCGCATGGTAACGGGCTTTGGATGAAATGCCTCCAGCTGCTGGCGGTAAATTTCCATCTGCTCCATTTCACTGGGGAAGCGATCACGTACCATAAACGGAATTTCAGTACGGTATAACCCTACACCCTCCGCTCCACGCTCTAATGAAAGGGTAACATCCGCCATCAAACCGGTATTCACATGCAGCGTCATACAGTGCCCATCAGGCGTCTCAGAAGGCAACTCCGCGACTTCATCCAATTCTTTGGATAACTCTCGCTCATCTTCCATGACCGACTTATAGTGTTTGCATATTGCATCTGAAGGAGAAACAATCACTTCGCCGCGGTAACCATCTACCACAAGATCTCGCCCCTCCATTCGAGACAAAGGAAACTCAGCCACCCCCACTACGGTTGGAATACCTAACGATCGCGCCACTATCGACATGTGACTATTACTGGAACCATGAGATGAAACAATACCCGCAATATTTTCTCGGTCCATATCAACAAAGACTGTTGGTGTAATGTCCTCACCCACAACAATGGCATTCGGTGGGATTTTGTTAATTGAAGACTTTGCTTCCTGAAGAAAGCTCAACACTCGCAACCCAAGATCTTTTACATCTGACGCTCGAGCACGTAAATAGGGGTCATCCATTGCCTCGAATGCTCGAATGTGCGTTTGCACTACATCACGCAATGCACCTTGGGCCCAATTACCTTCACTTACTTTTTCCCGAACTTCTCCTGCCAAGGCATTGTCATCTAACATTCGTTCGTATACTTCAAACAGACCCTGCTCTTCTTTGGGCAGTTGAACTTTGGCTTTGACTTTGAGCCTTGCCATATCCAGTCGTACAGACTTTATCGCCCCATTTAATGTACGCAGCTCTTTTTTAATATCGGTAATAGCACGATCAGGTACCGATTTTAAATCGGTAGGGGGGTAGACAACATAAGCCTTACCAATCCCGATACCCGTTGCACCAGAGATCCCGTCAAATCGAGCACTTTCACTCTCCACACCTTCGAACAAGTTGCCATCAATCGTTCCCGTTGCTTCAGCGTGTGCAACCAGCGCTGCCAACTGAGCCGACATGGTGACCAAAAATGCTTCTTCGTTTTGGTCAAACCGTCGGCGATCTCTCTGCTGTACCACCAAAACACCCAGCGTTTTACGATGGTGAATGATAGGTACACCTAAAAAGGCGCTAAACCGCTCTTCGCCCGTTTCTTCAAGGTAAAGAAACTTGGGATGGCTAGCTGCATCGTCTAGGTTAATCGGTTCTTCTCGCTGCCCTACATGGCCTACCAACCCTTCAGAATAACCCATGCGAGTTTCACCCACCGCTGACTGATTTAGCCCTTGGGTTGCCATTAGATAATACTGATTGGATTTGGGTTCTAACAGATAAATTGAGCACACCTCTGTACCCATACTTTCCTTAATCCTCAGCACCATGACACTCAATGCAGAAGATAAGTCTTCTGCTAAGTTCACTTCTTGTACAATACGTCTGAGGGTTTCTAGCATATTCTCTTTACAGTTAGGACATTAGTTTTAACAAGCATTGTAGAACTTATTTACGAGCTGTAGCGGATTCCGTTAACGCGGTTAAATGTGGCGCTAACTCTTTAAGCGCCTTTCGATAAACATCACGTTTAAATGTTACTACCTGATTTAATGGATACCAGTAATTAACCCAGCGCCAGTCATCAAATTCAGGAGGAGAGCCGTATTCAAAGCTGACGGAGCTTTCTTTACCCGTAAGCATTAATAAAAACCACTTTTGTTTCTGACCGATACATAACGGCTTGCTGCGATAGCGAAGAAAACGCTTTGGCAATCGATACTTCAACCAACCATCGGTACAACCAATCACATCAACATCATTTGATGTTAAGCCAACCTCTTCGTGCAATTCACGGTATAACGCTTGTTCAGGAGTTTCATCATGATTAATACCACCTTGAGGGAACTGCCAGGCGTCCTGACCCACACGACGAGCCCAAAGCACTTGCCCTGACTTATTCGCTAGGATGATACCTACATTCGGCCTAAAACCGTCCTCATCAATCTCCGATGCACTCACTGTTTTTCTCGTTATGTGTTCATTCAGCAATATTGATACCGCAGCTTGCACAATTACTCAAGCACCAAGATAACCCCAGACCCGCTCGCGATGTTTCCACTTCTACTAATATAGCTGTATTTGGTTGATTTTTCTAAACTTTTAATTTTTCTGTAAAGTTAATAAGTTCGTTAGCTAAATCTTAACCTCTATCCACTTATTATGGTACACCGAGCTCTAACATGTCTTAGTGTAAAACTGATACACTGCGTCTTCTGTTAATAACCCTTTATTAAGATGTGAACACCATGAAAAATTTAGCCATCTTCGACTTAGACAATACCCTTCTAGACGGAGATAGTGATCATGCTTGGGGGGAGTTTTTAGTCACCCAAGGGTATGTTGATGGTGCCTACTATGAAGCTCGTAACGACAAATTTTACCAAGACTACAAAAACGGCACGCTTGATATCAATGAATACCTAGAGTTTGCGTTAGCGCCCCTTACTGAACACTCCATGGAAACGCTAGCGCAGATGCACCAGCAGTTTATGCAAGACACCATCAAACCTATGTTGCTAAATAAGGCCGCAGCCTTACTGGATAACCATCGCCAACAAGGTCATTTTTTGCTTATCATCACCGCAACCAACAGCTTTGTAACACACCCTATCGCTAAATTATTAGACGTTGATGACATACTGGCAACTGACCCTGAGATTATTGAAGGTAGATACACAGGTAAAATTGCTGGAACTCCCTGCTTTCAAGAAGGAAAAGTCGCCCGCCTAAACCAATGGTTAACCGATAATCAATATTCATTAGACGGCAGCTACTTTTACAGTGACTCTATTAACGATTTACCATTATTAGAGGTTGTAGAAAAGCCTGTAGCCGTTGATGCTGATGAAAAACTCATCGCTATTGCACAACAGCGTGACTGGCCACTTATCAGTCTACGAGATGCTAACCAGAGAATTGACACATAATTGACGAGAATAAAAATGACAGCCCCAGGAACCTCTAGTACAGCAGCTAATACTAATAGTACAACAGCTAAGCTAAGCACTATCCTGGCTCATGTATTGCTGCCCCTTACCCTCGGCTTTATCTTATCTTCCTGCGACCAAAATACTCAAGACCCAAACACTATCGTAAAAGAACCAAACAAAACAACCTCAAGTACCCTTACAGAACCTGCGCTAACAGAAGCGTTAAAGCATTATCAACATGCCCAAATCCATACATTACACGCCACTTCATCTTGCGTAGAAGCCCTTTCCAGCAATCTCGACCGCTTTCTTGCAGCACCCACCCAACTGCTACTCAACAAAAACCAACTCGCCCTACAGCACTGCCTTGATCTTTATATTCCCGTCCATACATTAATAAAAAACGATTCAAACCAAGCATTGCAAACACTCACTGCACCGCTAATCACATCCGTGTACAGCACACCGATTCTTCCCGGCTACGTAGACTACCTATTGCAATACCCCAATTCTGGCATTGTAAACGACATCACATTAGCGCTGTCAGAACAGTCATTAAGAGGTCAACAGGGATTAACCGATAGTGGTGAAATCAGCATCGGCTTTGAAGTGATTGCATTTATATTGATGGGAGAGCAACGATACAATCAATCTCTCGCCCCACGACCTGCCACTGATTTTGAAGAACCCAACGCTAGCAGACGACGGCAATACCTCACAATTGTCGTTAGCTTATTACAGCAAGACTTAACCGCATTACAAACCGTGTTAGAAGATGTGATCACCAGAACACAACAAAAGATACAACAACATTCACAACAAGCCGCGCTACGAACTACCAAAAACATATTAAACACAATGCTAATACACATTGAACAACAAAGTGTCGACTCACTTAGCATGGGTTATTGGGAGTTACTAAAATATTCAGCGCCACAGGATGACTCTAGCGAAACCAGCAGTGAACCAAGTAAAGGCTCAACACTAGCCACCTACCTCAAATGGCCTCAAGAAACCCCCGACCTTTCTCACGAAGCCTTTACAGCGCAACTTAAAGCATCACTGCAAAGACTTCAATAACCCAGCCATAAGCTACCCAGAATAGGTCATCCAACACGTCTTCGGAATCAAAAGCTCGGCAGTACTCGGGCAAAAATTGCCTTTAGGTATTGTGTTTCTGCAATTGAAGGGTGCACTGGGTGATCTGCCCCTTGGCCACCTTGATGAACAATTTGCACCTGGCGATCCACGTGGCGACCTGCGCCTCGCACTACATCCAACAGCGCATCATTCGGTAAATGCATTGAACACGATGCAGACACCAACAGTCCATCCCGAGCCAATAATCGCATCGCTAGCTCATTTAATTTTCGATACGCTGTAGAACCATTCTTAAAATCTTTCTTCCGCTTAATAAACGCCGGTGGATCAATCACAATCACATCAAACTTTTCCTTTTCTTCCACAAGCTGCTTCAAACAATCAAATGCATTACCTTGCATGGTGCCCACTTTTTCAACAACACCATTTAAGGCTGCATTTTTCTCTACAAAATTTAACGCCAATTCAGAAGCATCAACACACAATACTTCTTCTGCACCAGCCATAGCAGCCTGAATACCCCAGCCTCCCACATAACTGAATACGTCCAAAACACGCTTGCCTTTTACCCAAGTTGATAAGTACTGCCGGTTTTCGCGATGATCATAAAACCAGCCTGTTTTTTGTCCCTCATTAGCCGGCACTACAAAGTTAACACCATTCTCAACCAGGCTTAATGTTTCAGGCCACTCACCCGCTGCAACGTCCACTGACAACGGTAACCCTTCCTGCGTCCGAGCAGCGCTATCATTTCGAAATAAGATACCTTTAGGTGAAATCACCTTGGTAATTGCCGCAACAACCTGCTCTTTTAAACAATCCATTCCTGCGGTGTTTAACTGCACAACCACGTATTCGCCAAAGCGATCTACCACTAAACCCGGAAGGCCATCAGAATCTCCATAAACCCAACGATAACACCCTCCCTCATAACACTTCTCGCGTAACGACAAGGCTATTTTTAAACGATGCGTTAGTAATGACTCACTTATTGTGCAATTACCATCTCTGCTCATTAACCGCGCTGCGATCAATGATTGTGGATTAATATAAGCTACTCCTATCGCCTTACCTTTAGAGTCCTCAACAACAACATGCTGGCCAGGCTCAAAATCATTAAGGGGTGTTACCTTAGTATCTATTTCATTGCTATACACCCACAAGTGCCCAGATTTTAGCCTACGCTCCTCATTCTTTTTTAATTTAACCCGCGCTAATTGACTGTTATCGGTAGGTGCTGAATTGGATATTTCGGAAGCGGTGCTCATGCAAGTGTCTCAACAATAAGAATGGGGCTCTTGGGATACCAATAAAAAATTGCTTTTTTCCCGGTATCCATAAAATCAGCTGCTAAACTTTATAATAACAGCAGCTCTGAATGCGACATTATAGCTAAAGCCTCATGCCAGATATACTTAACGATGAACAAGTCACCAAAATCCTTCATGGCATAACGGTCCCTCCGCAGCCACAGGTGATTGTGGACATCCAAATGGAACAGGCTATGCCTGATCCAGATATGGCCTATATTGCAAAACTCATCTGTCAGGACGTCGGATTAGCAGGCACAATCTTAAAAGTGGTGAATTCTCACCTGTATGGCTTAAAAAACAAAATCACCTCTATTGAGCAAGCCGTTAACATACTGGGCATGGACTCAGTCATCAATATCAGTAACGGCTTAAGTATAAAAGGTGAGATGAATAACGAAACCATCATCGCCTTGGGGGGGTTTTGGGACAGCGCAATGGATATTGCATCTGTATGCGCGACTATTGCTCGACAAATAGGTTATCAAGCCCCCGACCTAGCTTATAGCTTAGGGCTATTTCACAACTGCGGGGTACCTTTACTCATTAGGGAGCACAGAAACTACTCTGATGTGATGGAAGAGTCCTACAAGTGTCAAGATAAACGCATTATTGATACAGAAAACCGTTATTTAAGAACCAATCACGCCGTTATTGGTTATTACACTGCAAAATCTTGGAAATTGCCTCAAGACTTCTGTGACGTTATCGCCGAGCATCATAACGTTAAAGATATCTACAATACGACATTAAACAAAGGGTACGATCCCGGTAAAAAAACCCTATTAGCTATATTAAAAATGTCCGAGCATATATGCGGATTACATAATATTTTAGGCAAACAATCAACAGACCATGAGTGGGAAATCATTAAAGAAAGCCTGCTCGAATTTGTTGGTCTCAGTGTGATGGATTTTGATGACATTGCAGCAGAGATGGAAAGCATGGGTATTGGTTCTGGAACCTCCTATTACGACCAGTCAGCATAAGCTCTTCTTCCCTTACTAACCCCGCCACACCCCCCGAAAACACAGCAATCCATCACGATCCTGCTGATCATTCTATAAACACAATCATGACAGTTTGGTTACAGTTCGTAACTGTTTACTGATACCCTTGCTGATATACTCGCCTAATCTTTTGGCCAAAGTTCACTCAAAAAGCATGCGAATTCTGACCAAATGTTGCGCTAGCGAATCCATAAAAACATAACTCGATCGTCTATCAGCAGAACTAATAATATGAATAAATTTAGCTTAAGTATCTTATTTTCCTCAATTTTATTAGCTACCGCCGGTTGCGGCAGCTCTGGAAGCTCTAGCTCCAGTGATACAGGCTCTAATAGCAATTCCGAACCAACTCAACCTGAAACCACCGAACCCGAATCTAGGTCAGGAAAACTTTTGGGCTTAAGTGGTTTTCGTTACGAATCCGGTTCCGAAACAGGAACAACCTCTGACGACGGTCAATTCCAATACCGTACTGACCAAGAAGTTACCTTTTCCTTGGGTGGTATCGTATTAGGTAGCACAACAGCTAAAGACTACATTACCCTAGAAGATATCGCTGGCGACCACCCAGATGCACTAAGCAACCTTCAACGCTTTTTGGTCACTGTCGATTACGACCTATCTCCAATGAATGGTATTGTTGTTACGCCTGCCATTCACTCCGCTGCAACAGAGAATGCCAGACTCAATTTCAACCAATCCATCGCATCCTTTACCGTAGAAGCTGAAGCGCTATTACAAACAGAACTTAAAAGTCAGCTACACGCAGATGCATTACAACACAGCTTAGCTAATATTCTGCCTCAAATAGAAGAACGCACAACTCAAGCTCAAGCAAGACTACTACGTACCTTTACTTACCCCGCGACAAGCGTCAGCACTGAGACTGCAGAAGAAGCGCAATCTGTATTTGAACTCATGTTGCAAAACACCGTCAATGAAGGTGAGTCCGCATTAGAGCTTATTTTTAGTGCTACAAATACACCACTCGTATTATCATCAGATGATCCTGAGGAAAGCACCCTTACAAATCTTTACGCTCAGTACAAAAGCCATTTAGTCGAAATTGGTAAAGAAGCGCCATTTGTTGACCGTGAAGACTTTGCCACCAAGCCCGCAGAAGCTGGCGATGTTGTGAGTGCCCATCACCTTTTAGTCATGAGTGACTTCCAAATGCGTGACGAGGAAAGCCCTCTTAACGTTAATATCCTAAAATCGATTATTCCTGCATCGTATTATCCCGCCAGTGCCCATATCACCTATCAAGTAGATGATATGATCCGCACATTACGTGATTATGAATCTGATATCAGTAAGCCAATTGACATGGCCATCTTCACCGGTGACTTGTTAGATATCGGTGGTTATAACGAAGCTCGCTGGGGTATTGATATTCTTGATGGCGGCGACATTAACCCAGATAGTGGCGCTGATGATGACCCGATTGCTGGCAATTTTGACGACGGCAAACCTAACGATACCTATGATGCCTTTACTGCTGTTGGATTAAATGGCCAAAACGATACTCAAGCCAATATCCCTTGGTATTATGTCCCTGGAAACCATGATGGTTTGGTATTAGGCAACTTCCCTATCACCGATAATGACTTCAACTTATTTGGTGTCAAAATCGCCATCGACACACGCACCTTTTTTGACAATATTGCTACCGCGCCATTTAGTCTGCAAGGTTTTAACCCAACATTATCCATCTTCAACCTTCTAAATGCGGTCGTTTATAGCGACATTCCTGAAGACGCAGACCGCCGGGTATTGCGCCCAAATGAAATCGCAGAAGAGATGTTTATTTCCAAAGACCCCGCATTTGTTAGTGAACCTGTTGGCCACGGCATGCAGCACGTTATCGATCAGCAAGGTGAGCTAAAAGACGGTAACTTACATTACAGCTTTGCCAGCAACAATGGTTTAGTAAAACATATCGCTATCGATTCAAGCATGCTGCTTGGGCCTGAAGGTATGCTTGATTTAACTGAAATGGCCTGGATCGAGCAGGAACTTCAAGCGGCTCAAAATGCTGGCCAATTGGTTATTGTTAGCTCTCACCACAAACCAAAAGATATTATTATCAACGGAGGTTTGCTAATTGAAACCCTCAATCAATACCCAAATGTTATCGCTCATTTAGTAGCTCACTCGCACGAAAACCGCATTCTTCCTCGTGCCGGTGCAACAGACGAGCTAGGTTATTGGGAAATTGAATCTGGCTCTATGGTTAACTGGCCTCAACAATTCCGCGTGTTGGACATTTCCATTGATAAAGACAGTGGCGTTGGTTCCATTAAAAGCACAATGCTAAACCACGAATCTGAAAGCCCGCTACATGTTGCACAACGTGGTCGTTTCTTATCGTATTTAGAACGTTACCTAGAAGATCATATTTTACTTCCAGGTGATGGCATTGCTGCAACAGAAGGTGCAGCAGAAGACAGAAATACGTTCTTGTACTTTAAGGTTCCTGCCAATGTGTTAGCGCGCTTATAGTACGTAACACAATTGTTAGTTAGCATAAAAAGGCCTGATTTTTAATCGGGCTTTTTTATGTCTGTCGCCTTTGCACAGGCTAAACAATATAGGTGCCATGAGTTCAAACTGGGAGTCATCTAATAAACGGGAGGGGGATAGTTAAGTATTGCCAACATGTAGATTGCCTACTGCTAGGCCTTGTGTGCTCGCCCAGCAGACGATTCACCACAAATTGCGGGTATTTAGGAAATCTATGTGATATTTGGGGAAAATGCCGTTGAAGGTTCTTCGTACTCTATTCACCTAAAAAGCTACAACGCCCAAAGCAGCGGGCGGCGAAGCCGTCCGACTAACTTTGTTCGTTATGTTCTGCAGCTTAAACAGGAACAACTTTGTTTGCACAAGGACCTTTTTGACCTTGGCCAACTTCAAACTCAACTGCCTGACCGTCACTCAATGTAGCATATCCACCGCCTGCTTGGATTTCTGAGTGATGTACAAACAGATCCTTACTACCATCTTCAGGTGTAATGAAGCCGAAGCCTTTATCTGCGTTGAACCATTTAACTGTACCTTTACTCATCTTCTTTACTCATAGTGTTGGTGAAATATAAAAAATATATCCGAATTCACCGGTTCGAATATAACACGAAAAATCGATAGCCTTACGAGGCTAATGCGGCCTCTCATTATGCACTTTTAAATCTATGCAATATACCTAGCAATAGATTACTGCCTAATTCTATCTTAACTAATTACTCATTCGACATAACAGTGTAGAAAGTGAGCTATATTCTAGCCCCAAAAACACCTTTCTTCACAGTAAGTCCTGTATATTGTTCAATTTTCATACCTAGGCCTCCCAAGAACGCCCTAGGTTCACCATAATTTCCAAGCGCATCGAAAGACTTCAGTACGACCGCTACATACATAGAACAATAACATAGTCGTAGTCCTTACTGGAAGCGTCGAGGCCTTTCTTCCTCAATTTTTATACGAAACAACAGGCTGTAAAAGAGAAAACACGTCAATAATGTCGCTAATATCCATGGACTGCATGCAGTAGATAAAGAAAAAGCGCCGCAACGTAACCCTCTCGTGACCGTTAGTCTTGATTGAGACCAAGTTCCTTTTGCTTTTTCTTAGTCAGTCCTTTGGAAACGATACGATAAGATTCGCCAAGATAATACTTAAGAGGTTCATCTCCACTTTCGGGAACATCGTATTGCTGTATCCACTTCATTCCACGAGCCGCCATATAGGGTGCCGGCCTGAAACCCGGTTCATCCCGCAAGATCTCAAAATTAAGCTCAGAAGCTTTAAAAGTGAACGCTGGTTTATCAGACTTTTCCCAGCCGCCAATGGCAAATACTTTCCCTCCTACCTTCCAAACATGAGAGTTGCCCCATTGAACGACATATGTTGTTGCTGGTTGAGAGCGGCAAAATTCATTATATTCCTCGTAAGTCACGTTCACTTCCTTAATTAATATTGCAAACCTTTGGTGCTACCAAGATAGATCAATGCTTCATGTTACTAAAGCCGAATAAATTTAATATGAAGCTGCCTTGCAAAAACAAATCATACCACCATCCATTATTGAGTCACCTTAGCAACTGGTATACCCTGTACACTTAATCAACTCACTCTTCGATCACTGGATAAGGCGTCGTATGTCTTCAAGAAATATCTCATTTTCCTGGATCATCTTCGCCTATATCGCGGCGTGTAGTAGTGGCCTTCTATACCTTGAATTCTGTAACCAGCCAAATCTTCTCATCAACAGTTTTATCGCGGATCTAATTGCTACCGCTGTGATCTTTGTTTTTAGTCGTCTATTTAAAAACTCTAGTTTTTATGATGCTTACTGGAGTGTTATCCCTCCGCTGTTTTTACTCTATTGGTGGAATACACCGGGCAATGACGGACAACCATTACGCTACCTGTTTATCTCTGTCGTGGTGTGGTTTTGGGCAATGCGATTAACCTGGAACTGGGCTAAACACTGGCCGGGGTTGCAGCATGAAGATTGGCGTTATGAACTGTTGCGGAAAAAAGCACCTAAAATGGAAATATTCACCGATTTTTTTGGTATTCATTTCTTTCCAACAATCCAAGTCTTTTTAGGTATGTTACCCATGTACGCTGCAGTCAGGCTCAGTGAGAAGAGTATCGGCATACTTGATTATCTGGCTTTGTTTACTGGTATCTCTGCTGTATTAATCCAACTTATTTCAGACCGGCAGCTACATCAATTCATCGCAACGCGAAAAGACGGTGACATTATCCAGCATGGGTTATGGGGCTGGAGTCGGCATCCAAATTATTTCGGTGAATTTTTATTTTGGTGCAGCTTAGGTTTGTTCGGATTGGCCGCTTACCCTGCCGGTTGGTGGTGGGAGATACCGGGGGCAATAGCCATGCTTTGCATGTTCCTCTTCGCCAGCATTCCGTTAATGGAAACAAGAAGCTTAGAACGCCGGCCACAGTATCAAAAGATTATAAATAACATCTCGATGTTCATCCCCTGGCCGCCCAAGAAGGTACAAAGGAAAACATAAAGAAAAAAGACTCATTAGAAATAGTACTCCAGACTTACATTAACGAAATCGTCTTTTTCTATTGCGGCAATCGTACTTTGCTTGTCATCATCAGCCTGTAACAACCAAGCATCTATACGCCACCGTAACGCATGATTAATACGTGCAGAGGCTTCAACAAATACACTTCTTTCCCCTCCATCATTTAAGTTCTGCACAAGACCAAACAAAAATTCAGTGCCATCTTCATTATTCAGTACCCAGCGATTTCCAAAAAATACATTATCTTTGGCCTCTAATAGGAAACCCTCACTGCCATATTGATATTCCATTAATAACCCAAGATCCGAGTCAGACTCAAATATTCCCACTAGGGTGTACTCAAATCCAATATTAGCCGCAACACCCTCATTGGCATTTCGGATCAATACAACATCGTTATATTTTTCCGCATCAAACGTATCCATCTTTCTATGGATGACTTCTAACTTCCATAAGATGGTGTCCAATGTTAGCTGAGCATCAATACCAAACTGTTGAATTTGGCTGTAATAGGGCACGTAAGATGCGACAGAACCCGGCTCAATGCCACGAGTAACGGCTATTTCAGGATCTCGACCGGTACCTGTAAAATACGAAAGTCCAATATCCAGAATATCAATACTATGACTCCAACGTAGAGCGTAATCTACATGACGATCCTCTTTGCTGGATTGATAAATTGTATTTCCGCCATCAATAGCCAGTGGCGGACGTAAACGACCGTCTTTACCCGCGAAGGTACGCTCTCGAAAATACGGTAAAACAAATGCTTCAACGACACCCCAATCTTTAATTAATTTTACACTCAGCATTGGTTGACCAAGCTTTGTTTCACCATCAATGGACTCAACCGCATCGGTTTGATTAATAATATCCACTAAATGCTGAGATTCACTCACTCCCCAAAACACCTGATCAATACCCAACGTTAGCTCCCAATCATCCTGAGCATGCAACCATACAAGCTCTCGAATATCACCATGCTGGCGTTTATTATCAACAGAATCTATTCGATAAAACGGGCGAAAGGTGACAACATCATTACCTCCATTCCACTGACGGTACCACTCTGGGTTTAGCGCTATAGAAAATTGACTGCCCCACTGCTTTCTATAATCTTGCTGCTCAACATAACGCGCCTGCTCGGTGAACAAACGCGTTTCCAAAGCAACAAAACCCGTCATTTCAAGCTCATCAGCAACACTGAATACAGGGAAGAGTAAAACATTAACCACTAAAGCCAGAACGATTCCTGTAACGTTGATTGACTTGATCATTTTAAACGCTTTAACACGGTACGATTAAAATCTTTTAAATCAAGGCCCGTATTAAACGTATAATTTGTCCATTCAAGCTGGGTCAGCTTTCCATTAATATGATTCTCCATCTTCTGACTGTGAGAGCGCCAGTATTGATTCAAATATTGCTTATAGTCATTAAAGGTTTGTGTTTTAAATAATTTATTTTTCCGATCATAATAAGCAATTTTTACCGGTACATAACGTTCTTGGTCAATCCACGTTATGAGTCGGGTATAACCTGAATATTTATATTTGGGTGTATTTTCTATAACAAACGCAGGGCGACCATCAACGTCTTCATCACGCAAATAGGTATAACTGAATTTTGCTACTTCGAATGAGCTAATATCTTCATACGAAAATTGACTGCCGATAAAAGGCCCCGATTTATTATTAGACGCAATACGTTTTACCCTTGTTAGTGCCGGTAGAAATAACCACTGTTCATCTGCATCAATAGCATGGGTATAGGATAAAAACCCTGTACCTTTGATATCTCTTGGTGCATCAAATATCGTCAAACCTTTATCACCATCACCTTCGACCTCTAACAAACGTTGACGGATCTCGCGAATA
>CAJXZM010000008.1 GCA_913063125.1 uncultured Gammaproteobacteria bacterium | reverse complement strand
TAATCACTCGCAACAAGGTGTTTTTTATGTTTTAATACCGCCACCTAACAAACAACTACCTCTTGCTCTGTACTTATACAAATACGTTACTTTTTTATTTTTCAAAAAACTCAAATCAATAGGGTGAAGATAGTAAATATGAAACAAGCCTCACAGCACAATGCATCTACGCTGCCTCAATGCCTCAAGCATATGGCAGCTACCTACCCAGAAAATCCTGCCTTTACCTATTTAATTGATGGGGAAAAAGAAGGTGATAAGCATTCATACGAATCACTGCTTCACCGTGCAGAAACTATTGCGTCGGAACTTATTCATCGTAGGCTTAATACCGAACGAGTATTAATAGCCCTACCTCCTGGAATGGGTTTTATCGAAACCTTCTTGGCTTGCACATTAGCGGGAAGTATTGCGGTCCCTTGCTCTACACCCCGTAACCGAGAAGATGATTGGTCACGTTTTATCACCATCGCGAAAGACTGCGGAGCTCAGGCAATTGTCACAACCAATGAATTTATCGAAAAATATTCAAGCAACACGATTTCCAAACGCTTATTAAAAAATCTTATTTGTGTACCTATAGATAAAATACCCGAATCACAGCGAGATATAAATGTTCTACCTGATACATATGTCGAAGATGGTATTGCATTTTTACAATACACATCAGGCTCCACGGGTAACCCTAAAGGCGTCATTGTTACCCACAGAAATATCGCTCATAACCTTACAACCATGCAAAATCATATGCAGCTACCTTTCGGTTGTTCAGGCGTATCTTGGCTACCTCCATTTCACGATATGGGGTTAATTGGCGGCATCTTGCTTCCAATTTGGCGCGGTATGCATTCCATCCATATGACCCCAGCATCTTTTGTACAAAAGCCTATCCGTTGGATACAAGCAATGTCAAAATACAAGTCTGTCATCACAGCCTCACCTAATTTCGGGTACCAACTGTGTAGTATGCGTTGCGATGATAGTATGCTTGAGGACCTTGATCTTTCCCATTGGGAAGTTGCATGCAATGCTGCCGAACCTATAAACCCTGATTTCCTTGAGTTATTTTACAACCGATTTTCAGGCATTGGTTTTAAGCAAGAAACCTATTTATGTGGTTATGGTTTAGCCGAGAACACCTTAATTGTCTCCGGCCAAAAACGACATGAACCTCCCGCAATATTAACTATAAGCCGAGAGAAACTTGCTCAAAATATCGCCTCTGATTTTAATCCAAACACTGGTGAAACAACCCCAAAGCACGAAAAACACCTTAGTCAAAAAATTGTTAGCTGTGGTCCCGCTGATGCAGATCAGAATGTAAAAATCGTCAATCCAACAACAAGGGTTGAATGCTTAGAAAATGGTGTTGGTGAAATTTGGGTGCAAAGTGATAGTGTCGCAAAAGGTTATTGGGGGAAACCTGAACTGTCAGAAAAGACCTTTAAAGCCTGTCTCGACGGCGAGCAAGATGACTACTATTTTCGAACAGGCGATCTAGGTTTCATGCGAAACAAGGAAATCTATATCACTGGCAGAATTAAAGACCTTATCGTGATACGTGGCCGGAATATCTATCCGCAGGATGTAGAGTCTGAAATCACAAAATCACACACCGCTCTCTATCCAAATTCCTGCGCTTGTTTCTCTGTTAACGATGGCGAGGGGGAGCACATCGTTGCCGTTGTCGAGGTTAAACGAACACATCGTAAGGTTGAAGACACTGCAGAAATTTTTTCTGCCATTCGGGCGCGTGTATCTGAGCACTTTCAACTATCCTTACATGCCTGTGTTTTAATTCCACCAACTACATCCCTAAAAACATCCAGTGGAAAGATTCGACGTCAAGAGACACGTGCAATGTACCTCAACAACACACTGAAGGAGATTGTGAGCTGGCACAATCAAGCCATCCCACTGGCAAATTTAGATCTAGAGAAAACATCGCTCATAGATCGAAAAGAGTTGGATTCCGTTCCACCTTACCAGCGCAAGCAAATGCTACTCGACGCACTGCTATCGTGGATTGAGATGAGATTGGGAGCACAAAGCTCCTCTCTTGACACATCAGCTAACATGTTTGAATTAGGGCTTGATTCCGTTCTCATAGTAGAAATGTCTACGCTAGCAAATGATTTATTTTCACTCACCTTAACTAGCGATTTTATTTTCGAGAACCCTACCCTATCCAACCTAGCAGATGCGCTACTGGATATTGCCTACGGCAATTCGTCCCAAGAAAACCCACAAGATACCACCATACAAGCAGCGAATACGCCATCTGAAACACTTCAACTAAGCAATAAAGATATCGATGACCTTAGTGATAGTGAAGCATTAGAGATGCTAATGCTAGAAATTGAAACCTAGAACTAGCTCAAATCAATTCGATCAGTACCGTTAAATTTACAGTATTTTGAAAGATTCCATTACGTCCAGGAAAATGCAATGAAGAATGATCAGCCAGAACAGTCCGCTATTATTAAAAAAGCTCTCAAGAGTATAAAAAACCTTCAGGCGGAACTACACTCGACTCGAGAAGAAATGCATCAGCCCATCGCTGTCATCGGTATGGCTTGCCGCTTCCCTGGCGCAAGCACACCTGAAGAGTATTGGCAAAACCAAGTACAAGAAAAAAATTGCGTTAGTGAAGTGCCTCTATCTCGTTGGGACTGGCGGGATTTTTACGATGAAAACCCCGCCCGCGTGGATAAACTAAATACCAAACATGGCGGTTTCATCGAAAATATTGACCAGTTTGATGCTGATTTCTTTGGGATTTCACCCAAAGAAGCCAACTTTCTGGACCCACAACAACGTATTTTACTGGAGGTAACATGGGAAACCTTTGAAAATGCAGGCATCATTCCAAGTGAAATAAAGGGGAGTTCGACCGGTGTATTTGTCGCATTATCCGCGATGGATTATATGATGCTTGAATCTCAACAAGTATCAGCAGAAGGAAGCTCTCCTTATGTAGCAACCGGCTGTTCATTTAGCACAGCTGCAGGACGCATCTCCTATACTTTCGGCTTTCATGGCCCAGCGCTATCTATTGATACCGCTTGTTCATCATCACTAGTGGCCATGCACCAAGCTGCACAAAGTATGCGTAAAGGGGAATGTAATCAGGCGATTGTTGCAGGTATAAATATACTACTGACTATTGAGCCAAACATTAATTTTGCTAAAGCACAGATGCTTGCGCCAGATGGCCGTTGCAAAACATTTTCTGATGACGCTGACGGTTATGTTCGCGGGGAAGGCTGCGGGGCTGTATTACTTAAACCACTAAGCGATGCACAAAGAGATGGTGATAATATTCTCGCCGTATTAAAGGGATCGGCCATCAACCAAGATGGGGCCAGCGCTGGATTAACCGTTCCCTATGGTCCTGCCCAAAGAGATGTTATCCAACAAGCGTTAAAAGACGCTAGAGTCCCCGCCTCTGACATTTCTTACGTTGAAGCCCACGGCACAGGAACTGCATTGGGAGACCCTATTGAAGTCAAAGCTCTCGGAGAGGTTTTCAGTGATGATAGAGAGAAGGCTCTTGTCATCGGTTCGGTAAAAACACAAATTGGACATCTAGAACCCGCTGCTGGTATTGCAAGTTTCATCCGTACAGTTATGGCAATGCAAAACAAAACGCTGCCTCCTCATCTCCACTGTGAAACTCTCAATACTCGCATAGCATGGGACGATTTAAATTTAAAAGTCGCGGGCTCCCCTGAACAGTGGGAAGCAACTAAAAACGAAGATGGAACAGAGGTACGTCGAGCAGGTATAAGCTCGTTTGGCTTCAGCGGAACAAACTCTCACGTAATACTGGAAGAGTATAACAACAACGGTGTGGGCATTACTCACAATACTTCATCAGAGTTAGCGGCTGAAGCAGAGCGAACCGAACCAAAACTACTAACGCTCTCAGCAAAAAGTCTATCGTCATTACTGCAAATGGCTAAAGACCTATTAGTAACACTGGATAGTGATCGAGCACCAAGTCATTCGGCTTTAGCTAATGCACTAAATACAAAACGCAGTGATTTTAAACACAAAATTTGGTGGGTTTCAGATAATTTATCCGAAACCCGGAAAACTTTGGAAACCATTGTACAGACTGATACAAGTGCAGACAATGTCACTAAAAGTTATAAGGCTGCAAACATTAACTACCACTATTCCCCTGCGGTTGGTCATAACATGGCCTTTATGTTTACAGGGCAAGGGTCTCAATGGTCAGGAATGGGACTTGATATTTACAAACAGCACCCTACGTTTAAAAACGTTATTGATCGTTGTGCAGAAATTTATTCATCTTATTCCAGCATTGCATTAACTGATATTATTTTTTCTGATCAACACGCGTCACAGTTAAATCAGACAGAAAACACACAACCGACACTTTATGCCATAGAAATCGCTCTAGCAAACACGTTAATGGAGCTCGGCTATAGACCCGATGTCGTACTAGGACACAGCGTCGGTGAATATGCGGCAGCCTGTGTGGCCGGCATATTCAGCATCGAAGACGGCATGAAAATGGTATGTAAACGTGGCCAACTCATGCAAAAGTTGCCAGAAAGCGGCAGTATGATGGCTGTATTTACGGAAACAGCAACACTTAAAGAAATAGTTGATAACACGACGCTACAAGTTGACATCGCTGCGATCAATAGTCCCGGCCAAGTTGTTGTAGCAGGTTCTGATAAAGACTTAGACGCGTTTTCTAAACTATTGGCAAGAGACACCATCAAAACCAAAATGCTAACCGTATCTCATGCATTCCATTCATCGTTGATGGAACCCATGCAGGAACAATTTAGAGATTTCTTACAACACATTACATTCTCAAAACCAAAATTGCCACTCATCTCGAATATGACGGCAACGTGGGCGACCAATGACATCGCATCCGCAGATTACTGGGTGGATCACGTTCGCGCGCCAGTTATGTTCGCAGACAGCGTTGATTTTTTATCCAGCCAATCACGTCATATTGTAATCGAAATCGGCCCACAACCGACATTAACCGCAAACGCAAAACAAGTATTGTCTGAAACAGACAATGATAACCTCCAGCTAATACCAACTATAAAACGAGACGGGAAATCTTGGCATGACGTGCTAGCAACTATTGGCGAATGCTACAGCGTTGGAGAACCACCTCTGTGGGATACACTGCACTCAGAATCACCACGTGTTCGATTGCCCAATTATCCATTTTCCCGTCGTCGATTTTGGTTTGTTGAAAACCCACAATCCCAATATGAATGGCACCAAGCGCGTGCCAACGGTGGACTAGCCGATGCCTCTGAGAAAAGTTTGCTAGGCCAAGAACTTAGCCTTGCTGGCGACCAGGAAGGCTCTTACTATCAGAATACAATTTGCGATCGTTTACCCGGATATTTGGAAGAACATCGTGTATTTGACCAAGTTGTTTTTCCCGCTGCAGGTTGGTTAGACATTCTTTCTACCGCCGCGCAAAAAGAGCTAGGCAAAAACAAACGCGTTCAATTGAAACACGTCGAAATCAAACAGGCTCTGTTTCTTACGGATCAAAAGATAAGTATACAAACGGTAGTTAAAGGTAATAAGATCACAGTTTACTCTAGCCATATCATTAAAGATGAAAAAAGGAAATGGGTTCCCTTTGTTTCCGCGGAATTCTTAGAGGCCGGCTCAGACTCTATAATTGATACGGTTAGTATTGAAGACGGCGAAACTATGCTCGCTGAAACCATGTCCGTTGAAACATTCTACAGCCGCCTTGCTGACGAATCAGGATTAGCCTATGGCCAAGGCTTTCAATGTGTTTCAGATGTAGAATTCAATATAGAAACAGGCTTATCCACTGCCCTGCTATCCGGTGGTTGTGGCGACAGTGGAATGGTCGACATAGGTATTCTAGATGGCGCATTACAAACTGCAGGTCCCATCGTTAAGGCTCTCGACAACGAAACCTATCTTCCACTCTCTTTTGATTCAGTTCGTTTTTTCAACGCAAATAAAATAGAATCAACTGACAATACCGTATTTCGCTCTCATCTAACCCTTGAATTACTACAAACAGGGCTATACAAAGGTGATATTTTAATCACCGACAAAGACAACAACCCACTGTTAGAACTATTGGGCCTACGTTTGGTTCCTACTCCTCACAGTGTCTTGACGAGTAATAAAAATAAAGATACCGATACCAATGATCTGTACTACCACATTGAATGGATTGAACCAGAAAAAAAACCCAATACTGAAACCACTCATGATAACCAGGCCAATGACGATAACGTATGGTGGCTAATATTAAATACAGAAGGTTTAGCTAATGCCTTATCACTACTTCCACAGCAGTTAGAAAATGAAGGCGTAAAAGTAAGAATAGTGCCTCAAGATACCCTACCATCAGTACTCAAAGAGGAAAGCCCCTTACCCAGTAAAATACTGCTATTTTTGGAAAGTTGCGATGACCTGGATATTACTGGATCAATATCCTCTATTGAAAACAGTGTTTCTCAACTAAAACTATTACAAAATAGATTTTCACGAAATGAAATAAACCTTGTTCCTCTCATCGGCAAGAGATCAAATAAAGTAGGCAGCTACCTTCAAGCAACACCACTGTTTGATGCACAACGGTTATTGGTTCGAACCGTTGCAAATGAGCAAGACAACTGGAACAGTCAATTTATTGAGTATTCACAGTCAGAAGAAAGCATTAAAACACTGGTTAAATTATTAATCACCCCGCTTAACGAGAAACAACTACGCATTAATGACGAAAATGTCCTTGTTGAGCGACTCATTCCTGGCATTGAAAGCGATAGAAAACAACGAGAAATAACTCCCCTTCCAAATGCAGAGGCCTACAAATTACAATTAAGTGATTTCGGAAGCTTCGAGCAGCTGACACTGGTCAGTGATGAAATTGCTCTACCTGCTAAAGATGAGGTCTGTGTTGAAATCCAGGCCTCTGCTCTTAACTTTAAAGATGTCTTGTTTACTCTAGGTGCGTTAAATGAATACTTAGAACAACAAGGTATCACAGACGCCAAGGATCTTCCGCTAGGTTACGAGGGTGCCGGTATCGTTAAGCATGTTGGTAGCAATGTTACGCATGTTCAAAGTGGTGATAACGTTATCGTTAGTGCCTCAGGCTGTTTGGCGAGCCACATCACAGTGCCATCGGCAACCGTTTCAAAAATGCCAGAAACATTGTCATTCGTTGAAGCCGCTGCACTTCCCACAGTCTACATGACGGCGATCTATGCACTGTTGCAACTAGCAAAGCTTAAATCCGGGGACAAAGTACTGATCCACGCAGCAGCCGGCGGTGTTGGACAAGCAGCCATTCAAATCGCAAAAGCACAAGGTGCTGAAATATTCGCAACCGCATCACCAAGAAAGTGGAATTTTTTACGCTCACAGGGAATTACGCATATTTATAACTCCCGTGATACTGATTTCTCACAGGGAATTCTTGATGATACCAACGGCAATGGTGTTGATGTCATTCTTAACTCGCTAAATGGCGACTTTATTCCGGCGGCCCTTAATACATTAACGGATAAAGGGCGTTTTGTAGAAATTGGTAAAATCGGTGTATGGTCTAATGAGCAAGTATCTGAATTACGCCCAAATGCAAAGTACTGGTGCTTTGATTTAGCTGATTCAGCGACAAAAAACCCCGAATTATACGCAGAGCTGCAACGTTTACTATGGCAGGGTTTTGATGAGAATAGATTCAATGCTCTTCCTGTAGAAACATTTTCAGTACAACAAGCTGCCACCGCATTGCGTCATTTAAGCCAAGCAAAAAATCTCGGTAAGATTGTCCTTGCAATGCCGACACGACATAAAAAAGCTGTCGATAAAAACAAAAGCTACCTTATTACTGGTGCGAGCGGATCTATCGGGAGTTCATTGATTGACTGGTTATGCGAACATGGAGCGAAATCCATTGTTTTAGTAAGCCGATCCAAACCTGAGAAAGTATTACACCGTGTTGCCCAACACCAGGAAAATGGAACTCATATTGTGTGGGTAACAGGAGACGTTAGTGATGCACAGGTGATTGCCCAGTGTATTTCTGAAGCCTCGCAACTTGCCCCTCTAGGTGGTATTTTCCACGCCGCAGGAGTCATTAAAGATGCAATGTTCCAACATTTAGAGTGGGCCGACTTTGAAACTGTTTGGAGACCAAAAGTCACATCAGCTTGGTTATTACATAAAGCCACTGAACATCTCAATCTGGATCATTTTGTTTTATTTTCTTCTATGGCAGCCATTATGGGCGGCCCGGGGCAAAGTAACTACGCCTCAGCAAATGCCATGTTAGACGGACTCGCCAAGCTCCGCCGGCAACAAGGTCTATCCGCATTGAGTATCAATTGGGGGCCATGGCAAGCCAGTGAGAACAGTGGAGGAATGGTCTCAACTTCTGATATCGATTTAAAGAAATACTTTGAGACCGTTGGAATCCACCCTGTTTCGGTTCAAAAGTCTTTCGATAAAATGAAAGCTGTTATGCTAAACCCTCCAATGAGCGGCGTTGTTTCTGTTATGTCTGTGAACTGGAACAAGGCACTAACCCATCAAAGTGATCCAATGAGTTTCTTCGATTACATCCTGCAACAGGAGGCTTTTCAGAACGAGAAGAAGTCTATAACTCGCGGGGATTTGCTTAAGTCATTGAGCGAGCTAGATGAAGACCAACGTAAACTCACACTTCAAGCAGAGATACAACAACAGCTCGCGATTGTAATGGGTTTCGAAAATGGCGATCTTCCAGAATTAGACACTGGCTTTTTTGAAATGGGAATAGACTCCCTCATGGCAGTAGAATTCAAAGGGAGCCTTGAACAGAAATTGGACATCAAACTACCTGCCACTCTCTTAATGGAAGTACCAACAATAGAAGACCTGGTACAAGAATTATGTATGCGTATATCTGCTCGTCTTGCAGAAGAAGAGGATGAGCTATCAATTATGGCTGACCTTCTCGATGAGTTTGAAGACGAAACAATCTAGATAGAAAAAGGCAACGATAATAACATCGTTGCCTTTTTGCAATCATAGACCTAATAGCGAACCGTTAACAGTTACCGAGCACTCAGTATATAAAACACACATCACAGGAGTTGATTTATCATGGCAACGATACAACCTTTATCTTCCAAGTTTTTTACGGTAATTAGTTATCTTGCTGTTACCGTCTTAATTACTACCCTTACTCCGCAACTCTCTCTCGCAGAAAGCGTGCAACCTCTATCGTCAACGCTACCCCATAACCTTTCCCCTTGGGGCATGTTCCTCGCAGCAGACAACGTCGTGAAAACGGTTATGATAGGTTTAGCAATCGCTTCATTATTAACATGGTCAATATTGCTATCTAAGTCCATAGAACTTCTAACGCTTAAACGAACGTTGCGTAAAAATGTAGAAAGCATCCTAGCATCCAATACTCTTACTGAAGCTTTGCAATCAAATCAAATACACGGTGTCGGGCGAGATTTGATAGAAGCTGCCGATGCAGAGCTTCACCTTTCTTCAGATTTATTGGGTAAAGAATCCAACAAAGAAGGTATCAAAGAACGCGTCGCATCCCGCATTTCTCGGATAGAAGCCGCATCAACTCGCCGAATGCTAATAGGCACAGGATTATTGGCCACCATTGGCGCTGTGGGCCCATTTGTTGGATTATTTGGCACCGTATGGGGCATCATGAATAGCTTTATCGGAATATCGAAAGCCAATACCACCAATTTAGCGGTGGTTGCCCCAGGCATAGCCGAAGCGCTATTAGCTACCGCTCTTGGCTTAGTTGCTGCGATTCCAGCAGTGATTATCTATAACCATTTCACTCGTCAAATTGCTGGTGCAAAATCCCTAATATCAGATAGCTCCGCAGGTATTATGTGTCTGGTATCAAGAGGGCTAGATCGCGGTACGAACCTTCGATTGGTCAAGCAGAAAAAAGCGAATTAAACAATGGCATTCCAATTAAACCAAAGCGATGATGAACTAGCTGAAGCTCATGAAATAAATGTTACGCCATTTATTGATGTGATGTTAGTGCTTCTTATCATTTTTATGGTTGCGGCCCCTCTGGCAACTGTCGATATCAATGTTGATCTACCAGCATCCACGGCTAAAACCAAATCACGTCCAGATACACCCATATACCTAACGCTTAAAAGTGATCTAAGTATCGCCCTAGGTAATAGCGTAATTTCTCGAGAGAACATAAAACAGCAACTAGATAACGTTACTAAAAATAATAATACCTCACGAATTTTTTTACGCGCTGACAAAACTGTTGCTTACGGTGATTTAATGGCCTTAATGAATGAACTACGTGCAGCAGAATATTTGAAAATTGCACTTGTCGGTATAGAAAGCACGATTTCCGAAGCGCCTGTATTACAGTGAAACACAACAACAACAACAGAATAAAAACCTTCGCTACCCCACCTTTACCATGGGTAAACAGTGACACCTTTCGCTGGGTCGGATCATTTGTATTGATAACCGCATTACACATAGGTGCCGCGCTGTTCGCGATGAATCAAGCTTCGGCCGGTTCGAATTCAGAATCAAGGCCTTTGGCTGCAATTATGATTGACCTGGCACCTGTGCCTGTAGCACCCAAGCCAAAAGAAATACTGCCCGAGCCTAAGCCTAAGCCAAAACCAGCGCCCTCCCCTAAACCTGAAATTAAACCGCTGCCTAATCCTCCGATAATTAAGCATGCAAAAGCGATCATTCCTCCTAAGCCTATTGAGAAAAAAACAGAACCTGTGATTGAGGAGCCCCTACCCAAAAAGGACCTGACTTCTGAACCTATCGATGCCCCCGAAGCTCCCACTGCGGCAGCTCCAACCGATGGCGAGTTATCACTAAATAACAAGCAGTCTCGCGCCACTTGGCAGTCCGCCTTATTCAATCATCTCGCACGCCATAAACGCTACCCCCGCCTGGCCAAACGTAATAGAGAAGAAGCCATTATCTTGGTGCGAGTCATCATCAGCCGCGATGGAATGGTACTCAATTCTCGCTTGGAAAAACCCAGTGAATTTGATGCCTTAAACAAGGAAGCGTTAGCATTGGTAGCTCGCGCTCAGCCATTGCCAGCCCCGCCACCGGAAGTCAAAGGTAAAACTATTGAGTTTGTAATACCCGTAGAGTTTTCTTTACGGCGGTAATTATTCTCCACCAACTCCCAAAAAAACTATTTGACCAACGATCATCATTCGACAGCCCCGTTGACAAACGATGAATATTTGCACAAACTTTAATTGCAAATAGTAATCGTTCTCGTTATGATTCGCATCCAAGCAATCTATCCAAGTAAAGCCATGGGGGAATCAAGATGTTCAAACGTAGTGGGCTAATCATAAGTAGCGTGATAATTGCGGGTTGCTTACCTAATTTATTGCAAGCCGAAGAAATAGATAATGGGACTTTACCTAAAACAACTAAAGCTTCCGAACAAAACACAGAAGAAGTTGTTGTAGTTGGAGAATTAGGCCATTACTCCGCGACTAAAACAGACACTCCTATTATGGAGACCGCTCGCTCAGTATCTGTTATTAACCAACAGTCTATCCTAGACAAAGGAGCGTTAAGTTTAAGTGATGCCCTTATGTATAGCGCTGGAGTAACAGGTCAACCGTTTGGTTTTGCAACCCGGGTTGACTCTTATAAAATTCGGGGTTTAGATGCGAGTCAGTACCAAGACAGCTTACAGTCCTTGTTTGGAAATTATAACAATACTCGGCCGCACATCTATACCCTTGAGCAAGTAGAAGTTCTGAAAGGCCCAGCATCAGTGTTATATGGACAAGGTACTCCCGGCGGATTGGTAAATATCGTTAGCAAACGCCCTCAAGCTGAAACTCAAGGAGAGCTGGTTATAGAAGCTGGGAATTTTGATCATAAACAAATTGCAGGCGATTTTACTGGTGCAATCGATGATGAAAATCAGTGGCTTTATCGTCTAGTAGCGGTTACCAAAGATAGCGGTACACAAGTTGATTATGTGGATGAGAAAACAACTGTATTAGCCCCCTCTCTCAGTTGGCGGGTCAGTGAAGATACTGAAATCACGGCATTGATTAATCACACAGATACAGAAAGTGACACCGCCGCTCAGTTTTTACCAATTGAAGGTACATTATATACTGCTAGAAACGGAAAAAAGATTGGAAGTGAGTCCTATACAGGCGACCCTGGATTTAACAAGTTTGATACCAAAAGCACGTCGTTTACATTACTAGCAAACCACCAATTTAATGACATCTGGAGTTTGGAGGCAACCGCTAGGCACTCAAGAGGGGAAGCAGATTATGCTCAAGCTTGGACATCTTTTCTCGATGCTGAAGGAACTCGCTACCTTCCAAACCCTTTGATCACCACAGAGCTGTACAAAGATGGTTTAACTCCTCGAACGTTCTATATAGCGGAATCGGAATCAAAGCAATCAGCTGCTGATGTACGTACACACGCAAATTTCATGACCGGTACTGTAAACCACAAGCTTATGATCGGTGTGCAACATCAAGTTATAGAAACCAAAGAAAATAGCGCATATGCAAGAGTATTGGGTGCCAACCTGTTAAATCCTTATGGTGCTCCATTTGGACCTTCTGATGAAAAGTATTACTTCAGCGTTTTCAATCCCACGTACGGTACCTACCCAACAGAACATGAAGTATTTAGTAGTGTAGATCCCACCACTACCAAGACTAAAACCAAAAGCACAGGTATATATATAAACGATCAGATAAGTATAAAACAATGGATTGTTAATGCCGGTGTGCGTTTTGATAAAACTAAAACAGATAGCGAATCTATAACTGGCACAAATATAATCATTGAAGATCCAAAAGATGAAGCCGTGAGTTTAAGCGCTGGCGCTATGTATCAATTCAACAATGGTATATCTCCTTATGCAAGCTATGCGGAATCATTTGAGCCTGTTATCGACACAGATGACATTACAAAGAAAGCAAAGAAACCCAAAGAAGGAAAACAACTAGAAGCAGGTATAAAATACCAACCATCCGGTACTCAGGCTTTTGCAACTATCGCTTATTTTGATATAGACATAACCAATTTAGACGACCCCAGTACCGTACTAAGCTCTCAACAAGAAGGCGAATCTACTATAACAGGGTTGGAACTTGAAACTATTATTCCGGTTGGTGACTTTACCATTGAAGCTTATCTAACAAAACTAAATACAAAGAGCCCCAGTGGTTCGCGTCTCGCCTCCGTCCCTGAAAAACAAGCCTCCTCTTGGGTCAGCTATCGACCTAGTGGCTTCATAAATGGCCTGAAACTAGGCTTAGGTGTTAGATACAATAGCGAAAGCTGGGGTGGAGCAGACAAGATTAAAACCCCATCTAACACAGTTGGTGACTTAATGGCTGGCTACGAAACAGAAAGCTGGGATTTTAGTTTAAATGTAAATAACTTTACTGACAAAGAATACGTATCTACTTGCCTATCACGCGGCGACTGCTTTTACGCTAAGCGTCGTACCGCTGTTGCCCGTATGGCGGTAAAGTTCTAACGCACCAATACTTTGGTTTACCATTTTGCCAGGCATTTATGCCTGGTTTTTTTTGTCTTCTACAAACCAACCCACTCTATATCTCAAAGAAAATCATTGTTCTAAACGTATAAAAAAGAACCCGCTATTGCAAATGCTAATACGAACGATTACTATATGCATTGCTAGGCAGATTGAACTTGTTGCTGGCGAGGCATCGTCGTTTCCTCATCATTCCCAAAAAAACAACTTTCTCAATACATCATCTAAAGCGCCAATTAGAAGGTCGTTTTTCACTATTCAAAAACAAAGGGGACTACCAATGAGGAGCCAAACCAGTACGCCACATACGTCTACAAAACCAATTCCACGAAAAAAGAAAAAGCTAACAGCTCATCGTGCAGCGTACCTCGTCCATAGCTTTATCAGTTTAAAACTCTCCTTACTATTCTCCATCGTACTCATTACCGGCACTCTAGCCGTCTTCGCAGAAGAAATAGATTGGTTATTCTATCCAGAAATTCGAGTATCCCCTCTCAGTGAGCGGATGAACGAAGGTGACGTTTTTGATCGTATGCAAGCAGCCATGCCAAATGTCGGTCTAAGCGCCTATTCCACCGCTAACGATCGCCAACGAACCGCTGCAAATGCAGTAATGACGCTACCTGACGGGGGATTCAAAAGAGTATGGGCTAACCCCTATACTGGAGAAATAACAGGCACCACCGATTTTTTAACCGTAGGCGAGTTCCTTTCCATATTACATAGAAACTTATTTATGCCCCTTATCGGGCGTTCTTTGGTAAACGTGTTTGGCCTGCTATGTTTAACCGGTCTAATAACGGGATTAATTTCATATCGAAAGTTCTGGAAAGAATTTTTTACACTTCCACGTTGGAATGTAAAATCCAGGATTTTTCTTGGCGACCTGCATAAATTTTTAGGGTTATGGTCCCTTTGGTTTGTACTCATTATTGGTGTTACCGGAAGTTGGTGGTTCTACCAAAACCCCCTCACCCAATACAACATTACCCCTCAATTTCTACCCGCCAAGACAATTGACCCTGCTCTTGATCAAAGTGATTTGGATAAGTTAGGCACTCACATTCCCACACCGCTACGGGCTAGTGACATTGTTGCTTCTATAAAAAAACACGACCCAGACTTTACTGCCCATTTACTATTCCCTCCGGAACACAATGGCATGGCCTATACCGTCAGGGGTACTAAGCAAGACTTACTGACCAGCAAATGGGATGCCAGCTATTTTGTTCACCCCTATACAGGGGTCATCATTGGCTCTAGATTAGCGGAAGACGTTCCTCTATTGACCCGTATTGATATGTCTATGCGCCCTCTTCACTATGGCACATGGGGCTATGACGGTTGGGGCGATCTGATTGTAAAATGCATCTGGTTTTTCTTCGGCCTTGCCATGAGTATCATGTCGATATCCGGCATGATTATTTTCTATCAACGAACTAAATCCGCTACGCAAAAACTTTTACCAAAAGACAACAAGAAAAGAAAACTCCAACAGGTATGGAATGTTATTCGGCCTTGGGGTGGCCCAATGTCGGCGCTCAAATACGTAAACTGGGCGTTTATTATAGTTATTTTCATAGGCATCAATATTGGTTTTAAACTTCAAAGCGAAGGCACCTCTGGGTCGGGTTATCAATACGCATCCCAGCAACTTGGTGATTGGAAAATCTCTCTAAACGCTACATTAGGGCTACTTGAAAAAGATATGGACCCGATTCAAGCAGGTCGACAAACCACACTTAACGCCTATATAGAAAACGGCAATCCAAAAGCAATAAAGTTCATGTACGTTAACGTCAAAAAGCCACGCACTACCAGGGCTCCAGGCTCCGTGGTTCATGGAACAATTGGTAACCAGCATGCCCACATGCCCGTTCCGAAAAAACTCAAGGAAGGCTTAGAATTATGGCTAACAATTGAAGACTGGCAAGGTAACTTCTACCAAACTTCCTGGCCTCTGATGCCGGATGGACTAAAAACCATTGACCTGCGAATACAAGAAAAACTAGCAACCCAAAAAACCAACAACAAGGATAATAGCTATCCCGGCTAAATAAGGAACCTTAAATGAAATCACCTTTTATTTCTCCCAAATACTTATTGTTGCTCTTCGTTTTTTGTGGTTCGGCAGAAGCCCATTATCCAGTGCTTAATTGCAAAATGGATACTAGCGTTAAACAAGTTATCTGCGAAGCAAGCTTCTCAGACCGCTCAAAAGCACCCAACGTCGTAATGGAAGTTTTTTCAGAAGATGATGAGCAAGTTGCCAAAGGTCACACCGACAACAGCGCAATGTATCGCTTCACCCCTCCTTCTGGAGCCTATTTTATAATTATGGATGCAGGCCCAGGCCACGTTCTTGAAATATCGGATGAAGAAGTTAATGGAATTTAATAGCGAAACGGTAGCTCCCTGGAGCGGAAAAACTGAGGATGTTATTGTTTTTTCTATCCTTGCGGCGATACTCGCTATATCCAGCACCCTATTACACCTCCTCTATCCTTCCGTGCAAGACCATCAAGATGTAACACCACAAGCCCTACGCCAAAGCCTTGTAGCATTAAGTAATGCGGCAGAAGAAATTGTTATGCATGAGGAAATCATGGGTACCCGTCCAAATCTTGATACCTTGATCGAAATGAAGCTGAGTCCTTTCAGTGAAAATGAATTCGACAACATGACAAAACTTCATTGGCAACAAGACACACATTGTTTAATTGCAGAAACCATCGACCTAATCCCTGCATACCAAATCAAATTGCATTTTTCTGCAAAAGATCCTGGCACCTCCCCTGAAATCTCGTGGCGAGTTGCCAATGACAATTCGCCATTCTCCATAGAAAATTGCCAGCAAACTCACAACTCAAATTGGCAACGTATTGGAAAATCACAACCGGATGCCAAAGATGCACACAAACACTGATTCGAAAAACAATCTGACGAAAATAGTACTATTTTCATTCCTTTTTTTGTCTACCTCTGCATCGGCAAAAATCAATATCGGGATCACTCTGCACCCTTATTACAGTTACGTAAAAAATATCGTTGCCGATAAAGCCAATGTCATTCCGCTTATCGAAGCCGGTTTCAACCCTCATGCCTACAAGTTATCCCCCGCCGATCTTAACCGCTTGCAATCCATGGATGCTATTGTTGTCAATGGCATCGGCCACGATGAGTTCGCCATTGATGTGCTTAAAAAGCTAAAATTGAAAGACCTCAACATTATATACTCCAATGAATCTGTTCCTCTTATTAGTAAACCAGGTGGAAAAAAGCACAACCCGCACACCTTTGTTTCTATCGATGCAGCCATTCGTCAAATATACACAATCGCGCGTCAGCTCGCTAAAGTTGATCCCGACAATGGAAAATTCTATATAAAAAATGCATGGATTTATGCAAAAAAACTGCGCAACATCAAAAACCAAGCTTCTATAAAACTACGTGATTTAGATTTAAGCAACATCCGAATAGCAAGTACCCACAATGCATACGGTTATTTGTTGCAAGAATTTGGCATGACCGTTTCGGCAGTTGTAGAACCCGCACACGGCGTTTCACCTAGCGCCGCTCAACTTCAGAAAACCATCAATAAAATTCGTGATGTTAATGTTCATATTCTATTTACTGAATTAAACATGGCTAACCAATATGTGAAGGTTATTGAAAAAGAAACACAGTCACGTTTATTTCATTTTTCCCATATGACATATGGAGACTATAGAGAAGAGCTTGTCATTGAAGATATGAGCCATAATCTTGATACTTTGGTGTCAGCCCTGACCTATGCAGCAGGGAGAATCACGCTATGATCCCCGAAAACCTTCCCGGCCCCTCAATTTCATTAGAAAAAGTCTCCCTTAAAAGTGGCGCTCAAATATTACTTCAAAACATCTCTTGTAAGTTTGAAGCCAACAAATGGCACGGTATCCTTGGGCCAAACGGTGGTGGTAAAAGTACGCTACTTAAAACCATCTTAGGATTAAACAATCATACTGGAACAATCAATATTGATTGGCCAATGACTACGGGCCAACCTAAGAACGCAAAACAACGTATCGGCTACATCCCTCAATTGATGCCGTTTGATACCAGCTTACCGATATCTGTGCGCGACTATTTGTTAATGTCACTGTCCTCAAAGCCAATCTGGTTCAAACGCAGCCTACCCAGCAATATTACAGAAGCACTAAAACATATTGAACTTACCGATAAACTCGATAGGAAAATTGGGGATTTATCCGGTGGAGAGAGACAACGATTAATGATAACAACCGCACTATTACAGAGTCCTAGCCTATTGATTCTTGATGAACCGATGACCGGACTTGACCGCCAGGGGCGTGAGGACACACTCCAATTACTAACACGTTTCCATAAATCCGGTGGCACCATTTTAATGGTCGAGCATGATTGGAACTTAGTGAATGAACATTGCGATCTCGCCTACTGGATCGACAAGGAGCTGACAAAGTCTGACTCTCCCAGCGCATTACTCAGCTGGCGGAGCCAACAAAGTGAACTCGTAACATGATGACAACAGTGTATGAACTATTTTCTAGCGGAGTCGATCAAGGCCTATTACCTCAGATGTTTGCCTATGAGTTTTTGATCAACGCACTCTTTGCCAGCATCATGATTGGCCCGCTACTCGGGCTACTGGGCACGCTGGTTGTTGTGAAGCGACTTGCCTTTCTTTCTGAGGCAGTTGGACACAGTGTATTAACCGGGGTCAGTATCGGGATTTTGCTTGGGGAGCCAGTAGAATCCCCCCTTATCAGTCTCTTTAGCTTTTCAATCTTTTTTGCGCTACTTCTCCAATGGGTAAAGGGCCGCTCAACTATTCCGTATGATGCACTCATTGGGGTTTTTCTTTCTTTTGCGTTAGCAATGGGGGCGGCACTGCTACTTTACGTTGCTAAGAAGATCAATGCTCACTTAATTGAACAGGTAATGTTTGGGTCAATACTCGTGGCTAGTGTTGGCGATCTCATCATGTTATTTACTATTTGTAGCATTGTAGTGCTACTAAGTTTCCGCTATGGAAATCACGCCTATCTCGTCGCAATTTCTCCGGAAGTAGCCCATAGCCAACGAATTAACACGCGCGCACATGATTATGCCTTTGTTATTTTGATCGCATTAATCACCGTCGCCTCGGTAAAAATAATCGGTGCTGTACTGGTGGGTGCCCTACTGCTAATACCCGCAGCAAGCGCGAGACTCATTGCAACAAACCTCAAACAACTGCTATTTCTATCTATTTTCTTTTCCAGTAGCTCATCTGTTCTGGGTGTACTGATCCCAATGTATAGCCAGTGGCCAGTTTCGGCTGGTCCAGCCATTACCTTATTTGCTTGTTCTTGGTTTCTTGTTTGCTTGTTGTATCGACAACTTGCCTTAAAGCCAGCATAGAGGACTATATGATATTCACTTCACACTTAACTCGACGCCTTATCTTATTGATTATCATCAGTAACTTTGGAGCATGTTCCACACTAAAAACACCATCTAAAACGATCACTAAAAAACAAGACGCGCGAATAACACTGAGTTCTGTGGTTCCTGTTCTATCAAGTATCGCTCAGGAGCTTTGCGAAAACACCATTATTGATGCCAACCACTTAGCTCCAAAACGCTATAGCATTAAACGTATTCCCGGCTGGATAAAACGTCAAACCACTGAATCGTTCCCTCATTCTGACATTGCCTTAGGCATGAGTTCCGTGTGGCCTGCCATAAATCTTTACCCTTCCCTGCGGACAACAAACATTGGCGTTATTCCCATTGATGCCGCACAAGCCTTAATTCCTGGTGGTGAACGCGTTGCAATTACGCCAACAGAAGGATTACCCGCATACTTTTGGCTTAGTCCAGCCAACGCAATGATGATGATTGGAATCGTACATCGAGATTTGCTTTCCATCATAGAGCAGAGTGATTTAGAGAAAGAAACCAAGAAAGTTACTATTCATGCGTTAAAAACTAATTCCTTATCCATGTTACAAAACTTACGAACGATACAAATCAATATCGATCTATTGCTGCAATCAAGCGAAGTAATGCAGGTGGCGATTAACAAACAAGAACTGTCCGGGCTCGCTGCGGCGACGCTCCTACCTGAAGTTTCGCTTCAAGAAGCAACATCGAACACGTTTAAGACGTTATATATCTCCAACAAACCCAAAGGCCACTCCACTGTATCCGACTTATCCAAACATATAACCGTTTGGCATATTGATGATTTTTCAAAGCTTAGAGCGGGGTCTTTTACACAACGCTGGGCGCAATCGCTATCAGCACTGGAAGAGACATCAAAAACTCTATATTTAACACAGGGAGTCTAGCGTGAATACAAAAGCTGATAGTACCGTTGACTTTGTACCCTCAACTGATGCAAGCAATGAGGTAATCTTAGACAATACTGGAGCCAAAACACGTGTACGGAAGAAAAAGAAATTAACAGCCCACCGAGCTGCCTATTTTGTACATAGTTTTATAGGTCTTAAATTATCGCTAATTTTTAGTATTGTGTTAATTACTGGAACCATCGCTGTTTTTGCGGAAGAGATTGATTGGCTCATATACTCCGAAGTACGCGTTTCTCCAGAAGGAGAAAAGCTCAACGAGGGAGAAGTATTTGACCATTTAAAAGCAGCAATGCCAGGCACTGGGTTTGTTGGCATCGTTACCGCAAGTAACCGGGAACGAACGGCAGCCCAAGCGGTGATGACCCTCCCTGATGGCAGTTTCAAAAAAGCATGGGTAAACCCCTACACGGGCGAAGTAACAGGAATAACAGATTTTATTACGGTAGGTGAATTTTTTGCGTCCTTACACCGTAGCCTGTATTTACCCGTAGTTGGCCGGGCAATAGTGAACGCATTTGGTGTTATATGTTTGATTGGTTTGATTTCTGGACTGGTCTCATACCGACGATTCTGGCGCGAATTCTTCACCTTACCCCGGTGGAACGCAAAGTTACGCATCCTGCTAGGTGACTTACATAAGTTTATCGGCCTATGGTCCATGTGGTTTGTATTAATCATTGGCGTCAGTGGCAGTTGGTGGTTTTATCAAAACCCGTTGGTCGAACTTGATGCTGCCCCGCAGTTTCTACCTGATAACGTCATTGACCCCGCATTAACAAACCAAGATTTACAAAAATTGGGTAAGGGTGCCCCTACTCCCCTGAGCTCGGCAGAAATTGTTAAAGCCGTAAAAGAACACGATCCTGATTTTCATATAAACTACCTCTACCCCCCTCAGCATAATGGTATGGCGTATACCGTTTATGGTACCAAGCGCGAGCTGCTTGTTAACAGGTATTCCACTCGTTACTTTGTGCATCCTTATACCGCCGAAATCATTGGTCATCGAATTGCCGGGGACATGCAACCAGTGAAACGTGTCGATTTATCCATGGGGCCATTACACTACGGCACATGGGGGTATGACGGCACTGGAGATTTTCTGGTCAAACTGGTTTGGTTTGTGTTCGGTACTGCGATGTGTGTGCTCTCTATATCTGGCATGATCATTTTTTATAAACGCACCAAATCTGCGACACAAAAACTACTACCAACAACACCCGATGTAAAACAAAAAGCCTACAAAGCATGGTTATTCATTCGCCCCTGGGGCGGTCCAATGTCGGGTTTCAAATACGTTAATTGGTTTTTTATCATCGTTATTGGTTATGGCATCAGTACCAGTTTCTCACTGCAACAAGAAGGTATAGTCGATTCTGGATATAAATATACCGAACAACAAATTGGCTCATGGCGCATATCTCTGAATGCCATTTTAGGGCCTCTTGAAAAAGAATTTAACCCCATTCAACCGGGAAGAATGACAACATTAAATGCATTCATTGCCGAAGGTGACCCTCAAGCAATAAAATTTATGTATGTTAAACCTAAAAAACCACGCACCACTCGAGCCCCTGGCTCAGTTGTTCATGGCGTTATCGGCAACCTGCATGCTCACATGCAGGTACCCCAAAAGCTTAAAGAAGACGCAGAACTTTGGCTAACAATTGAGGATTGGGAAGGAAACTTTTATAAAACATCCTGGCCTTTGTTACCGGATGAGAATAAAACTATAGATTTACGCTGATTTAACTAAATCAATGTAAATCTAACTAAAACTAGAATGAGAGTATCAAATAATATCGCTAAAAATTTCACCTTTGCCAATCAAAGTCGTAACTCAACGACCTTAATTGGCAAAAACTCATCCATAAACACCATTTTTTCTTATTGCGACTACTGCCCTAACCCGCTCCCCCATCAAATACAGGGTCGGTACCAACAACAAGGTAACTGATGTTGCCATCAACACGCCAAACGCAAGGGATGTCACCATAGGGATCAGAAACTGTGCCTGTAAGCTGGTTTCTAACATAATAGGAACAAGACCAATAAAGGTGGTAATAGACGTTAGTACAATGGGTCGAAAACGATCTTGGCCCGCTTGTAACAAGGCCTCCGTTATTTCCACCCCACTATCTCGCAATTGATTAATTCTATCGATAAGAACCAAATTATCATTAATCACCACCCCAGTACACGCAACAACACCTAACATAGAAAATATACTGACATCACACCCCATCACCAAGTGGCCGACAATCGCTCCCATTAACCCAAAAGGAATCGCGGTAAGAATAATAACGGGCTGCCAGTAAGATCGAAATGCAATGGCAAACAACGCATAAATAACAAGTATAGCCTGACCCACTTTAACGAGTAATGAATCGATAAATTCGCCTGTCTCTTTTTGCTCCCCTTCTAAGCTTATGTGCAATCCCGGGTATTGTGCCTGCCAGCCGTGGGCATGCTCTTTCATAATGGCACTTACCGTTTTCGATGCATCGCCTTCCGCATTGTTCATTCCTGCATTCACGGTCAATGTTCGTTGACGGTCTATACGTTCAATTTTCTGATAGCTCGGAACATAACTGACCTCTGCAACCGTATCAAAAGGCACTTCCAATCCGCTCTTAGTCCGTATCCACATATTATGAAGATAATCGGCACTTTCGCGTTCATCTTTTGGGTACCGAACCATCACCCTCACATCTTCATTTTCTAAAGGTATTCGCTGAACCTCTGCACCATAGAACCCTTGCCTTACCTGTGCAGCGATATCCGCTAATTCAACCTCAAGTGTTTGGGCATTTGGCTTTAAATTTAACTCAATTTCTAAGCGGGGCGTTTGCATTGAGTCTGTAATATCGTATACACCAGGATAACGTGACAACAATGCTTTTAACTCGTTAGTAACGTTGGCTAGAGCATCTTTGTCAGGCCCCGACAGTACAAATTGAAGCGCCTTTCCTGTTGAATTTAGTGTATACGCCATATCAAAGCTTTCGACACTTGGAATCTCTCCAACATATTCGCGCCACTGAGTAATCATTTTTTTTGCTGATATCTCAGATCTTCGCTCACGATTCAAGGCGATAAGCACGGAAAAAGTATTTTCATTTGACCATGCAAGTATATTACTAATATAACTTCCTCCGGCGCTCTCGCCTACCGCTGGAAACCGGTATTCATCCTGCAAACGCAGCGCTGCGTTTTCAATTTTTTTCATTAGATTTTCGGTATCAGAAAAGGGAGAACCTTCAGGTAAAACCACTCTTATTTTTAGTTGGTCCGATGTGACTTCCGGCGTAAAACTCATTCGCAACCAACCGCCAGCGGGTATTGAAAAACTGATCATGAGAACACAAATAAAACCCGCTAACGTAAACCAATGCCAATGCAGGCTTTTCTTTAATATAGGTCTATAAAAATTTGTCGAAAAGTGTTCCATTCCATTAGCGCAAGCCTGCCGAGCGCGTTCAAACAATTTGGAAGCCCCATTGGTGGGAGCTTGTATTGGCCGTAATTTTGACAAATGTGACGGTAGAATAAGAAGACATTCTACCAATGAGAAAGTCAGTGTTAACAACACGACAACAGGAATTGATTTTGCCGCATCTGCACTATCTCCCACAAGAAAAAACATAGGCACGAAAGCTATCATGGTACTAATAACCGCATACATAATCGGTTTATATACACTTTGTACCCCGACGTTTGCTCCTTCATCCCCCACTAGACCTGACTGCTGTCTACTGTAAATGCTTTCGCTAACAACAATCGCATCATCCACCACAATGCCGAGTATTAATAGAAATGCAAACAACGACAGCATATTCAAACTAATTCCGGTATAGGGTAACAACCAAAGCGTCCCCAAAAATGACACAGCAATTCCTACACAAACCCATACTGCCAATAATGGTCGCAAGAATAGCATTAGCACAAGGAACACTAAAACTAGACCACCTATACCATTACTGACCAGTGTTTTGATACGCCCCTTAAAGGAAAAACTGGCATCAGTCCATATGGATAACGTTAAACCGTCAGGCAAGTTATATGCACTTTCCTCAACATACTTTTGTACACTTTCGCTGGTTTTTAGAATATCGGGGTTGTTAATTGACAGTACCCGAAAAAAAACAGCAGGCTTTCCATTGTAGTGTGTTTCTGAATCTATCTGTTCAAAACCATTAATAACGGTAGCGATATCTCCCAATCGAACCAAGACACCGTCACTGTTTCTAAGTATCACAACATCTTCAAAATCACCTTCCGTATATGCCTGGCCCCGTGTTTGCAACTTAATACTTCCCGCTTCTGCACGAATGGCTCCCGCGGGTAGATTTAAAGACTGATTTCGTATTGAGTTAACAACCTGATCAAACTGTAAACCGTATCGTCGTAACGTTTGTTCTGATATCTCAACAGAAACTTCATAGGGTCGCGTTGACTTTAACTCCACCTTTGATACATGGGGTAACGAAGCCATCTCATTTCGAATTTTTTCACCGTACTGCTTAAGCGTTGTCTCAGACGCATCACCCGATAACGTAAGCCGTAATACGGGTTCGCTATAAACAACCTCTTTAATTTGCGGCTTCTCGGACTCTGCAGGCAGCGTAGTCAGCGCATCAACACGATTTTTAATTTTATTAAGCAAATACTGTGAGTCGACTTCTGATGCTACCTCGACTAACGTAATTCCAACCCCTTGCCTAGCCGTAGAACGAATCTTGTCAATACCATCAAGATCATGGATAGCATCTTCAATACGAACAGAAATATTCTCCTCTACTTCTCGTGGACCAGCACCACGGTAAGGAACATAAATCTCAATGACATTACTGTTCACTGCCGGGAAAAATTCTTTATTGAGATCAGGTAACCCTGCTATCCCACTAATCAGAATCATTAACATCAACAAATTAGCAGCAATAGGATTTTTAATAAACCAAGCTATGATACCCTGCATGACTAGTGCTCACTTTTTGCTATGTTAATTGCAGAAATGTTTTCAACCTTCCTTGGGCTCACTTTCATCCCAGATACCGCCATCGGAACATTAGAAATCACAATACGATCTCCGCTCTTAATATCTGCGGTTAACAAAACATATTCCTTGTTGGTTTGCAGGACATCCACTCTTTTTATTTGTATGTCATTATCTTCATTGAGCACTAGGATTTTTTGATCAATTTGCAAAGCATTGCGTGGCAACCGAATAACACCATCCAGTGCTTTCCCAGATATCGTTGCGTTAACAAACATTCCTACATTTAGAGGAGCACGTCCTTCATTCATAGAAAATGGATCAACTATCTCGGCAATGGCATAAACCACACGGGTTTTTATGTCCACCGTCGCCTCAGTACGAACCAACGTACCTTCCCAATGCTGTTTGTTACCAGCAAATAACACTTCAAATTCAACCGTAGGCAACTTACTACCCTGCGTAACTCTACCCGTAGGCAAATCTAACAACGCCAACTGCTTATCCGTTAATGGTAATCGCACTTCAACTTTATCCGTTGAATACAGCTTAACAATCGGTGTACCCAGTGATACATATTGCCCCTCGTCAACATATTTCATCCGCACTCGCCCATTAAAAGGTACTTTAACATGGGTTCTATCGAGGTTTAGCTGTGCCTCATCACGACCTGCCTCGGCAGCACGTAACTTTGCCAGTGCACTTGCTAACTGTGGTTTGCGTAGTGAAAGCGCATTAGCATCCTCCTGACCAAGGTCACGCCACTCCCTCACCGCTTGAGCCGCCCGAGCCCGCTCTACTGCCAGCACTTGCTCGGCTTCGGCAACATTTGCTTCTGCGCGAATTAAGGCAAACCGATAATCAGCATCTTCAATATTGAGTAAGTGCTGACCTTTTTGAAAAAAAGCACCATTCGCAAATTCAGGCGCAATCGCTTCTACAATGCCGGACACCTGAGTAACAACATCAATTTCCTTAGCAGGCTGCACAGTACCTTGGGTATAAACATATAGTTGGTGAGTTGCCGGTTGCGCGTACACGATATCCACCACTGGAGTGGCAGCATTAACAACGGGTTGTGGTACCGGTTTTTCTTTCGTTGTTAATAATAGCCAAGACAACAATGACCCAACCAACAATAAAGCGACAGCGGACAACGGTTTTTTCATAATACGGTGAACCGACCTTATAGTAGCAAAACATCAATACGGAGATGATGCCGCTGGTCTTCTTGCAGATTACTCCAGCGGCTTTGCCTAAGATTATACAGATTCAATCAGATCCAAACAGTCCTGTAAGTCAGTAATAAACTTCCGTTCATCCAGAATCGTGAAATGGTCGTCTCCAACAAAGTGCTTTTGCGCGCATTTCTTACCAATTTGCTGCTCAAATAGCTCACTTTCATCCTGTCGCTCATTAATCCACCAACTAAAGGGGGGGGCATTCACCTCGGGTAATCGAGACACCTGCACGGACAATTGTTTCAAATGCCAAGTAATGAGGAAAACATGGGCTAATTCCACGGCATCAAAACCAGAACTCGTTAGATTATTTACATTACAAAACTCAATCACTTCTTGCAAGATTCTCTGAGATTGCGCCCGATTTAACTCTATATCCATTTCAATAGCATCAATCAACATGGACGGTAGATCTGCCCGTGGTAATGTTGGAAAATTCAGGTTAATAAAATCCACCAACTCTCTGGCCTGTCCCTCTTTAAACGCTGCCAATTGCACAGCATCAAACGGTTTGGGAACGTAGCTATCAACTAACCCAAGCCATTCCACCTTCTCTCCTTGCTGCTCCAGAATTGCTGTCATCATCACTGCCAAACCTCCCCCTAGAGACCATCCCAATAGTCGATAAGGGCCTTTAGGCTGTTTCTGTCGCATACACTCGACATAATCCGTTGCCATCTGCTCAAGCGAGCTATCTGACCACTGTGGATTAATTAGCATACGGGACTGAATACCCCATACTGAATACTGTCCGGCCAATGATTTTGCAAGATTGTTGTAGTCAAATACGGTACCAAACACAGCATGAACACAAAACAAATTTGGCAATTCAGAATCAATGGTATTTAACGCCATTAATGGCGAAGCTGTTGCTAATGCACCCTTTCCTATTGCATTGTTTTCAGCTGCACGGCTTTCACCCGCATCGTTAATACTCATCAAGTCAGCGATTGTTGGCTTCAGCATCAGGTCTCGTAAATTCGGTGCCAAGGATATCAATTCACAATTTCGTATTTTGTTAATCGCTTTTAAACTTAATAGCGAGTCTCCGCCTAGCTCGAAGAAATTATCATAGCGCCCAACCCGTGTGACACCAAGCACCTCTAGCCAAATCTCTGCGATGGCTATCTCTTCCTCTCCTTCTGGAGCAACATAATCTCGACTACTTTCAAATACGGCTTTAGGTAGTGCATTTCTGTCCACTTTACCATTGTTGTTAAGAGGTAATGCATCCAATACCATAACAACTGATGGCACCATATAATCTGGAAGCGTGTTACTTAACAACGCCTTTATTTCCGAGCTGGTTAATGTGATATTTTGATCCCTATCAATGGCCAATGAAACGTAAGCCACAAGTCGGGAAACTCCCTTCCCCTCATCAGCAACAACAACGGCCTCTCTAACCCTCGGCTGTGCTAATAGCTGAGATTCAATTTCTCCCAGTTCAATACGGAAACCCCGAATTTTCACTTGGTTATCAATACGGCTCATATATTCCAGCTGACCATCAACATTCCAGCGAACCAGATCTCCAGTGCGATATAGGCGCTCCCCCAGGGAGGAATCGGCGGCACTAAACGGATTGGCAATAAAGCGTTCAGCTGTTAAATCTGGACGGTTCAGATACCCCCTAGCAAGACCCAACTCTCCTCCGAGGTAAAGCTCTCCAATAACCCCTGGTAACGCCATGCTAAGATCTGGATTGAGAACATAAGCCGTACGATCACCAACTGGTGTACCAATGGGAGCGTACCCTTCTGCTATTTCTGTTTGAGGTGTTGCACGCCACAACAATGGCGTTACAACCGTTTCCGTTGGACCATAACCATTTATAAACTGATAAGGCTTCAATGCGCGGCGCGCGAGGTCGAAGCCTTCTCTTGACATTGCCTCGCCCCCAAAACAATAAGTTCTAACAGGCGGAGGGTTACCTACGGCATCAACATGTTCGGCAAGTTGCTGCAAATACACGGGAGGGAACGTAACTTCAGATATCGCATAATGATGTAACATATTATACGTCTCTTCCACCGTCCACAGCGCGTCACCACGCATAATAACAGTACCACCATGGCTTAACGCTGTTACCCAGCGTTCATGCGCACCATCAAATGAAAACGACATGAAGATCATCTCCCTCGATGATGATGACATACCGTAACGCTTCCCAATACCCTCACAATGCATTGCGATTGCCCCACGAGAAACGACCACTCCTTTGGGTTGCCCTGTAGACCCAGATGTGTAAATAATATACGCCGCATTTTCCGCTGCAATCTTCACGTTAAATACATCAGATATACTGTATTGATCAGCACACACAACAGACTGTAAATTATGATGTTGAACGCCTTCAGCAAATGTAAAGGTCTCATCTGAATGGCCAATTATATGTGTCATATTGCTATCAGCCACCAGATAAGCCAAGCGATTTTCTGGATACGACAAATCCAAAGGTACATATACCGCACCCGTTTTAAGTACCGCTAAATAGGCAGTAAGCAGTGAAACACTTCGCGGTAATGCAATACCCACACGCATTTCAGGTAACACCCCTTGATCAATTAAGTAGTGGGCTAGTCGGTTTGATTGCGCCTCTAACTCCCTATAACTTAACGTTGTATCCCCCTCAATAACAGCTGCCTTATCAAGATCAGCTCTACCCATTGATGCAATGCGCTCCACCATTGGTAAATGCGGCATAGCGGTAGATTCCGCTTGCACCATCAGTCCCTCACGTTGCTCTGGTAATAGGGCATCAAAATGGAACAACTTCGTATCCCCATCTAATACCATAGACTCCAACAACCCTACTAATTGCCTCGCAATTGTCTCAACGGCAGTTGAAGAAATATCAGAAGATATATAACTAAATTTCGTCTCCAGCTGCTTACCCAAACTAAGGCCTAACACAAGAGAGAAGTTTGTCTCTTCTCGATTACCTCTGATTGAGAATTGTGTTTTTCCAGGAACAAGCTCTTTTAATGTTTCGGATATAGGATAGTTTTCAAATACAATAATATTATCAAATAGCCCAGACTGACCTAACCCTACACGCTTTTCCGCCATTTTTTGAATATCTGATAACGCAGTATATTCATGCTCTCTATTGGATAAATTGATTAGCTGTAGCTCTTTCAACCAATCACTAATCGTTGATTCGGGTTTTATTTCGTTAATGACTGGTATGGTATTAATAAACATTCCCAACGTTTCTTCTGCATTAGCCAAATCGGTTGGGCGTCCTGATGTTGTCGCACCAAAACAAACCGTACGCTGCCCCGAATAACGACTTAACAATAACGACCATGCTCCTTGCACCAGAGTATTAACAGTGATTCGGTGCTGCTGACTGAACGTTTGTAATGATTGCGTTTGAACATCCGTTAACGTTAATGCAAATTCCTTGTGGCCTGCTTCATCAGATACTGGCAATGCAGCCGTCAAATAAGTAGCACTATCCAGTTGCTCAACCTGCTCATTCCAATACGCCAGGTTATCCTCGTGATTCCGTGATTCTAACCAAGCAATATAGTCTCGATACTGCCCCTGAACAGGTGGTAATTGATGCCCCCCATAAGCCATTAATACCTCTCCCATTTGACGAGAGAGACTCCATCCATCGGACAATATGTGATGATTCGTCCAAATCAAATGATGCGTACTCCCATCCAGGCGTATAACAACAACCCGTGATAACCCAGCCTGATTCAACGCTAACCCCCGCGACAACTCAGCGTTGGCTAGTGCATCTAATTTATCATCATTCTCTTCTTCTGAGTTTTCACAACCATCCCAGTCCTCAACAACCCATGGCAGATCAACAACACGCTCTACGTATTGTAACGGCACCTCTCTTTCTGTAAGAAATCCTGTGCGCAACACGCTATGGCGATTAGCAATATATTGCCAGGCATCTTTAAACCTGGATTCATCAAGGTCAATAATATCTAATCGCAACTGGTTCAGATACGCACTGCCCTGCGGTGCGTACAAACTGTGAAATAGCATGCCTTGTTGCATAGGTGACAATGGGTATATATCTTCAATATTACCCAACACTAGCGGCAATGCATCCAGTTCCACCTGAGTTAACTTTGATAAAGGTACATCCGATGGCGTTAGGCCTTTTGCCCCCGATGTACAGTGGGCAATCAATTTTCTTAAACCATCTGCCAATAGGTTCCCAAATTTTGTAACATTATTATCGGTAAACTCAGCAGGTGAATAGCGTATATTAAGCGTTAACTCCCCTCCTAGAATTCCACCGTTAATTTCGATTGCATGTCCGTTAGACCTATTGCTACCCACGGCATTTCCCGCCGATTCTTTCGCTACGCTCAGTAAACCTTCATTATTAAACCCACTATCCATTTGCCCTAAATAGTTAAACAGTAGTTGCGCTTTTGGCAATTGTGATAACGCCATTTTCTCTGAATCAGAGCCATAATATTTAAACGCACCAAATCCAACGCCTTTATTGGGTAACGCGCGCAGCGCTTCTTTAACGCGCTTTAAACCTTCTTCTGGGGTACCGCTACCATCGAGTGCTATTGGAAACAGGCTAGTAAACCAACCAATAGTACGACTCAGATCAATTCTCTCATTAATATCTTCCCGACCATGCCCCTCTACATCGATAAGTACTCGGGGTTCACCAACCCAATCCGCCAGTGCCCGCGCTAATGCTGTTAATAACACATCATTAATTTGTGTTCGATACGCTGCGGGGACATCCTGTAACAATGCTTCGGTTTCCTGCGCATTTAACACAACATCAATACTACGGCTATCCACTAAGGTTAACGCTTGATGATCATTCGCAAAAGACACGTCCTTAGGTAGCTTAGCGCTGATACCAGATAATGATTGCCAATAGTGAAATTCCTCTGGATTCTGAGCAGGATACGTCAGCATTTCTTTTGCCCAACGCTGGTAGCTGCTACTCTTGAGAGGCAACCCTACTGATTGTTTTACAACTGCTTGTTGATAAGCGACTTGGAAGTCTTCCAATAAAATACGCCAAGATACCCCATCGACAACCAAGTGATGAATAACAAAAAGAAGACGTGCGCTACCATCATCCACATTCATAGCAACAACACGAACCAGTGGACCGGCGGTAATATCAAGGCTACTCTGAGCTAGTTCACATAACGCCTCAATACCATCAAGTGTCACATTTTTCTGCCACAAGCCGTCATCAAACTGCGTCGCAGAGTACTCTTGATAACGTTGTCCCCAATCTCCAGATTCTAAGCGCTGGTAATTCATACGCAACACATCATGATGTTCGATGATGGCATCAAACGCTTGTCGAATAGCGTGGGAATCTAAAATTTCCAGGCTGGATAACAAAACAGCCTGATTCCAATGGGATCGTTCCACCATGTCTTTTTCAAAAAATGCTTGTTGTATTGGTAAAAGGTCAACATCTCCAGAAACAGTTTGTTCAATATCAAACACATCTTCACTGCGCACCAAACCTGCAGCAAGTTCAGCTATATTTTGCTTTTCAAACATTAGTCGTGGTGTTAACAAATAACCCGCTTGGCGTACTCGAGCGACTATTTGTAAGCTAATAATCGAGTCGCCCCCTAATTCAAAGAAATTATCAATCCGACCTACCGTTTCAATACCCAGTACCGTCTGCCAAATTTCCGCCAGAGTTATTTCTACCTCCCCTACAGGTGCAACGTACTCATTCGCCCGCTCAAAAGCTAATTTTGGTAATAACTTGCGATCTATCTTGCCATTATTATTTAAAGGCAGCGTGTCCAACTCAATAATAATGGATGGCACCATGTACTCCGGTAGCCCATCTTTTAAAACAGATTTAAGAATGTCAGTATTGATGGCGCTGCCTTTTACTAACGAAATATACGCCACCAACCGTGTTCCTGCTCCATCAGTATCGGCCACCACAACTGATTCTCTTACCTCCGGTTGTACAAGTAATTGTGATTCAATTTCTCCCAATTCAATACGAAAACCTCTGATTTTGACCTGGTGATCGATTCTTCCAATATACTCCAACTGATTTTCAGTATTCCAACGTACTAGATCCCCTGTCCGATACAATCTACCACCAACCTCTGAAGTGGTGTCACTAAAGGGGTTAGCGACAAAACGCTCTGCTGTTAATCCAGGTCGATTAACATATCCCCTTGCTAATCCAGCACCACCAAGATACAACTCACCTACAACACCGTGAGGCACAATATTCAGGGCACTATCCAATACAAATGTCGATGTATCAGAAATCGGACGACCTATAGGTACAGCGCTATTTGCATCGCCATTACACGTCCAATGAGTCACATCAATAGCGGCTTCCGTTGGCCCATATAAATTGTAAAGGTTTGCTTGCGGCAATCTGCTTAACGTATCTGCTTGTACTTCTGCAGGTAATGCCTCACCACTACACACAATGGTTTTTAACGACTCGCAACTTTTCACTGTTGGCTCAACAATAAACGCTTGCAACATTGAGGGTACAAAGTGCAGCGTTGTGATGCGATTGTTGTTAATTACATCAATGAGTTTTTGCGGCTCCTGATGAATACCAGGGCTCGCAACCACCAATTTAGCACCTACCATTAATGGCCAGAAAAACTCCCACACTGACACGTCAAACCCAAATGGCGTTTTTTGCAGAACGTTATCATTTTCTGTTAAACCGTAGGCCTCTTGCATCCAGGAAAGGCGGTTATACAACGCACCATGAGTATTCACGACCCCTTTTGGTTGACCTGTCGACCCAGAGGTATAAATAACATACATTGCACTTTCACAGGACAATGCAACTTCAGGGTCAGTTTTCGAGTGCCCCTGAGTATCGAGTGTATCTAACGAAATAACGCTAACCCCTGGTATTTTATTCTTACCAGGCAGCGTATTTTCTATATGAGACTGACTCAATAACAACGTTAGACCACTGTTATCGATTATGTATTCCATACGAGCAGATGGCAGTGCCGGGTCTATAGGAACATAGGCCGCTCCCGTTTTGATGATCGCCAATAAACCGACCACCATTTCGACGCTACGTTCGACAGCTATTCCAACACTATCCTCAGGTCGCACCCCTTTTGATACTAAGTAATGCGCCAATCGATTGGATTCGGTAGTTAACTCTGCATAACTTAATGCTTTATTCTCAAATATAAGGGCTATGGCTTCTGGTGTTTTTGTTGCTTGCTCCGTAATGCAAGCATGGATAGGCTTTTCATAAGTAAAGTTGTGCTCGTTGATACTGTTCTTATATAAGGCAGCTCGCTCTTCTTGAGTCACAAACTCTACGTCTGATACATACTGAGTTTCTCCCTGAGTAAGGCTCATCAGCCCATGGGTGAACTGAGTGAATAACTTAACGATTACCTTTCGACTAATAACAGATAAGTCATGTTTGCAACCAACATTGAGAGTCCCACCCTCTGCCAAACTAAACAATACCGTTAGGGCGAAATTAGTTTCCTCGCGGATGTCCCTAATTGCGAACTGTGTTTTCTTGGGGGCAACCTCCTTCATTGTTTCTGCAATGGGGTAGTTCTCAAATACTAGGATGTTATCAAACAATCCTTCTTTCCCAAGCTCCATACGTTTAGCCGCAAGCTTCTGAATATCATACAGCGGAGTATATTCATAATCGCGACTGTTCAAACTAATGCGCTGCAACTCCTGCAACCAATTCCTAACCTCCATGCCGGGCTTTATTTCAGTAATCACTGGAATGGTATTAATAAACATACCCAAACTTTCTTCAGCAAACGGTAGATCTGTGGGCCTTCCCGATGTTGTCGCACCAAAACAGACATTGTCTTGACCTGTATATCGGCTAATTAACAAAGACCAAATACCTTGCACTAAGGTATTCACAGTAACGTGATTGTTCTGACTAAAAGCCTGAAGCCTTTCAGTGTCCTGTTCACTTAACGAAATTGCATACTCTTCGTAGGTTTTATCGACGGTACTTTTCTGCTCGACATTACTTTGTTGCTCAACGGGCTTTCCATCAGATAGTGCGCCGGACAAATACGTCGGGGCATCTAATAAATCGACCTGTTGTTGCCAGTAAATTAGGTTCTCTTGGTGGTTTTGTTTTTCCAACCAGGCTATATAATCTCTATATTGCGATTGCACAGGCGGTAACGTATGGCCTTCATATGCCATCAACACTTCACCCATCTGGCGTGACAAACTCCATCCATCGGATAATAAATGATGGTTCGTCCAGATTAGGTGGTGAGTATTATCAGTTAATTGAATAACAATAACACGAGACAGCCCAGGCTCTTCTAATGCTAAACCTTGCTCTAGCTGAGACTTTGCTAATGCAGCTAACGCTACCTCATGACCAACAGCAAGATCATCAATTGTTTTATTACACCAATCAAGAGAGCGCCAATGTATCTCTACGGATTTAGCTACGTACTGCAAAGGCTCCTCACGATCAGTAATAAACCCTGTGCGCAAGACACCATGACGATTCCCTACCTGCTGCCAGGCTGCTTTGAACTTTTCCTCGTCCAAGTCCGCCATATCTAATCGAAGTTGATTTAGATATGCCGTACCTTCCGGCGCATACAAACTATGGAACAACATTCCCTTTTGCATCGGCGACAATGGGTAAATATCATCTATATTTGCGACATCCAAAGACAACGCATCAATTTCACCCTGATCAAGTTTAGAAAGTGGGACATCGGAGGGAGTTAACCCCCTCACCCCTGAGGTACAGTGCGCAATTAATTCTTGCAGCTCTTTAGTAAATAGTGAGCCAAACATTTCAACGGTGGCCTGATTGAAGTCATCAGAATGATAGGCAATTTCCAACGTAAGCTCTCCACCCAAAATCCCTCCATTTATAGAAACTGCATGGCTTAATGGTGTACTTAGTGCTGTTGCATTTCCTGTCTTCTCTTCTGCTGGCTGCCAAAGACTTGCTTCATTGAAGCTGTTATCCATTTGACCGAGGTAATTAAAAACGACCTGTGCAGCTGGCAACAAGGCTAATGTATCTTTTTGCTCTTGTGACCCATAGTACTTAAATGCGCCAAACCCAACCCCTTTGTTCGGTAGGGATCGTAAGTCTTCTTTAACGCGTGTTAAGCCTTCCGCATAGGTTCCGCGTCCATCAAGCGCCAAAGGAAACAAACTCGTAAACCACCCAACAGTATGACTTAAATCAATTCGTGCATTTATGTCTTCTCTTCCATGCCCCTCAAGATCAATTAAAACTCTTGGCTCCCCCGTCCACTGATGTAATGCACGAGACAATGCCGTTAATAACACGTCATTAATCTGGGTACGATAAGCGGCAGGTACATCTTGTAACAGCGCCTCTGTTTTCTCTTTATCCAAACCAATAGTAATACGCTGAACACCGAGAGTTTGTTTTCCCTTGCTTTCAGGGTTACTTATTGTTGTATCATCTTTTGGTAGCTCATTACTCGCGCCAAGCAATGTTGTCCAATACTCATACTCGTGAGAATAATGTGTTGGATATTCTGTAATTTCCTTGGCCCACTGCTGATAACTACTGCTTTTGGAAGGAAGTGCAACAGACTGACCATTGACCAGCTGATAATAGGCCGTTTGAAAGTCTTCTAGCAAAATTCGCCATGAAACACCGTCGATGACTAAATGATGAATCGCAAAAAACAGACGTGCGCTACCATCCTCAACCTGCATAGCAACCACTCGCATAAGCGGCCCTTGTGTAATATCAAGGCTACACTGCGCTTCCTGACAAACGCCTTCGATACCGGCAATCGCCACATCATTCGTCCAAAGATAGTCACGACACATATCAATATTATAGTCTTGGTATGCCTGCACCCAGGCTCCAGACTCTAGACGTGAGTAACGAAGTCGTAAAGCATCATGAAGTTCCACAACCGCTTCTATCGCTCGTTGTACGGCTCCTATATCTAACCTATCTTGACTACAAAGCAATACCGCCTGATTCCAATGTGAGCGTTCCGTCAATTCCGTCGTAAAGAACGATTGCTGAATCGGCAATAAGTCGACCACCCCCGACACATTTTGTACGATATCGAAAATATCCTCACTACGAACAAGCACTGCAGCTAATTCAGCAATGCTTTGCTTTTCAAACATTTGCCTAGGAGTAAGCAAATATCCCGATTGGCGCATGCGAGCAACAATCTGCAAACTAATAATTGAATCTCCGCCCAATTCAAAGAAGTTATCGAAGCGCCCAACACGATCTACACCCAGTACATTTTTCCAAATTTCCGCTAGGTCTACTTCTGTTGTTCCTTCTGGAACTTCATACTCCGCTGCGCTTTCAAATACAGCTTCAGGCAACGCTTTTCGATCAATTTTTCCGTTGTTATTTACCGGTAAAGCATCTAATACCATGACAACCGCAGGTACCATATAATCAGGTAGATTCTCGCCGAGCACACTCCTGACACTGGAATTATCCAGTGAGCTTTCTTGAGACAATGAGATATAGGCAACTAACCGCGTCCCTGTGGGCCCTTCACCTGCAACAACAACGGCTTGTTTTATGCCTTTTTGAGCCAACAATTGGGATTCAATTTCTCCCAATTCAATACGAAACCCTCGAATCTTAACTTGATGATCTATTCGCCCCAAATATTCTAATTGACCCTCAGTGTTCCAACGAACAAGATCTCCTGTTCGGTACAACCGTTCGCCCTGACTACAATCTGAACTAACAAAGGGGTTGGCAACAAAACGATCTGCTGTTAAATCAGGGCGACGTAGGTAACCTCGCGCAAGACCTAGCTCTCCTCCCAAATACAACTCACCAACCGCTCCGGGTAACGTGAGACTTAAATCTTGATTTAATACATAAGCCGTACGTTCACCGACGGGAACACCGATAGGGGCATAACCTTCTACAATTTCAGTATCCGATCCCGCATCCCACAACAACGGGGTCACAACCGTTTCTGTTGGGCCATACCCATTTTTGAAGTACTTAGGTTTTAAGGCATGGCGCGCTAAATCAAAACTTTCCCGAGACATCGCATCACCACCAAAGCAATACGTTCTCACTGCGGGTGGGTTTCCGACTGCATTCGCATGCTCTGCTAACTGCTTTAAATATATGGGAGGAAAAGTAACCTCTGTCACAGCATGGTGATGTAATCGGTTATAAGTCTCTTCTACCGTCCACATGTCTTCACCACGTAGAATGACACTACCACCATGACTTAACGCCGTCATCCAACGCTCGTGTGCCCCATCAAAAGAGAACGACATAAAAATCATTTCTCGTGATGCTTCTGACATCCCATAGCGCTGCCCAATACCTTTACAATGCATTGCAATCGCTCCACGGGTAATTTGCACGCCTTTAGGCTGCCCAGTGGAACCCGAGGTATAGATAACATAAGCGGTATTATCTGCTGACACACTTATGCCAACAGGCTTTTCTACACTGTATGATTGAGATTGAGAGTGTGAATAAGAGCTAATAATCGATACGATATTGTGATGCGTAACAGACTTAGCAAAACCTAACACACTATCGGAATCAGATATAAGGTGAGCCATTTCACTATCGTTAACCAAATATGCTAACCGACTTTCTGGATAGGATAAATCTAACGGTACATAGGCCGCCCCGGTTTTTAGAACACCAAGATAAGCGACCAATAAAGAAATACACCTCGGCAATGCAATGCCAACATGCATTTCTGGTTTAACACCCTGAGCTAACAAGTAATGCGCTACTTGATTCGATTGTTCTTCAAGTTGGAGATATGTAAGCTCTGCATCTCCTTCGATAACAGCTGACTTATGGGGGTGGATCTCTCCCATTGCAGAAATCACGTCGACGATTGGGGTGCCATTCGAGCATGGGTCTGTACCTCGCCCCAGCGCCATCAGTCGTTGGTTTTCTTGCAGCGATAACAAATCACAATCACAAACTAAGGTATCTGGGTCATCAATAAACGTGGCAATAACCGTAATATATCGTTCGGCTAACAATGCGATGGTTTCAGGGGAGAATAGTTCTTTAGCGTAGGTGAATTCAACACCAAATTGATTGCCATCTTTTTCTTGTGTATTAAGTACCAAATCAAATTGTGCATTCTGACCATCCAGTGGAATGCTTTCTACAGCCAGATCTGGCAGACCAACAACATCGTTATTTCGAATACGCTGATGATTCATCATCACCTGAAACAAAGGTTGCTGCCCTAGATTTCGGTCAAGATTTAACGCATCTACCAATTTCTCAAAAGGTAAATCTTGATGTGCTTGCGCGCCCAAAACTGCTTCTTTAACACTCAGCCTGACATCATTAACCGTCATTTGCGGGAGAATAACCGTACGCATAACTTGCGTATTAATAAAAAACCCTACCAAGTCTTGCGTTTGCGCATGATGCCTATTAGCAATAGGCACACCAACACGAATATCGTTCAATCCTGTATAGCGGTTTAACAACAACTGCCAACCAGCTAACAACAAAGAGAATACTGTCTGGCTTTCTGATTTAGCATAGCGGTTCAACTGTTGACTAAGATCGTCCGAAAAATCCAACGCGAGTACTTGCGTTGTGTAAACACCTTCTACCGTTCGCGGATAATCGGTAGGCACTGATAATACGGGGTGCGTATCACCTAATTGGGCAAGCCAATAATCCATTTGACGTTTTTCTTCTTCGCCCAAAAACCAATCATGCTGCCATGCGGCATAATCAGAATAACGGATATCAATCGGTGATGACATTAACGGTGTATTGGATACCAATTGATAATAATGCGCCATGGATTCACGGGTAATGATTTCCATTGACCATGCATCAGAAATAATATGGTGCATCACCACTATAAGTTGATGTTTGTTCTCGGACAACGCTAGCAGACCAACGCGTAACAAAGGCCCTTTGCCCAGGTCAAAAGGGGTTTGCGTTAAAGTAGAGATTACCCCACTCTGTTTTTCTTGAAATACTTCCGATAAAACATCGTTCTTATATTCGCGTAAATCCGAATGCTCGATTGAAAACAATGCTTCAGGCAAAACCTCTTGCCAACTTTCTCCCTGCTCATCTTCTTTAAAAATAGTTCGTAAAGATTCATGGCGTGCAATTAAGTTTGAAAAACTCTTCTCTAACGCATCGATATCTAATTGACCTGTCAATTGCAAAATCGCAGGTATATGGTAAGCGTTACTTTTTGGAGATAACTTCCATAAAAACCATTGTCGTTGCTGCGCAAAAGACAACAGTTTGGATGGTTCTGCTAGTTTATCTATCGTATGGGTACTTAACTTGCCTTCATCTTGTTGAGATATCACTTCTGCTAACGCTTCAAGCGTTTGGTTCTCAAATATATCACGTACTTCTACATGCAAACCCTTAGTGCGTGCTTGAGAAATGACCCGCAAGCTAACAATAGAGTCCCCACCAAGGTCAAAAAAGTTATCAAATCTACCAACAACACCAACATCCAAGACTTTTTGCCAAATCTCAGCCAGCCTCTTTTCAACTTCCCCTTCTGGCTTGGCATATGCCGTTGTACTTTCAAAAGTAACTTTTGGCAGCGCTTTACGATCGATTTTTCCATTATTACTAAGAGGTAAGTTCTCTAAGACAATAATTCGAGTAGGCACCATGTAGTCAGGCACCTCTTCACTCAATACATTTTTAATCGTCTCACTTTCAATATCTGATTCGTGAATCAAGGAGATATAAGCGATTAGCCGGGTCCCGGAAGGGCCTTCACCAGCTACGACCACTGCTTCCTGTATGTCTCTCTGAGCCAGCAATTGGGCTTCTATCTCTCCCAATTCAATACGGAATCCTCGAATTTTCACTTGATGATCAATTCGGCCTAAATACTCTAATTGATTATTGGTATTCCACCGAGCAAGGTCACCCGTACGATATAATCGTTCTCCCCCATCAAAATGAGTACTACTAAATGGGTTAGCAATAAACCGTTCTGCTGTTAAATCTGCTCGATTTACGTATCCCCGAGCTAGCCCTATACCACCAAGGTACAACTCGCCAACAACACCGCGAGGCACTATATTCAAACTACTATCCAACACCAACGTAGATGTGTCAGATATAGGGCTACCGATAGGCACTGAGCGCTCTGCATCACCATCGCAAGTCCAATGAGTGACATCAATAGCCGCCTCTGTTGGGCCATACAAATTATAGAGTTTTGCTTGAGGCAGTTTACGCAATGCTTCTGATTGCACCTCTGCAGCTAACGCTTCACCACTACAAACAATAGTTTTAATACAGGTACATGTAGCCGCATCGACTTCTGCTATAAAAGCCTGAAGCATTGACGGTACAAAATGCAGTGTTGAAATCTCTCGTTCAGAAATCAGGTCGATAAGTTTTTTAGGGTCTTGGTGCACACCCGGACTAGCAACAACAAGTTTGGCTCCGTACATCAAAGGCCAAAAAAACTCCCACACTGACACATCAAATCCAAAAGGGGTTTTTTGAAGTACATTATCATTTTTTGTAAGTTGATATGCTTGCTGCATCCAAGCAAGCCGGTTATAAATTGCTTTGTGTGTATTAGCTACGCCTTTAGGCTGGCCTGTAGAACCAGATGTATAGATGACATACGCAACGCTTTCCGGTATTAACGCCACATCCGGGTTGACGTCAGAATAGCTATGGCTATCCAGACGATCCAACTCAACAATAGTAACAACATTATTGACCGTGTTAATAATGGGTAACCGATCAAACAAATGGCTATGACTTAACAATAATGACAAGCCACTATTGTCAATTATATATTCCATTCTACCCACGGGTAATGAAGGGTCTATTGGCACATAAGCAGCACCAGCCTTCATTATTGCTAGTAAGCCAATCACCATTTCAATACTACGATCTAGTGCGATACCGACTTTATCCTCGGGTTTAACATTCTCGGATATCAGATAATGGGAAAGTTGATTTGATCGTTTATTTAATGTCGAATAGGTAAGAGAATCCCCCTCAAATATCAGTGCTATCTCGTTCGACGATATAACTGACTGCTGTGCGATAACTTCGTGTATTGTATTTTTATACGGGTGTGTATTTGTATTGCTACACTGTCGAATAATGTCTAATTCTGTTTTTGCATCTAAGCGGATAAACTCAGACACCATCTCATCTGACTTTGACAGTATGCCTTCCAAAATACCGACATAAAAATCTGAAAATTCCGTTATCCGACCGTTACTAAATAGCTCGCTCGCATACGTCAACTCAAAGCCAATTCGTTTATCGGATTTTTCATGTGTGTACAACACCAAATCAAATTGTGTATTTTGACCACTTAAGGCAACCGTTTCAATTTCAAGCCCTGTTAGTGAAACCATACTGGCATCGTCTTCTCGACGATGACTCATCATCACCTGAAATAGTGGTTGGTGCCCCAAATTCCTATCAAGTTGCAACGCATCAACCAATTTCTCAAAAGGCAGATCTTGATAGGCCTGGGCGCCGACCACCGCCTCTTTAACTTTGCCAAGCACGTCACTGACCAACATATCCGGTGTTATAAGCGTACGCATAACCTGCGTATTAATAAAGAAACCCACTACATCTTGTGTCTGAGCATTATGTCTATTTGCAATCGGCACACCCACACGAATGTCACTCTGCCCACTATAGCGATTCAACAATAACTGCCAACTTGCCAACAACACCGAAAATAATGTTTGTCCATTATCCTTAGAAAATTGTTGCAACTGAGAACTTAGCGTAGGTGATAAATCAACGAAGTGATTGCTTGTTGTATACACCCCATCCGAACGCCGAGGTAAATCTGTTGCCAATGATAAAGCGGGATGTTCATCGCCTAACTGTGACGTCCAATAATCCAATTGCTTCTTTTCTTCTTCAGCGGTAAACCAATCATGCTGCCATTGCGCGTAATCCGAATAATCAATATCAATGGGAGCCAAGAGTATTGGCTGTCCAGAAGCAAGATGATAATAGCTCGTCATCGATTCTCGAGTGATTATCTCCATTGACCAAGCATCAGAGATAATATGATGCATAACCACAACAAGGAGGTGCTCGTTTTTCTCACATTTCAGCAAGCCTACGCGTATCAAAGGGCCAGTGGTCAAATCGAATGGTCTTTTCGTTAATTCCGCGACCACTCGATCTGTTTCGGTTTCCTTATCGTTTTCAGATAGGTCGGCTAGATCTTGATACACCAGAGCTAAGCCAGCTTCTGGCAATACTTCTTGCCAACTATTCCCCTCATTATCTTCCTTAAAGACAGTACGTAACGACGTATGACGGGATACCAAATAGGAAAAACTTTCCTCTAATGCGCCTTTATTCAAATCACCAATCAGTCGTAAGCTTCCTGAAATATGGTATGCATCGCTTTTTGGGTTCAACTTCCACAAAAACCACTGACGCTGCTGCGCAAACGACAAAACGCTTGAAGGTTCAGCTAATTTTTCAATTGTGTGTTGACTCAGCGCAGAGCTATCTTGTGTTGAAATTGCTTCAGCTAAAGACTGAATAGTTTGACATTGAAAAATCTGACGCACTTCCAAGTGAATTTTTTTCGTTCGAGCTTGAGAAATTACTTTCAGGCTAATAATTGAATCTCCGCCTAACTCAAAGAAGTTATCAAAGCGCCCTACCCGATCAACACCCAACACCTGTTTCCAAATTTCTGCCAGGTCTTCTTCAACACCTCCTACCGGCTTTTCATATTCAATAGCGCTTTCAAACACAGCATCCGGTAGCGCTTTTCGATCAATTTTCCCGTTGTTATTGACCGGTAGAGCATCCAACACCATAACAACCGCAGGAACCATATAATCAGGCAAACTTTCCCCGAGCACACTCCTGACAGTGGAATTATTCAGTGAACTTCCCGCAGTCAATGAGATGTATGCAACCAATCGCGTCCCTGAGGTGCCTTCATCTGCAACAACAACCGCTTGTTTTATCCCTTCTTGTGCCAACAATTGGGACTCAATTTCTCCCAATTCAATACGAAACCCGCGAATCTTAACTTGATGATCTATTCGCCCCAAATATTCTAACTGACCCTCAGTGTTCCAACGAACAAGGTCTCCCGTTCGGTACAATCGTTCGCCCTGACGACAATCTGGACTAACAAAAGGGTTGGCAACAAAGCGATCTGCCGTTAGATCCGGACGGCGTAGGTAACCTCGCGCAAGACCTAGCTCTCCTCCTAAATATAACTCGCCAATCGCTCCGGGTAACGTGAGGCTTAAATCTTGATTTAATACATAAGCCGTACGTTCACCGACAGGGACACCAATTGGAGCATAACCTTCTACAATTTCAGTATCCGATCTTGCATCCCACAACAACGGAGTCACAACCGTTTCTGTAGGGCCATAACCATTTTTGAAGTATTTAGGTTTTAATGCATGGCGCGCCAAATCAAAACTTTCCCGAGACATCGCATCACCACCAAAGCAATAGGTTCTCACTGCGGGTGGATTACCTACTGCATTCGCGTGCTCGGCTAACTGCTTTAAATATACTGGAGGGAAAGTAACCTCTGTCACAGCATGGTGATGTAGTCGGTTATAGGTTTCTTCTACCGTCCACATGTCTTCACCGCGAAGAATTACACTACCGCCATGACTTAATGCCGTCATCCAACGCTCATGCGCACCATCAAAAGAGAACGACATAAAAATCATTTCTCGTGATGTTTCTGACATACCATAACGCTGACCAATACCTTTGCAGTGCATTGCAATCGCACCACGGGTAATTTGCACGCCTTTGGGCTGTCCTGTGGAACCGGAGGTATAGATAACATAAGCGGTATTACCCGCGGACACCTTAATACCAACGGGCTTTTTCGCATTGTACGAGCGAGAATCGAGAACAGATACGATATTATGATGCGAGACGGACCCGGCAAAACCTAGCACATTATCTGAGTCAGATATAAGGTGCGTCATTTCACTGTCGTCAACCAAATATGCTAACCGACTTTCTGGATAGGATAAATCTAACGGCACATAGGCTGCTCCGGTTTTAAGCACACCAAGATAGGCCACTAATAATGAAACACATCTCGGCAATGCGATACCGACATGCATTTCGGGTTTAACGCCCTGCGCTAGCAAATACTGCGCTAATTGATTCGACTGTTCCTCAAGTTGGTGATAAGAGAGTTCTGAATCCCCTTCTATAACCGCTGCCTTGTGAGGGTCACGCCCTCCCATGGCAGAAATCACCTCTAGAATTGAAGTTCGATCAACACTAGGTTTAGTACCTCTACCCAACGTAAAAAGCTGTTGACGTTCCTGATCCGAAAGAATATCAAACTCACCGATCGCCACACTAGAATCAAGAACCATCTGATTCAATATCGAAATGTAACGATCGGCAAGACGCTCGATAGTATCTAACTTAAATAACCCCTTTGCATACCGAAACATTGCCGATAACTTGCCATCATATGACGCTTGCGTTTCTAAAGTCAGGTCAAATTGCGCACACCCCTTGTCTAATTCTAGTGAACTGACTTCCAGACCTTGAATATCATGCGTCTTTTTACCAACGTGTCCTAAGTGATTAAACATCACCTGGAACAAAGGGTTATGACCTAGACTCCGTTCTAGGTTTAATGCATCAACAAGAATATCAAAGGGTAAATCTTGATGCTTCTGCGCACCTTGCGTTATTTCCTTGCATTGATCGAGTAGATCATCAAAAGAAATAGAACCACAAATTTGTACAGGAAAGACTTGAGTATTTACGAAAAAACCAATAACGCCAGCCGTTTCCTCTCGATGCCTATTGGCATTTGGAATGCCGATACGAATACTCTCTTGCCCCGTATAACGATATAATAATATTTGAAATGCGGTCAGAAAAACCATAAAAGGCGTCATATTCTTACTACGTGCAAAACCTCTTAGGTTTTTATCCAACGCCTCTGGAAAGTTAACACCATACTCCACAGCTTTATATTCAACTTCTGGATCACGAAAAAAATCCGTTGGCAACGACAACACCGGATGTTCATTACCTAGCAATCCTGTCCAATACGACAGTTGACGCTCTTGTTCCCCTGCCTCCATCCAATTTCTTTGCCATATTGCATAATCTGAATACTGAATGGGCATTTCTGGCAAACTAGCGACGTCACCTTGCATCCATGCTTGATATTGTTGTACAAATTCCGCTAATACTATTTGCATTGACCAATGATCAGAAACAATATGATGCATCACATTAACCATCAGATGCTCATTGTCACTTACCCTAAAGAGTGACACTCGCAAAAGCGGATCCTGTTGCAAATCAAAAGGCTTGTTGATTAAATCGTTAATGTAACCTTCAGCAGCTTCTTCTGGATGCTCAATATTTCGTAAATCTACACAGGGGACATCAACAGATAATTCTGACACTACTCGTTGTTCGGGTAACCCCAAATCATTAGCATAAAATTGAGTGCGAGCAATGTCATGGCGAAAAACCAATTTTTTAATACTGTCGCGAAACGCATCGATATTTAAATCACCACGCAACCTCAGCCCAAGAGATATGTGGTAAGCCGTACTTTCTGAGTCTAATTTCCAAAGAAACCATTGTCGTTGCTGCGCATAAGACAATGTGGAGACAGTACCGTTTTCTTGTGGAACTATAGGTAAATTAGCAAAATCCAAATTTTTACTTTTTAGCGCCTCGAGAAATGACTTTCGTTTCTCAGCCGGCAATTTCATAAAACGTTGTGCTATAACTAACTTACCATTACTCATAATTCATTCCGCGTTGGTCAACGTAATACCTTTATTGCATTACACTCAACAGTTATCGATCAGTTGTAAATTTCACTTCATATATGGTTTACCAAAGGTATTACCAACTGTACGTGGCACTACTCTTAATCTCTCGACCATACCCATAAAAACACGTAAACGCATCACAGGACGCGTCATACTCTTTATCGAGAACATTATTAATATTCATCGCAAGTTTTAGCCCCCCGGTTTGATAGTGCATACTCATATCCATTAAGGTATAACTTTCGCTCTTTCCCGTGACAATAGGGTCTCCAATAACGTTATCCAATAATGGTTCAACCAAATCAAAAATCGCGCCATATTCCGCGGGTACAAATGCCTCGATTTGTGCTTTTGCATCGAATACCGTCGTCACATCTTGTGTATATCGACTCTCCCCGGTATATCGCAACCCCACTCCCATTCCCATTCCACGAAGCATTCCTGATCGTTTCGTATAATCGAGCCACAACCCGGCACTACTCTTCGGTTGCTGTGAAACAGGTGTCCCCTTTTCCCATGCTCTCAGTGTTTTTGTTACTTTGGCATCTGTATAGGTATAGTTTGCTCTAAGATCCAGCCCCCATCCTAAACTTAACATTGCCTCCATTTCAAAACCAAGGGCATTAATTTCCCCAGTTTGATATTTAACGTTGTTTTGGTCACTTACAATCACATTCTTTTTTGTTAAATCGTAAACAGCCATTGCGAAGAAACTGCCTGAGTCCCGAGGCTGATATTTTAGACCCAACTCAATTTGTTCACCAAACTCTGGATCAAAAGCTTCACCAGTCAACTCATTCGTATCTGTGGTTGGATTAAATGATTCGCTATAACTAATGTAAGGTGCCAGGCCATCATCAAAGAGATAGAGAAAACCTGCACGACCAGAGAACGCTGTATCACTATAGCTATTATCAAATTCAACATATTCTCCAGAACTAGTTCGCTCCCCACTCGAATCATTGCTGAATTTGTCATAACGACCACCAAGCGTCATCTGTAGATGCGCAGTCACATCCAGTTGACTTTGTAAATAAACACCAACCTGATGACTGTCAACCTCTCTATCATAGGTTAAAGTTAGATCATCAATAGGAAGTCCATATTGAGGATTTAGAAAACTCAAAGGCGGGGCATTACCATCAAAACGAACCTCATCCGCACGAGATATTTTTACATCGACGCCCAACAGCAATGTATGATCCATGCCAGCCAATAAAAAATCCCCCTGAAAAAAACTATCTAGCCCCACCCCTTGCACTGACTCTTCAACACTAAGAGAATTACGGAGTAGCGTACCATCAACAACATTTCCAAATATTGTGTTTATTACGTCATAATCTAGCGAAATATCATCAAACCTGAATTTTTGTTTAAATGACCAAGCATCATTAAAAACATGCACAAACTCATAGCCTAGCGATGAATAAACCCTATTAAATTGGTCAAAATCAGGCTCACCAATAAAAAAGTCTCGCTCTATATCGTAAGTAGGTATTGAAAAATCTACTCCAAAAATACCTGCTACCGATTTGGCCACCTTTTCGAATCGGCCAACAAGATCCGGCATATATGACGAGGTATGTATGTTAAAGCTACTAACGATGTCATCTTTTTGATAGGAAGAAAATAACGTCAAATCAGAACGGCTGTTGATATGCCAAGATATTGATGGCGCAATAAAGAAGCGCTCTTGATAATTTTCGTCGACCTGTGTATCGGTCTCGCTACCCGCTAACGTCAACCGATAAAGCACATCACCAAGATCATCTAACTGGCCACCAAAATCACCTCCAAGCTTTACAAAGTTGTTTGAACCTACATCTATTCTTACTTCTTGTAATGGATCGTAAGCCGGTTTTTTTGTCACAGCATTAACAAATCCCCCGGGTAACCCCTGCCCGTACAGCACTGACATCGGACCGCGAATCACCTCTACACGCTCCAACATATAAGGGTCAACCCGCGCACTACCAAAATAACTTGACGTAAGTTTAAGACCATCTCTATAAACAAGACTTGAAGAGGAAAAACCTCGCAAGCTTAACCAATCATAACGAGGATCATAACCATTCGGGACGCTTACACCGGGCGTATAGCGAATCGCTTCCTCTACCGTTGTTACGTTTCTGGCCTCAAGCTGTTCCTTACTCACAACTGAAATTGATTGGGGTGTCTTTAATATGGCGGTATCGGTTTTCGTAGCAGAAGAACTACGCTTAGCTGCATATCCATCGACAGGGCCTTCCGCTTTTTCAGTTGGGAATGAATCTACTATTTTCAAAGTATCTAGTGTTAACACATTAGAACCAAAATCAAACACCTCTTCGGCACAAACTACAGATTGCCCCCCCCATAAAACTAATAGTAACAAAGCCCTCATTCTCTTGATTTGAACCCCTCCTCCCATTGCTAATAAAATGTTGGTGCGTTTCATACAATTCCCTAACGTAATTCCTTTATGTATATCCAATCATCTAAATATGGCATATTCGAATACAGGAAAACCATTCGTAATGTGGCTATTACGGTATCAACTAACTATTTCTACTTTTTGATATCCGCAAGAAATCTATGGTAACAAGAGGTAAAATATTTATTCTAAAAGCACTACCTCCCTCGCTAGGAAGGCAGCGCATAACTATCAGTTCACAAAAGATTCTGTAGATTTCTGCATGAATTTTCGCAAACTCAACGGCCGCATATCAGTCCAATTATTATTTACATATTCGAGACATGCTGCTTTATCCCCCAAGAATCCGGAATCACGCCACCCGCCAGGAATTGTCTTATACTCAGGCCAAAGTGAATATTGCTCTTCGTGATTAACTAACACTCGAAATGTTGCATTTTCATTATCAAAACTCATTTCAAAAAACCCTTTGATATCTATATCTCAAAAATATTGTAACTGTACATTTATAACTAATTACCAAGTATTCGCTTACTCTACTGTGTCCAAAATCGAGCTAGAAAACATTTCTCCGGATTGCTGTTTAATCAAATGTGTATACAAGGACTCAGCTATCTCATCAGATCTAATCGCCAAAACAGACAGCAACGTATCACTCAGACCATGTGTAGACTGACAAAACCCTTGCATATACAAGGCAGCATCACAGCGTTCATCCGTTTTAATACGATAATCACGGCCAACCTCAAAATCCCCCAAATATTCAGCCATAGGAGCCAACAGCTTTTTGTAGTGCTTTCGCTTATAACCCGTCGCCAAAATCACAAGATCATACTGCTTTGTGCTATCAGTCCCATCTGCCATATTACGTAAACTTAACTCGACACCTTGGTCAGTAGCCTCTGCGCTACTAATCGATGTTAAGCAATGAAATGCATGACGCTGCAGATCGGAAACTTTCTGACGATAAAAAATAGAGTAAATACGGTCAATTAGTTCAATATCTACAACCGAGTAGTTTGTATTGTGATATTCATTAACTAAGCCTTCTCTATCTTCAGGAGCCAGGTTATAAATCACGTCAGTAAAATCTGGGGAGAATATTTCGTTCACAAATGGACTTGAATCAGCAGGCTTCAACGCTGATGCTCGCATAATCATATCCACTTGCACCGACGGATAACTATCATTAAGATCTATAAAAGCCTCAGCTGCACTTTGTCCACCTCCAACAATTGCAATACGCATCGACTTTCCTTTAGCGCAAGGCTGAGTCAACATACGCTGCAAGTATTGAGAATGGTGAAATACTCGACCATCATCCTTTAATCCTTTAAATTCCTCAGGAATACTCGGCGTCCCCCCACTCCCAAGCACCACAGAGCGTGCTGTTTTTTCATACTGATTGCCCAACGCATCACGAGAAACAACTCGTAATTCATTGACCTTTTCCTGCTTAAATATCGGCTCAATTGAGACTACCTCTTCACCATAGCTACTTGACTGAGAGAAATGTCCCGCCACCCAACGCAGGTAGTCATTGAATTCCATTCTGCACGGATAGAATGTTCCCAAATTAATAAAATCTATAAGTCTTCCTTGTGTATGAAGGTAATTTACAAATGTATAAGGGCTCGTTGGATTTCTTAGTGAAACCAAGTCCTTTAAAAAGGAAATTTGCAACTCACTCTGTGAAACCAGCGTATTTCCGTGCCAGCTATAATCACTTTGCTTATCAAGAAATAACGATTTCAAATTACCTTGCAACTTCGATCTTTCATCAATAGCCACTGCTAATGCTATATTAGACGGGCCAAAACCAACCCCTATTAAATCATATATATCAGACTCTATAGATTTTTTCATTTCTTTACCCATCCTTAAAAATAATTATAAATTCTTACCCTTAAAAAACTGAAAAATGGGCAATATACTTCTATACCGCCAACTCTTTATCCATACTCAACACAGGAATTTCTTTGCCCCGCTCTAAACATTCGTGCTTTGTTTTATCTGCATCGTTAAAATCAACTAATTGCCCATTTTCCATTTTCAAAACCCTATCCGCCAAATGGAAATATCGATCATCATGGGAAATAACGAATATTGTTTTACCCTGCTCCTTTAATTCAGGTAGCAAATGATGATAAAACACATCCTTAAATGATGGATCCTGATCCGCCGCCCATTCATCAAACAACAAGAATGGCCTATCTTCGAGATAAGAAACAATTAGTGCCAAACGCTTACGTTGGCCTTGAGATAGACTTCGTGAAGTAAATCCCCCGTCTTTAATCTGCACTTTATGTTGAAGATTAAGTTTGGATATTAGTTCATTTCCGACACTGTCTAAGTCTACATGCTGGTCCTCTAATAGTTTCTCAAATAAATAAAAATCAGAAAAAACAGCAGAAAACAACTGACGATATTGATCTCTATTTTCGTTATTAATCAACTTACCATCTAGCGTAACCTTCCCTTCCTCTGGAACATACAACCCAACCAAAAGCTTCGCTAGTGTTGTTTTCCCACTGCCGTTTCCACCAACAAGAAATACCAATTCCCCCGGTGAAAAATTCAGGCTTACGGGCCCTAAGGTAAAGTAATCATCACTTTGCTCATGATAGTAGCGATGCCGCACGGATGTTAACTCCAACAATTCAAATGATTCAATTGTTTCATTTGCTGACTTTTCATCATCAACAAGCTGCTGACAAACATCCTCAATATGACCTGCAGATATCTTCGCAAAGTTTAGCGCCGGTATATTTAGTAGCAATACTTCTAGTGGGGGCATCATAAATATGAACAACAACGCAAACCCTGTCATAACCCTCAACGGTGCGCCATCGGCTGCCATAATCCACATCGCTATACCAATAAATGCAAAAATAAGAAACCGCCCCCAGCTGGTTGCCAACACAAAAATAGACATGCCTTTTACGCGGGATTCCTGAACACCTAAAATAGATTCCCCAAGCACATTGTCAAAAAAGGCTAATCTCTTCTGCGTATTTAAACGCATTTCTTTCGCACCACCAATCAGTGACTCGAAGTGCCCAAACAACCTGTCTTGTTCATTTGCAGCATCTTTTAAATAAGAAATCGCCCTTAGATGAATGAAATGGAATCCAAGTGACCCCAGAATCAAGGCAAAACATGCCATTAAGAAAAACGGCAGCGATAAAATGGCAATATAAAGCAAACCACCCACAACCATCACAGCACTTGACAGCACCCTAGGCAAACCAACAAAGAATTCCGCTATCTTTAGGCTGTGCTCAGTCAATGCTGATTTGATTTTTGCATCTCCAACCCGTTCCAAGTGATGGTAATCCGCTGCAAGCACCCTACCAGCAACATGCTTACGAACGCCCGCATGTGCTTGAGCCGTCAGACGCTCAAAAAGTATTGAAGACACAACCTGTGTAATCAAACTCAATACCGCCACCAATGCAAAACCCATCAGCCACCGGGTACGAGTATCACCGACACTGTTAACAATTTCATTAATGATTGAAACCAGCGCTATACTCATAACTCCGGCCAACAAACTAAAGGCAATGGCCGAATAAAATAAGGACTTAGTCTGGTCAATTAATCGGGTAAGCATTCTACTTTTTCCACTCATTAGTTACTTCTGTACTGAATAGACGATTCCAAACTATCAACATTTAGCTAAATCTAAAAAATAATTGAAAAACACGTCAATTACTACTAGCAAGGGCATGACGCGCCCGAATAAAAAGCGGGTACATCTAAACTTTTCATGTTTTTCCTAAATTTTTAAACTGCCTATACGTTAATTAATGACTAGGATCCAATAGTTAACTCTCCTTCACAGGAAAAATTAAATGCCTTCAAAGCCCTCCTCAACCTGCATAACTGTCCCAATAAAACCCAATTTCATAAGTTATTCTCATAGTAATTCTATACAAATCATTAAAGAAGGCCCTGACCTTTTACTCGAATCGGCTTCAAAGATTCCTCCTCAAATATGGCGCTGGGATCCTTCAAAACGCACTCTTCAGGCAGCTGACAACACCGATACGAACGGTTTATTCGCAGCCCTTGATCACACATTTTCATGCCACCCAGAAATCAAAAAAATACTTTTGGTTACAAATCACGAACTGGAACAAACCATTAAGCGACATGGTTTATCACTACCAACCACATCCAACCCTTTAGAAATATCTTCAGAGCAATTCTGGCAATCAACAACACTATGGTTAAATCTATCCAAACCGCAAACTTACCCTTTACGGTATATCAGCAATATGTCAACCCGACACCCTCAACGCCCAGCCAAAGAGAACGGTACTCTTTACCGCCGCTTCATCCCCTGGTTAAACAAGACCTTTAGCATCAGAACTTTTGATCTTTATGCTGATTTGAAGCAGTTTAACAACTGGATGAATAACTCTAGAGTTGCTCATTTTTGGGAAGAGCAAGGCACCCTACAGGATCATTTTTCATATATAGAAAATATTATTGATAGCCCTCACAACCAAGCACTAATTGGTTGCTTTGACGAGGAGCCATTTGCGTACTTTGAGGCGTATTGGGCCAAAGAAGATCGAATAGCTCCTTTTTATGATGTTGACGATTTCGATCGAGGTTGGCACCTTCTCGTGGGTGAATCCGCATATCGCGGCAGACAATGGTTTTCAGCCTGGTTCCCTTCCTTACAACACTACCTGTTCCTAGACGACGCTCGCACCAACCACATTGTCGCTGAACCCCGTCACGACAACCAAAAACTCATTGGGCATGCAGCAACTCTTGGATTCGACAAAGTTAAAGAATTTGACTTCCCACACAAGCGAGCACAACTTATTCGCCTATCTCGCGAGCGCTTCTTTTCTGAAAATAGAATACAGCCCAACCACACCCCCTGATTTCACACACAAAACCATGCAAACAAGGTGATATATGGCCAAACTACCTATCCGTGATCTTAATGTCGTTCGAAGCGAACAAATAACTCCGAATATGCAAAGGGTCACACTGGGCGGTGCTGAACTTCACAATTTCCCAAAAAACCATGAGGGCGCATGGATAGCCCTCCTTTTTCCTCAGGCAGGGGAAACCACAGTACATAAGCCGAGGCTGCTGCAAGCAAAAAGCAAACAACCCCGTAGGCGTTATTATACTGTTCGTGATTTTGACATAAGTACAAAAGAACTAACAATCGACATGGTTTTGCATGGCAGCTTACTTCACTCTGGCGTTGCATCAAATTGGGCTAAAAAATGTAAAAAGGGGGACAATATCGCGATTGCCGGCCCTCACTTACGCAAAGCTAATAAACCATCACAAATGATTAATAAGGACGCAGCTTGGTTTTTCCTTATTGGCGACATGACAGCCCTACCTGCGGTCATCTGCAACATAGAACACCTGCCACAAGACGCCAAAGGTTATGTGGTTATCGAAATCTATAACAAAAGCGACAAGCAAGAACTTGAATGCCCAAAAGGTATAGAAGTACACTGGCTCATCAACCCCAACCCCACGCAACGCACCAGCAGTCTCGCCAAAAAAGTAAAATCTCTCCCCTGGTTAAACGGAACTCCCTCCATTTGGTCAGCTTGCGAACAAAGTACAATGTACCAATTGCGCTATTACTTTGACGAAGATAGAAGTATCAACTTAAAAGACAATTACATTGTGAGTTACTGGAGAATTGGGCACAAAATATAGCAAACCTCCTCTTCTTGTTAAATCAACACCCCCGATGATCAGCTCCAACAAAAAAACATTGCACCTCTCTTTACTCCGATCAATAATGAGAACGACAATCATTTACAATAAGGTGCTATTATGACAAACAAACTAATCCTTACACTGGTATTAACGCTAACCTCCTCACTAGCTTTCGCAGCAGAACATACTGTAGAAATGAAAAATATGGGGACAGATGGCATGATGGTCTTCGAACCCGCAGTTATCAACGTCGCTGTGGGCGACACCGTTAACTTTGAACCAACAGATTCAGCCCATAATTCTGAATCCGTTCCCGGGCTTACCCCGAAAGGCTCCGTCACCTGGAAAGGTGAAATGAGTCAAAAAATATCAGTCACTATCGATAAAGAAGGGGTTTATATATACAAGTGTATGCCACATTCCGTGCTCGCAATGGTCGGCGTTATCATTGCAGGAAAACCTACAAACTTAGACGAAATCAAAAAATCTTCGAAAGCACTAACCACTACCTTCGCAACAAATAACGATCGTCTCAACAAGTACCTTTCTCAAGTTAAGTAGATAGCCAACCCGAAATTTAATGGGCACAGCATCCAAATCCCCCGATAAATTCAGGCTCCAATCCATTAGCGGTAGGGGGCCAACGGTATAGACCATCATGACTACCAATATACATACCATTAATCCCTGCCTGAAAGTGTTACGCGGAAAAATCCGCCGCGGATCAGAGCCTGAAAACCCCTCACTAAAATAACTTCCCAATCAGCGGTCAACCTATGCCTACATCGTTTATACATGCGCTGCTGCTGGCTAAATACGCTGCCGCAAAGGCAAATGGTAAACTAAATCAAATACCATCCAAAATGGCAACTTCGATTTGCCAGGCAGTCGATTCACTATTAGAAACAAACGACTATATCCAGCACTTCCCTGTTGACGTTTACCAAACTGGATCCGGCACTAGCTCTAACATGAATGCCAATGAAGTATTGGCAACACTAGCATCCAAAATTTATTGCGATAATGTTGGTGCGAATGATCATATCAATTATGGACAAAGCAGCAAGCGTCGACAAATTTGTTAAGACCGGACGCACGCATTTGATGGATGCAATGCCTGTTCGAATGAGCCAAAGCCTGAATGCTTGGGCGGATCAAATCGAACAAAATATTCAACACTTGAAACAGTTGCAACCAAGTGTACAAAGCTTGGCACAAGGAGGCACCGCCGTTGGTACAGGTATAAACGCCCATCCAGATTTTGCCGAATGTTTCAATCAAATGCTAACCGAAAAAACAGGGGTTACATTTACACCGGCAAATAATTTTTTCACACATATAGGCTCCATGGATATCGCCATAACCTTATCAGGGCAGTTAAAAGCCACCGCTGTATCAATGATGAAAATTGCGAATGATTTGCGCTGGATGAACTCAGGCCCCTTAGCTGGGTTGGGGGAAATTGAACTGCAAGCCCTCCAACCTGGATCATCAATTATGCCAGGAAAAGTAAACCCCGTTATTCCTGAGGCTACAACCATGGTTGCAGCACAAGTGATTGGTAACGACAGTACCGTTACAATCGCAGGTCAATCTGGCAATTTTGAACTAAATGTAATGCTGCCCGTGATAGCAAAAAACCTGCTGGAAAGCATAGAGCTTCTATCAAATATCAGCCGATTATTGGCTGATAAAGCGATCGCCACTTTTACGGTGAGAGAAGACAAGCTGAAAGAAGCTGTGTCTCGCAATCCCATTCTAGTCACCGCATTAAACCCCATTATCGGCTATTCAAAAGCTGCTGACATTGCAAAATTAGCCTATAGAGATGGCCGCCCCATAATTGACGTTGCAAGCGAAAATACTAACCTAAGCCGCGAAGAACTTGAACGCCTGCTAGACCCTGCGAAGCTGACCCTCGGCGGCATCCAAACCTAGCTGAGACCAACAAAACCATATCAAAGCAAATCAAACCATCCAGATGCGAACGATTCCTATTAACATTCGGGTGGTTTTATATTATGATACTTCATGACAGGGCTAACACAGAAGAGAGACTCCCAATCTAAAAGTTTTATTTAGGAAAAGTTATGATTTACAGTTTATTAAAAACAATTAATACCCTAAGTCCCTTTGAGGAAGCACAAGCCCATTGCGATATACCCTGCAAAATTTATGATCCCAACGCCACGCAAATTGCTGCACTCAGCGTAATTAGATTTATTGATCTAATTGATGAACTTGATAACGCAAAAGATTCCGAATTTAAGATATCAGGCCACGCCCAGTTATCACGTCTGACCCGCCAGAAAGAAATCCACGCAAATAACGTAAAGCAGGAAGTGTGCATTATTTGGGGGGATTATTTTAAACAACCTCAATTCGACCAATTTCCAGTTATTCACACTCTAGCTCACAATATCATGCTGGCCGCATCCGCATGTAAACAAACCGTTAACAGAGAAAAAGGGCTACATTTGCTGGATTTGGTGAATGAACTATCAGAAATATTCTGGGAAACCAAAGGCATCAACACCGTAAAATCAGAGTGTCCCTACCCTCCTAATGAACAAGTAATCTATCCCCAATATGGCTAGATGGTTTGGCATGCGCATCCATAAAATAACAGGGGAAAGCATATCCCCTAGTTATCGCCAGGGGGCGTTGTTGTGCGCCCTCCCTGGCCCTTACAGCCTATCATCTAATGCTCTTGGGGCTATCACCCGAAACCAAATATTAGGCTGCCGGAGACTGCGTATGTAAACCACACTCCCTAGCACCTTAGTTGGATCGAAGTAATCCTCTTCATCAGGTAACTCGTTCTCTAAAAGGTATCCCTCCATATCGACATCAGTCCAATAGAATACTGGAGCCACCTTTATTAACCCTGTTTCATCCTGCGTAACAATATCCAAATCATTTCGAAAGGGGGTTTGATCTTTTCTGATGGCTGTAAGCCAAACTTCAGGCACGCCGTTCATAATCGAACTCGATTTAGAATAACGATACTCCCGCAATCGATTGATGAAACCCCAATGCCGCCCCATAAATTAAGAAACCCACTACAATTGACACCACGTTCCAATATGACTTAACGGGATCAGGTTGGGTATAAGGTTTGTGCCTTTCCATTGTGAACATTTTTATAACGGAAAACAGAACAAAACTACCAAACAAAACAATAGATGCAAGATCGCCATTAACAAGCAAGTGTGCAATGCCCCATAAGGTTACTCCCAACAACATTGGGTGTTTAATTGTCCGCCTGAAATTATTAGGAATTTGTGATATTGAAAGCAACAACATGGCCACTAATACCATCAGCATTGTTAAATGCCTCATCCACACAGATGGATTCCAAACAGAAACAAAATCGCTGTAAGCCTTCCCATAAACGATCAACACAAAGGCTAAAATTGATAATAGAGAATATATCCCCTTATATGCAGGCTCACCAATTTTATGTACAAAAAAACTTCGTCCATTCAATTCCGGTAGGAAATGAATTGTCAAAAACATTGTTAATCCCGCGAATAGTAAAATCATAATATTTACCCTATTAATAATTTATAAATATTTTTAACTACTCCAATCTAATACTTCATGCAGATCAGATCCTGTTAGAAATTCAACTCCAGATTCTTCAACATCTTATTAAGCACTTTTTTAGTGGTTTCCACATCTTTTTTGGTAATCCCTATCGTTAACTCACCCTCGAAATCCCGTACAACATTAATGGCCTCAGTTAGATCAACATCATCATTCAGCGTTAAGTAGTTAACTCGTTTATCAGCCATTGAAACTTCCCGATCAATGTAACCTTTACCTTCTAGCTTACGTATGGCGACTGAAAGTGTTGAAGGCTTAACCGATAACTTCTTGGCTAAATCTTTCTGACTAATCCCCTCCTCCCCAATTAAAAGCCCAACAATTCTGAACTCTTGAATCGAAATATCGATTGAACTTAGCGGTTTCTCCATCACTTTTGGCGCTAACCGAGATAGCTTACTTATCTTGGAAAGTAATAATTCATCATAATTCATTGAATTGTATTGCTCCACGCAACGATATATTTAGTTAGTCTAACTAAACATATATGTATATGCAACCTCCGGACTCAATCATTATAATTATTACTTTCCGATGAACTGACTGGACTAATTGCGGCAATATTCAAACCAGGCCGCCCTGATTGTGCATGAACTTCTGCATGAAGCTTAAAATACCGACGTAAATTCCCCTCTGTTAAGACTTCATTAGCGCGCCCATCAGCTCTCAACCCCTTATCAGCTAATAATAGTAAACGATCACAGAATCGCGATGCCATCGTCAAATCATGAATGGCAGCAATCACTGTTCGCCCACCTTCTGCAAGTTTTTTAGCGAGAGACAATATTTCTAATTGATGGCATATATCGAGATTTGCGGTAGCCTCATCTAACATTATGATTGGCGTTTCTTGTGCAATAGCACGAGCTATAAATACGCGTTGCCGTTCACCACCTGAAAGTTGATTAACCGACCTCTTGGCAAACCGTGCGACATCCATTTTTTCCATTGCTGACTGTATGATGTCTACATCGTGACGACCAAGAGGTTGAAAACGCCCCAACCAAGGGTTTCTTCCCATCGCCACAAGTTCTTCGGCAGAAAAAGCGTAACCTACCTGAGAATCCTGTGGAACCAAGGTTAAATACTGTGCTAGTTCTCGGCGTTTAATTCGGCTAATACACCCCCCGTTCAAGTGCACCTCACCTTGTCCGGGAGCCATCAACCCCATAAGTAAACGTAGCAAGGTCGATTTTCCCGCGCCATTTGGCCCGATTAAACCAATCATCTCCCCTTTTCCAAATTCTAGATTAACACCTTCGAACACGATATTGCCATCGTAGGAAAACTGAAGATCTTTTACTGAAAGTGTTCTCATGCTAGCCATGCCCAACGTCTTGACTCACTGCACCATCTAATACTTTATCAAACCTCTTCCGCCAGCCCGCCAGCAACAAGCTCTTGTCAGGCTGCAGTTGTTCGTATTGTCTAATGGCAACACGAGTGGCAGTGCGTACTAAACGGCTTTCACCAGGATTAACATCATCACTGCTTTGGTTCGCGTCCAACCAATCAAACACCAGCTGTTTTTGCTGATAATAATCCTGAATACCAAAACGCTGCAGCCAATGTTGAAATTGTTGAAACTGATATTGATCAAACGGCTTATCTTTACCTAATAGATCTCGACACGGGTTCGCTGCATGCAATGTCAACATCGGGAGCATTCCATCACGAATAGGTACATTGGCAGAAAAAGCCCTCCCACTCGCCATTAATTTAGGTAATACATGAGTGTGCGGCCCCTGCGGCGATTTCTCGATGCCAATGAGCTGATACACTTCTAACCGCCCTAACGCAGTCGTAAACACTCGATGTGGGCCTGCATTAATAATCGCAGCCATTGCAGGATTTCCAGGCATAAGCAAATCACTACCACACGCCTGTCGTAAGGCATCTATCAACTCCGCATTATCCGTTCGAATTGCTATATCAACGAAGCCCTGCCTCAAACCCATATCAAACAATATATGCTTTTTATGTTCTAGCTTTAACGCACCTTCATCCGGGCCAAGCTCAGTTATTACTGAATAATTTTTCATTTTTGCTTTTTCAGCATCTAAACAAAAAGCAATTCCCTGTGTCCAGTGGCTAGGGTTCTTGGTTAAATATTCATACGCTAACGGCTCTAGATCATCACGTAATGTTAACGCTAAAGCACCACGGTCGGTGATGCAACCAAGCCTTCCATCATTGAAATGAAGACAGGTCTCACCAGCATCCCAATTAAATTCACCAATCGCGCCGAAACTACCCATACTCCAGCCATGAGCGGGGGATTCTATACATTCTTCAATCACATTCCACATTATTTTATCCCTGCATAATCTTGCGTTGTTTCAACAATAGAAAAAGGAAAAAAGGGGCGCCCATTGCTCCAGTGACCACACCCAGAGGTATCGACGCGTAACTAGCATTACCGCGAATTAACAAATCAGCCAACACCAAAATTATTGCACCCAGCAGCGCCGTAATCGGCAGTAGGCGCCTATGATGTGGCCCTACGAGTAATCGAGTTATATGAGGAACAACAAGGCCAATAAATCCTATGCCACCTGCTATAGAAACAGAACACCCCGTTAATAGTGCCGTGACCAGTAACAAGTGCTTTCTTACTCTCACTACATCAACACCAACCGCATTAGCATGCACCTCTCCAACCAATAAGATATCCAAATCACGTTTGTAACTTAATATAACTACAAGGCTAGACAAAAACACCGGCAACAATAACAACACATGGTACCACCCTCTTCCATCAAGCCCGCCCATTGTCCAAAACACAATGGTTCGCCCGACCTCCCACTGTTGCATAGCCAGTGCGATAATAAGAGAGCTCATGGCAACATTAAAGGACCCCACGGCTACCCCCGACAACAACAGGGTTCCAATAGGAGCATGACCACGATGAGTAGCAATACTGTACACAAACAACAACGTGACACCAGCCCCGATAAAAGCGAATAAGGGTAACGACCACATGTTACTTGCAGCAAGCCCTAAGAAAATGGCAATTATTGCACCCAGCGACGCACCAGAAGAGACACCCAGTATTGATGGCGAGGCTAATGGGTTACGAAAGAGCCCTTGTAAAACCGCACCACTAAGTGAAAGAGAAGCGCCGACCAACGCCGCGATAATAACCCTAGGCAGGCGTACTTGGTAAACAACAGTTTGCTGCCAGTTTGCAATATCAACAAAAACACCGGCAAACTGCGTTTCAAAAATAATATTTAACAATATTTGAACCAATGCCAATGATTCTATATGTGATGGCCCTATCATCATAGCCCCAAGTAAAACCACCACCAAAACGGTTATAGCTACAAAGGCAATGACATTAAAATATAACGTTTTCACAATGGTGACTCCGTGTTAGCAAGATTGTCAAATACTGCAGGATGCAACCAACGAGCAAGCTGCTCTAACGCTTCTACCCGCGCAGGTGTTACCGATAGCAACAGCGAGTTTCGCTCACTATAAACGCGCTTATTTTTAACGGCAGGCACATCGGCCCATGCAGGGTCATCCAACAATAGCTTTTGTCCCTCACCCTGCTCCTTCAACATCCGGTCATCCAGCAAAATCACATCAGGCAAAAGAGAAATTGCCAATTCTTTAGAAATACTGGTATAACCCGTCAGCCCTGTTTCTGCTAACACGTTATATCCACCCGCATAACCAATAGATTCGTCCATTAACGTGCCAGGCGCTCTCGTTATGCCTCCCGTGCTGTAATATAAAACGCGGGGTTTTGGTTGACTCTTGACTCGATTTTTAACGAGTTCAATTTTTTTATCCATGTCCGAAATCCATCTTTCGCCCTTAATTTGAACACCAAGAACTCGAGACAACACCCGAACATTACGACGTAAATCTTTATGACTGTTGTAATGTGCAATGCGAATAAGCGGAATTCCGGTAGCTAATAACATTTCAACACTCGCGGCATTACTGTAAGACGCGATTAAAACAAGATCCGGTTCCACAGATAGAATTTCTTCTATTCCTGCATGATTTCGCAGTATGGAAGCATCATAGAATCCATTTACATGTGGATATGCAGGCTGATCAACTAAATAGGTCACGCTTTTTACTTTTTCTTGGTCAACTAATTTCATTAGCATTTCATCGCCAGCCAAGGTGGCAGAAACAATACGCTTAGGTGGTTGCTTGATTGTCATGCTACGACCGGCGGGATCAATGATACGAAGGGGAAAGCCCCCACTCATTTCATCAACTTCAACAACCGTTTCCGATAACCCACCCGCCATTACCAACCACAGATTTAGGGGCATGTTAATAAAACATGTCGAACCCACAACAACAAAGACAATAGCGACAAATGTCACAACGACTCGTGTATTAATACAAACTCCTCTTGAAATATCTATTGTGGTCTGAACAAAGAAACGAACCAAAAGTTAATAAAGCACAATGCGCACCTGCTTAGTTTTTTGGTTTGTTTTTTCTGATTGCTTACTTAAACGTTAGGCGAATACCCGTGTAGTAACCAACACCCGGTGTTTGATAGCCAATAACCTCTTCGTAGTCTTCATCAAATAAATTATCAACCCTAGCAAATAATCTCACGTTGTTATTTACCTGAAAACTACCGTTGATGTTAACAACTTGGTAACTTGCCAACTTGGTTTTATCAGCCTTAAATTCGTTTGTATAAAAGTTACGAAAGTCATTATCAAACATCGAACCGTTATAAACCCAATTGACCGCCACCTTAGCGTTATCATCAAAGAACCGATACGCCGCGCTTAAGCTTGCAATATGTAATGGTCTGCGCACTTCTCTACCATCATCGTCTGCTGAGTGGGTATATGTGTATGTTCCATTGAGACTTAAGCCAGAGGAAGCGTTGTAACTGGCCATAAATTCTGCCCCCTGACGTTTGCTCTCATCTGCAGAATTCACCGATGTACTTAAGGAATCTATGACATTATAAAACCCAACGATTTCGTCATCTAGCTTGGCGTTAAAATACGTAAGATCAAATACTAAGTCATGATTCATAAAACTTTGTTCTACACCAATGTCGCCCCCTTTGGATTTCTCAGGTTTAAGGTTCCGGTTGCCTTTGAACTTACCAGGAAAATAACCAAACTGTTCAGTGAAAGAGGGGTTGGTCACACCTTTTCCATAACTAGTATGAATTCGTGTTCCAGAATCCCTTATAAGATATGCAATACTGGTAGAGTAGGTTACCTCGTCTTCAAAGGCATCGTTATTGTCTCGACGAAGAACACCTGAAAGAAATACTCTATCCCAAAGCTCCAAACGATGCTCTAATCCGAAACCGGTAAGGTTCCTTTCTTGTTCAGCTTCTTGCTCAGGGCTTGAGGGTTCAGTATTACGGTAAGTCTCTTCCTCTCGCTGGCCAAAGACTGTGGTTTGATTTTTAGCATACACACCCGCATCAAATATCCACGTCGTTTGCATTGAATACCCAGCCCGTGAAGACTCATTGCCTCTGGGTGCAGCGGAATATACTTCAGTTTCATTTTTTGTTGATGACACAGAAATCTTCGTCAGTGACTTACCATCAAGCAACGATACGTTGGTATTAGCACCAATAGAAAAACCCGTATCATCTGATGTGCTATCGTCATCAATAGCCAAGCCCTGAAGTGCTCCACCGGTAAAATCGAAACCATCACTTTCTGTTTTATTTTCGTTATATCGTGCATGCGCATCAAAGGAAAGGTGCTTATTGACACTCCACTCTCCCCCGGCACTGATTGCTAATATTTTATCGCTATCATCCTCTCTACCGATCACAGAATCATCGGTAGAGAGATCAAATTCAGACTCTCGGTAGGTCACATTCAAACGCCCACTCACGACATCATCGCCGCCAGCCATTGAAACTGCGAGCTGCTCAGTATTATTAGAACCCTTCTCTGCACTCAGAGAAAACTCTCCACCCTTGCTAGCCCCCCTGGTAGTGATGCTAATAACACCAGCCGTTGCGTTGGAACCATAAAGCCCACTTTGCGCCCCGCGCAACACTTCAATTTTTTCAATATCCGCTGCCAGTAAAGAGGCAAAATCGAACTCTCCACTTCCTGCCGCCGCTACCTCAATACCATCAATCAACACCAGCACATGATTTCCTTCTGCACCCCGTATGCGTATTTGAGTAAGCCCTCCTTGCCCACCGGTACGATTAACCGCTATGCCTGAAATATGACGAAAAATATCGGCTGCATATTCGACACCAATATCGTCAATAGCAGAAGCATCCAGTACACTAATACTGTTTCCAAGCTTGAAACTTTCAGTCGGTGTTGTTGATCCCACCACAACAATTTCTTCTGATTTTTCTGAGGCATTTGCCTGAAGGGGTAAAAATGTAGCAAGTACAACGGAAGCAGCCGATGCTAAAACGGCTAAAATACTTCTTCTCATGCTAAGATCCTATTTATTGGCTAATAAAGAGCTGCAACAAATACGAAACATATCAGCACATAAATTCAGCATGCATCATTCAATGGATGCATCCAAAAAATAGAATTACTTCTGATGTACGGAGAGGTTTTGATTCTCGTTGCAGCGATTAATGAACACTAAGTATCATGTTCACGCCACTGCAACGGTGATCCGCCCACAAAGAGACCTCGCTCTATGGCACAGTAACGATTAGCAAAAGCAGGTCTCCTGACTTACACCTCAACGCTCGTTTCCGCCTTCCCATTTTGTTAAAACAAAACAGTGGCCCTATGGAAATTGGCTAAGTGTATACAGTTGCGAGGACAGTTACGGATTCACACCGTATTCCCTTTTTCATCTCCCTATACATCAAATTGATGCGAGAGAACTCATTGCATGGGGCGAGATTGTATGTTTTTTATCATAAATGTCAAATGTGAAAGGTAACAATTTTAAACTCACTATTTATAAATAGTGAGTTTAAACGGTTGGGTTGCATCCAAAGGAGTCGGGGAACCGCATGGTAGACTAATATTTCACAACCCTATCAAACTGATTAACCCATGATCAATAAAGCTCAGTTATACCTACGATGAAACAGTTGAACTTGAGAGTTACGTACAATCCAATCCAGTGAAATGGATACGGCTGACAACTTGCAGCCGACGCAGTGCGTTGGATTCGTCACACGGTAATTTCTGATGATGTAAAGAAACACCCCAAAGAACACTGTGGTGATGGGGTTAAACCCAGAACCCTTCTTATGCTCAGCTGGGCATAAGCGAATATGAGGATTCTGAGTAAGTGATTGGTTTAAAAACTGAAGGTTAGCTTATTGTGCCTGAGAATGTTCCTGAAATGTTTTTTTAGAGATTTTGGTGCGTTGCCCTGAAACCCAAGACCGTCTGAATTTCATTAATATATTTTCGATATCCCCTCGTTCTTTCATTCGCGTAAAAGCAGCGTTAATTTGAGAAATTGGGAATGGAGATTTTTTGGAAAAACCGCAATATATATCGTGCTTAGATGCTATTTTTTCTCCAATAGAATACTGGTCACGAGAGTTTTTTTGCAACATATAATACTCGATCAAAATATTGGAATCGATAAGCACGTCAATTCTATTATTGTCCAATTTCTTAAAATTTTGACTCAACGTATTAACATCATCCCGAATGATAATATTTTGTTTAAAGTGATCCGTTAAGCCAACATAATAATACCCAAGAATGGTTCCTAATCGTTTGCTCTTTAGATCGTCAAAGGATTTAACAGGGAAGGAATTTTCCTTTTTTAAGACGAACCAATCCGACTCCTCGAACAACGGTATTGACCAATCATAATTTTCTGGATTGCTTGCCCAAAGAGGGTTCCAAATGCAAACCCCATGAATTCGTCCTTCTTCGAGCCCAGATGCCCGTCTCTTTCTAGGGAGCTTTTGATAGACGACAGTAACCCCCATTTCTTTACCTAACCCATCCGCTAAATCCTTAAGGATACCGCTTGAAAGGATAACGTTATCACCTTGCGTTTCTAAGAATACGTAAGGCTCCGCATTGCCAGGAGAAAAATTTATAATCAGCTCTTTAGCTTTTGCGCCATTTGCTATCAAAAGGATTGATATTAAGAGCAATTCACTTTTTATTGTCATCTATATCTGCCTTAAACAACAGCTGTTTACATGGCCAAACCGCGATGAGGAAAGAACCTTTCTAACTTGAGGTCGACAATTAATAATAGATATGTCTGTGCCTTTGCCAAGGATTTCTCTCATATTAAATAACATGGCCAGAGTTGAGCTATTAATGGTTAACACGCCATTGTCACTGGACAATCTGCATTCTACTGACATGGAGAAGCCCTATGGGTTTAAAGCGGGTCATGGCGCGCTTCCTTAGCGTGCTCGATTGTCGACTTATCAAGATTTAGTTGCGGTTCTGCTACTGCCCTCCTTTAGCGTATCTGGTTCGTATTCAACAATAACACAATTCTGGCCTGAATTTTTTGCAGTATATAGGGCCTTATCAGCACGTTCTAACACCGTATTCCATGAATCTTTGTTAGTAATATGAGTAGTAACGTCAAAACACTTCGTTAGGTTCTGTCGCATCCAGTGATGTCAGAGAGCCGCAGGGTAGAATGACCTTTCCATATCATACCAAACCGGGTAATGCATGATCATCTTCAAAGGCCGACACACTCCTCAATCGATCATTATTCAGTGTGTCCGTTGGTACTGTGCATACCCTCTCAGCTATCGAAACATTAAGGAGATAATGGCTGAACGCGGTATCAAGATAGATCATAGTACACTTAATCGATGGGTTATTCAGGACGCTCCGAAGCTTGAGAAAGCCTTCCATAAAAAGAAGAAACGGCCAGCTGATCACGGGAGAATGCTAGATGCTAATAAGGCGATCAGACCGGCATCAATTTTGTCTGTTTTGGCGCGTATTCCTTGGGCTTTAGCGAATTCCCTGACTTTTACCGGAGGCACGATAATGATGGGTAGGACCTTTTCAGTGCTGGCTTCAATAACCGCACGTTCATAGCCACCGGTAGCTTCAACGAGCACTTGGGTTAATTTGTAGCGGTTCAATTTCGAGTCTAATCGCTTGATACCTTCGGGATTGTTTTCTTCTTGCCAATGTAGCTCAAGCTCCAAAATGTAGATATCAAGTTGGTCTTTACCGACATCAATACCGATGTTACGTTCTGTACTTTTTTTGTATGCAATAGACGTTGTATTCATAACTCACCCTTGCTACATTCGGGCTCGAGGCCCATTCGACTGTTCGAGTTAAAAAGTAGGATCAGCATGGCGCCCTTGCTAGTTAACGGGCTAGACTTTGTCTGCTCATGGCATGCACCGGTCTACCATGCTGAATACCTGTTGCTGCAGGTATGGGCCCCACTATAACTTGTTTAAATGATGAAAAAAATACGGCGATGTTCATCATACAAGACCTAAAGCAGCCTAACTGAGGTTATCCTAAGCCTGTTAGAAATTCGACAAAGCGGACATGCGATGATTGGAACTAAAGAGATAGTATTAGGAATGTTAGATATAATACTATCCACTATTAACGTTTGAGTTCTGAAAAATACAGTTTAACAAATGTCTTAAATGCTTCATGCTTTTTGTTTTTCCATTTTGTTTTCTTAAACAGCAAATTAAGTTTCTTCTTAGGTAGATTGCTACTGTTCAAAACAGTGACAAATTCACCGTTTTTCAACTCGCTTTCTATGGAAATATCCAACATAAATCCAATGCACATATTGGAACGAACAGCCTGATAGATAGCTTCAATATCGTCGCTTGTATGGATAAGCACGTCATTACCGTAAAACCCAATTTTTTTAAGATATCGCCGCATTGATTCTGAAATTTCATTGATTGGAGGCAATATAACCCGTCCTTTACCTACATCGTCAATCGTCTTTGGATTGCAAAATTGACTTATATAGTCGGGAGTTGCACAGGCAACCAACTGCGTATTGGTCAACGGTAAAGCGACAATATGACTACTGTCAGTTAGGATTCCGAGCCTAAACGCAAAATCTATATCATCTTCGTACAAGTCTTGAACATCATCACTAAAAACAATCCTAAAATTCACCTCAGGATGGATGCGGGAGAACTTAGACAGTAGATCGAAAATATATGAGCGAGATATTGATTTGGACATGGCTATGGAAAGTTCGCCGCTAATCAAATCTTGCTCAGATGCGAAGTCTTCTTCGGCCGATTTTATATCTGCCAAGATAGCTTTGCATCGTAGATAAAATTTTCTACCTGCATCAGTTACTTGGACTTTCTTATGAGACCGGTGAAATAATTGCTTTTTTAGACTTTCTTCCAATGCCACCATCTGTTTACTGATTGCGGGAGGCGAATAGTTCAATTGTCGAGCAGCGTTTACAATGCTTCCTGTTTCAACTACGGCAACGAAAATACGGTATTGTGAAAATTTCGACACATTGATGCTCTCTTTAGGATAAGCCGTAAAACTGTCATGATTAACAATATAGAAATCAATAGATAACTATAGGTAACTTTAAGTATATCATGATTAAGTATATATTGAATTGTACACATGTGCGTCGCATGGTTATATATGGCTTCGAGTGAGAGTGAAGCCATATATAACCATGCGGAAAAATTATCGATCGCGAAAGTCGATAGGCTGCTTAAGTGACTATGCGAAGAAATAATATAAGTGGTGGAAAGTACCTAAATTGATCAGACAAACACATTGCGGATCAAGCTGATGCAGCCGTTTAGCGGGAATTCAGCAGTTGTTTTGTTTAAGAGGAGAGCGAAGTGAACCTTATTACTAAAGCAAGCGTAGACATCAATCAGCCAATTTCTGTCGTATTTGATTATGTGTCAAATATGGAGAGATTTGAGAATTGGTTCCCCGAAGTTATCAGCATAAAATCAGCAAACGACATGATGCATGGAGATATTGGCAAAGAATACTTTGAGAAAGTAAATATTCCGGTTCGAGGGGAAAAGAGGATAAAAATTACGGTAAAGGAGGTGGAAGACAATAAAAGGTTTGTTACGGAAGGAAGTTTTCCGCCATTATTGCCCAGAATGGAGATCTCCCTTACAGAAAATAATCTCGAGTCTTGTACTTTAAATTACCGTATGTATAGTCGAAATAACAATCCTCTGGTGAGAATATTTCTACTTCCTATTGCAAAAATCGTGATGAGTAAAAGAGCCACAAAAGGTGTCAGTAATCTTAAGTATAAACTTGAGACATAACAAACACTTGAAAACAGCGTAGCTCCCTCTCAGGCTATCAACTAACGAGAATTCCTCATTGAGCTCTTCATCAAGAGGGCTGTAGCCTTTTTAAAATTTCCTTACCCTTTTCCAGCGGTGTATGTGCAAGAAAGGCTCTTGTTTTCTGGACTCGGGTGAATAGTAGTGAGTATATCCAGGGAATCGACATAAAATAAATCCAGGTTTATAACAAATACCCGTCAAGAAATATTGCTTACGTAATAGATCATATTTTCTTGACGGGAAACTCAGTGCGAATCGTATTTTTACAGCTTAAGCTCATCTATCGCCACACGGCAAGTTGATTGAATGTTCTCAACGGTTGCAGGTGCATTCATCTCAACCCAGGAGTCATGGCCTTGGTCTTTATAAAACGCTTGGATCGCCTGTTTGATAGCAAAAAACACCGTATTACCCAATACCAAGGGTGGCTCTCCAATGCCCTTTGATGACTTTACTGCCGCCCCATCGAGTTTGGGGCCCTTCTGTTGCAAATTACTATCGCTGTTATCATGAATACGTACTCGCAAATCCAATGGAATAGATTTAGTACCTGGCGGTTTGTATTCCCAGGTATTAGTAGAGGTCAGTGCTCCGGCAGGGTAACCGGATCTTGGTGCTTGATTGGCTCCCTGATACGTCATCTCTTCCGTTGTAAGATAACCAATGCCTTGTACAAAACCACCTTCAATCTGACCAATGTCAATGAGTGGGTTCAGACTCTTACCCAGATCAAATAAAATGTCACTGCGTAATACGGTGAAATCCCCCGTTAACACATCGATTTCCACTTCACTCACCGCCACGGCAAATGTGTAATAGAAAAAGATATTACCAATAGAGTGGTGTAAATCCACACCGGAATAGTTAGGGGTTTTATAACGCGCCTCTGCGGTTAACCCCACTCGATTTACATAAGCCAGCGCACAAATATCCGGCCACACTTCTGACCAGTGGTCGCGCCAGTTACGGGTGACAGTTTCCATTTGGCTCACTATCCCTGCGTCCATTTTTGTTTTATCGAATTTGGAAAAGTACACGGTGTACTGCTCCAAATTTTCACAAAACTTCTCTAGCCTTTTGCGTAATTTTCGACAGGCCAATTGCACCGCACCACCATTTAGATCAGAACCGGTAGATGCTGCCGTGGCGCTGGCATCACTAATAACGTTGGTATCGGTATCTGACATTTTTATACGTTCGATATCAATGCCCAATGTCTCGGCTGCTATTTGAGCCATCTTGGTTTGTATGCCCTGCCCCATTTCCACGCCGCCGTGGGAGACCAACACCGAGCCATCATCAGAATACGCTAGCACATAAGCACCGCCTTGATTTAGAGTACCTCTGGGCCCCGAATAGGAAATGCCATATTTTAATGGGATCATGGATATTCCCCGTTTTCGCCAACGGTTTTCAGCGTTATATTTATTTACCTTTTCCACACGTTCGTCAAAATTCGCGTCACGTTTTAGCGCAAACCATAACTCCTGTAACTTACTGTATTTTAGCCCTTCCATATAAGGCGTAAAATCGTAAGAGGTTGTACTGTATTCTTTTAGGGATACTAAATCAGATCCCCCAGAAAACGTCCCGCTAGGATCGTGCTTTTCTATCGCTCGTTCAAAGGATTTTTCATCGTCAAAGTGTTGATCCTTAATGGGCAACAAAGCATCCAGCGCTGCAGTACTATATTGTAAACGCTGCAAGGTCCCCAAGGTTTGATCGGTAATGGTGAAACCACGCCACTCATTATTACCGTCTTTATATAAATTTTTCTCGCGAATCTCTTCCGGAGTTTTCCCCAATTTATAAGCCACATGCTCTATAGCTTGTTCACTTAAATTAATCGCCTGTACTAAACCAAAGGTGCGAAACGCAGTATTACTGAGTTTATTAGTTTGGCATACTTTTCCTCCCACTCTGTATGATTCTATGTTGTAGGCGTTATCATTGGATTGCACTGACATATCCATAATGGCAAACGACAGATCATAGGTGTTACCACCATCCGAGGTTAAATCAATGGCAAAACCTTTAATGGTACCATCATGATCATAAGCCGCAGAATATTGGCTTCGATAAGCGTGGCGCTCCCCACAGGTAACAAAATTGGTATTTCTATCTAACACCAAACGCACAGGCTGATTTAACACCCAGGCCGCTACTGCGCTAGCCGTGGAATTAAATCTCGAACGGGATTGTCGACCGCCAAAACCACCACCCAAGCGGGTAAGTTTTACTTGAACATTTGCCGCTGGTACCCCCAACACACCCGCTGCCACATATTGATTGTCGGCAATATCTTGACTAGCCACATGTAAGGTAATGGAACGATTTTCCCCAGGCACCGCCAAGGTATTCATGGTTTCCAAATAAAAATGATTTTGATAACCGGTGCTGCAACCTCCGCTTATCACTGGCAACGTTTTATCCCCCACTTTAAATGGCGCTTCCGCAGGCGCTGCCAACCATTCGGTATTGCTGCCAGGGCGCACAATTTCTGCAAGGTGGGTTAATGACGGATCTGTAGGTGGGCTCTGAGGATAATATAATTCCTGCTCAATCGCCTCATCAAAGGTAACACCGGGTTGCTCCTCAAAATGAATACATTGACTGCGGACAAAATTACCGATCTCCTGCGCCACAAGCTGGCTTTTTGCTACTACAAGTGCAATAGGTGCCCCTACACAAGTTACATGATGGGGATAAAAATAATCATTGGGTTCGATACCTTCTGGCAGCTGTTGATCCAAGCTAGGCACAAAAATGGGATCATCCCCTCCCAAACCGGTCCAATTGCGCGTTTTTTCAGGAATATCTTCATAGGTAATTAAGGCAACAAAATCTGGGTGCCAGTCCGATAGAAAGGCTATTAGCTTGGTAACATCAATACGCTCACCTTTGGTTCCATGAGCTGTGGTCTTAGGTAGTTGGTAATAAAACTGGCCAAAAGCCACCTGACTATAAACGTAAGCCGCTTCTAGTGTACTGGGTGGCCGTTCAACATCTTGGGTGTAACGTGCCTCCCCCGTGGTTTGCATAAATGCCGACAGTTTGATGTATGGGTCAGACACCGGCAGTTCCTCTGGATAGGAATTATAATATTGGCGACCGCTCGACAATGGCCGATGGTATGACTCCCCTGCTGAACGATTTTCTCGCTGAACCTCATTTGGTGAAATATCATCGGCTACTTTAATAAAGAATTTATAAAATAATGTTTCTACTAACGAGGCGCGGTACGAAAAGGGAATCTGACCAATTTCATAAGGCTGGCCTTGATCGTTACTGGGCGGCTGATAAACAGCAACTTCTTTTTCCAGGCTTGTTAGCGCGTCACGTAAGGTATGTTCATTCCACTCTCGCCCCACCAACAATTGTCGTGTTGCATCAACAGTAATAGGGTGAAACTGCAAACCGTAGGTAGTTGAGGCGAGTCGATAATCCGCATTCACTCCGTTATAAACAATGCGGCAGGATTTAACGGTTTTGTCTTTGCCAGAAGTGCTACCAGAAGCATTGCCACAATGGTGATCCTCAAATGTTACCGAAAAACCAGCATTCACCAATGCATGACTGTCCTCATTACGGCGACGAATTTTATAACTATTAACATAGGTATTTGGCGCTGTACATGGAATAAAAAACGACTCATAAATAGCATCTTTTTCTAGCTGTGACTCCTTTGGTAAATCAAGAATATCATACTCCTGACAACCATTAGCCCAGGACACTTTCACGGTTCCCCCTAAGGTTCCCAGCATTAATACTACATCAGAAAGGAAACCCTGGTTGGTAGCAATATGCACATTACCCGACAAGCTGCCTTCATTACGTACCTGTAGATTTGCCACTACCAATAAGTGCTCCCGCAACGCCACAAAACCCCGAGTGTAGGTTTTATCCAATTGATCAATGGCGTTATCCAACACAGCGAGTAAACGACTTAAGGTAATAGCACCACCAACCGTAATACCCTGATCATCTACATGCACCTGTTGTAGTTCCGGTATGACGGAAATGTCCACCAGATAGTGAGGATCCAATGCGGCCTCTCCGTAAATAGCCTTTGTGGGATAAATACCGATGGAGGTATTGCCACATAACAAACGGAATTTATCTCCCGTGGGGCCATTTGCCAGCTTCTGTTTGTATAGTCCTGCCAACGTCACCGGGCGCACGTAAGTGTAACCCTGTAGGCTTATCGATAACGGAGCCGGTTGTTTCATATATCCGATAAAATCATCCGGTGGTAAAATTTTCTTGAAGGGTTTTATCTTGGCAGGTTTAAAATTGGGATCTATTTTAATGACCGGTTTAGGATGGGGAGGTTTATAATCGTCGGCAAATTGTTTAAAGCCTTCGAGAATGGGTCGATAACCAGTACATCGGCAAATATTGCCATCAAATAAATCCTCCACTTCCTTTTCGGTGATTTTTTCCCGCACACCGTTGTGATGTTTGTTTTGACGCAGAGTAAACATGTTCATAGTAAAACCGGGTGAACAGTACCCACATTGAGAACCATTATTAGCCGCCAATTTATACTGCACCTCATCGACACCGTCTTTAATGTTACCGATGCCTTGAGTGGTAGTCACCATACAGCCGTCAATACTGGCTAAAGGCCTTAAACACGCATTAATAGCATTATTGGTTATCGCCTTTTCCCCTACGTCATAATGGGTAAGCATCACCGTGCAGGCACCACAGCCCCCTTGACTACACACCAACTTAGTACCACTTTTACCAATATCCGGTTGATGCAAATAATCAATCAAACGGCTTTGAGGTGAGACGTCACTTAACGTCACCCGATCCCCGTCTAGCAAAAACGTTATTTCCTTTCGGGGAGTAGGTTCACCATTAAGGATTGCTAGGAATAAATCTTCAAAAGCCGCTGCAGTCACATCAAAACATACCGTTAACGCCGCCGCATTATCATCCAATATCAGCTGACCAGAACGATCATTGTTTTCAGTCACCACTGACAGACCCAATTCTCGATAAGTACCCAAATAACCATTCGTAAGAATTGCCGCCGCCAAAGGATCACAAAAATCAAACGCACCCGACGCTAACAATGCATAATTTTCGGTAAGCGCCTGATAAACCAAAGTCGACGCTGGGGTTACGTGATGTTGTAGCAAGCGTGCATAAAAGTTCTGGGTAACTGGAGCCTGTTGAGTAGCATCTAGAGGCACTAAAGTGATCGGCACACCAGAACGAAATACAATATCTGCGGCAACTGGGTCACAATACATATTCCATTCGGACGCCACGTTGGCTATAGAGCCACCTGCTGCATTAACATTACCTGGTGCATCGATGGTGCCCCCCATAACCACAATACGCTCAATCTGTTGTGCCAATTCTGGGTTCTGTTGCAACAGGGTGCCAATATTGGTCAGTGGCCCAATGGCCAAGAGGGTGATTTTATCCTGGGTATCAACAATCTGTCCTGCCAAAAATTCCAGTGCGTTGCCAACCGAAGAATTCGGGTTAGTAGGAAGTGCAATACCAAAGGCGTTATCCGCCGAGTCTCGTTCACTCTCCGGAAATCGGTGTTCATAAGCCATGGGTTTATCCAGGCCTATTGCCACCGGCAAGGTAGGCTCACCAGCGAGTTGCATTAGATTTAATGCATTACGTGTACCAGGCTCAATATGACTGACGCCTGTTCCTACGGTGGTAATACCCACTACCTCGATCTCTGCATGGTTTAGCAAATACAACATTGCCATCCAACCATTACTGTCCACATCGGTATCAATGATCACTTTCTTTCGATTATTATTAGGTGTATCGCCGATCATCATGTTTTGTTTCTCTTGTTCGCGATGAGTGTATTTATGCTACGAATAAACGGGAGTTGCACAGACAGTGCAACTCCGATGGGTTTGGGGTTTTACCCGCTACTTTTTACCCGCTACGTCTTAGCCACTAAAAGTATCGATGGCTTTTACCGCTCCCACACAATACACACCTGCAATGTCTGCAAGCTGGCTAACCATCTCTTCCACGTTTTGATCCACAGAGAACTGTGCCATCAGTACAAAGTTGGTGGCATCAGTAACAAAAGGTGTATGGGGCGACCCTGCGTCCAAACGCCACACCTCCTCTGCATCACAGTGAGTTTTAATATGATCCGCCAACACTGCCCAAGTAAGAGGTTGCACTTCAATCGGCAGTTTGTAAGAACGGCAATCATGAGAGGTTCCCCCCTCCTCACTCACTAATATAAACATATCGGACCGGGTTGATTGAATGAGTGTCCGTAGATTACTTAGGCTTTGATCCTCTCCCTGTAACGCCACCCACTCACCTTGTGCTACCACACCACAACCAAAGGTGACATCGAGGCCATGAAGCAAACGCTCCTTATCCAAGACATCAGTACCTAGTATCCTGGAAGAGGCATATTTGGCAATAATAGCTTGCCCCCCTGCGTTGCCGGTACGCAGTGAATCGTCCAATCGTTGGCTTCTGCCAACAACGCAACCTCCGCGACCACATATTCCAAAGTATCCGCCGAAGAACCTATACCAACGGTCATGTGGTTTTTGGTAACGTAAGCCGCCACAGCACTTTTTGCGGCTTGCTGCGCTTTCACTAACGCAGGCTGTGTTGGATTGATCGGCAAACGTTGAGTAGGATCGACTTTCGGTACAATGGGCGCAATACCATTGGACACACCATTAGGATAATAACGATTGGCGAACTGCGTAAAGATGTCGACAATATGCTGGTTTTCCTTTCCTAACTCAATCATATACGTGCTATTACAATAGGAATTTTCTGGGTACTGGGACTTAGCACGATCACGTAAGGCAAAGTTCATCTCAGAGGGGTAAAGACTGTCTAACGCATAGTAGGTATTGAGAAAAACCGATGGCTTGGCAAAATCAGTGCCGGAACCCGCCGCATACGCTTGATTCTGCATCCACAAACCACACTCAAAGCGAGTTCCCGGACCACCAGGGGCAAAAATCAAACCGCAATTGCTGTTATCCACTAATAGAAATTCTGCCACTGCATCACTGAAAAAGCGGGCCTGATAGCGGCATAACCAATTATTATCCGTGTATGTCCATGTAGATGATGCAAAAGAGTTAAGGCTTTGCTTTGGCCACTTATCAAACAATGCTTTGTAGAATTTGACATCTTCCGGCTCTGTTCCACCAGCAGGATATTGCTCTGCAAATGTCAGGGCTTCCTCTAGCTGTTCGGCACTATACCTTGAAAATTTCGCCCCCAAATTAGCCGCCTCCATGGCGCCATCACCTCCCCCCGTGGCAATAACAAAATCATCCACTGCGAGAGTGCGGCAAATCCGTGCAATATTCTTATAGTTCTCCGAGGTACGAGGTATATATTCTGATGTCCCTCCCATTACCCCTATAATTTTTTTGGAACCGTACAAACGCAGAAACAATTCCTTCACCGCACCATCATGTAACGCCATCATTTCGATATCATAGGCGTCATGCTGATTCTGGGTATACCATTCCTGCACTTTAACGGTATTCTTTTCAATCCACGCTTTGGTATATAGTTCTTTCGGACCAATACGTGTTGGAAAATAGCGTTCCGGTTCCACAACCACCGCACCGCGTAATATGGCTTCGCCTTTGGTTAAATCTTCTGCTTGGAGCTCTCGCTCACCAAGGTAAACACGCCCTGCAAGGGAAGTAAAATTTTCAGCTGATGTTTCATCGTTAGAGGGTACTTGATTATTAATTTCCATATCTTCGAGTCAATCCACAGGTAAATTTTTTATACCCCTTTGAGTACTAACAACATTGAATAAATTTTCAGCACCCAACAAGAGGGCGAAAAATAGTAAAGGAGAAAATTAAATGTAGTTGCTATATCAAAAAAAACCAATTATCTAACACGGACAAAAAGGCGTTTAAAAAACACGCTGGAATATTAGCTAAGAAACGATCAATTCAACGCCTTCACATCAAACACATTACTACTGACTTTGTGTAATTCCTCATCAAAAAGCGCAGATTTCGTTTTTATATCCTATATTTTAACGTGAATCATAAAGGGCACAAATACACAAAAAGGACTCAATATGAAACGTTTGGAAAAAACTCGAAATGTATTGATCGATACCGATGTAGATTTTGATGATTACATGGCGATGCTTTATTTATTAAAACACCCCGACATAAAGGTCGAAGGCATTACGATATCGGGCACTGGTGCAGTTCATTTAACACCAGGAGTAACCAATGTCAGTAATATGCTTACGTTACTTGGTGATGCAAATACCTTGAAAATCCCAGTTGCTAGTGGGGCTAAGGCACCGATGATTTATAGCAATACATATCCAGGCGCTGATAGAGAAGCAGCTGACCAGCATTACGAAGCGCCCTTCCCTGGTACTAATCCAAATCCTACACTTGATGACGCTTTGATTTTTTTGCGGAGGTATATAATTAACTGTAAATCACCGGTTACCGTTTTGTGTATTGGTGGTGGTTCTAACTGGGGCCGTTTATTTGATTTGGCCAAGACAGACGAAGCGCTTCGTTTTGCAATGGGCACGAATATTGAGCGTATCGTCATGATGGGAGGCAACCTGCTACCCTGTTACGTTACCCCTGGAGCCGAAGGGAATATTCAACCTACCCTTCAGCCAGATCCCTATTACACCAATAAGGTTGCTGAATGGAATATTTTTGTCGATCCCGTTGGAGCTCAAGAAATCTTTCTGGGTAATGTACCCATTACACTTGTCGCACTGAATGCTACCTCTCAAGTACCCCTTACTCCTGAATTTGTCGCAAAACTAGAACAGATAAACAATCCTGTTGCGAATTTTCTTTATCAAGTACTAGAGAGCCAAACAATCAAACCTGGCATTGGTCAATATCTTGATTTTTGGGATCCACTCGCAGCATGCGTTTTGGTTGATCCTACTCTGGTGTCTACTGAAACGTTTAACATTAGAGTCGAGCTCGAACTAGACGAAGAAGATGATAAGTCCGCCATGCTAATCCTAGATGATGTAAATGGAAGCACCATTAATGTAGCGCTTGAAGCCGCCGCCGATGAGGTATACCAAACATATCTGGATGTCATTGCGTTATAAGAATTACTGTAATGCTCGCTTTTATACTGCCACTCTATATAGCGCATAGTACATAGTACGGAAGTGCGAATTAGCCTGATATATGAGAGCGAGCATCTACAAATAGCCATCTAACGAGCAATAACATCCCGATCATCTTGATCGAAACAAAATCTCGCCAAACAGCAATGCCCCCCTAAAACTACCTATCCGCATCTACTTATACTATATTAGTGAAATATTTCATTTCTGACGACATATAGCCTTAC
>CAJXZM010000007.1 GCA_913063125.1 uncultured Gammaproteobacteria bacterium | reverse complement strand
AAAAAAAGCAAATAGGGGCTCGTCAACCGGCCAAGTTAATTGACGCGGAACCGGACAAGATAGTTGACGCTCTATACATAATATAGAGAAATTGAAGAATTATGGGTCAATAGCAGCCTAATCAAGCTGTTTTGTGCTCGAATATTGATTTGTCGTGTGGGTTTTGAGTAATTTCAAGGTATCTGCATATGACAGGATAAATAGTCAGAGCGTTGTAGGCTTATTTTAAAACGGGTTTTTCTACAGCCTCGTTAGAAATTCTTGTCAACTATTTCTGAAATTTGGAAAACGCATTGATCATGTTAAAGAAAGGTAATGAGTAAGATAATGGAAAAATCGCCCTCTTCGTTTCATATGTCTTCCCTTCAGTCCCTTGTTGATTTGTGTATCCAGGATCCAAGTTCGAATACTGAAGCGGTACTTACCCACCCTGCGCATTTTGCCCCCGGTGAACGCCTACTCAATATTGGTGACAAACACCATAATTTGTATTTCTTTAGTAAAGGGCTGCTAAAAATAGTCTATTGCGATAAGGAGGGCCGAGAGATTATTCGTGCTTTCATTACCAATGGCATGTTTTATCTTTCACTTTCTAGTTATTTACAGAATACTGGCGCGTTATGCTATGTAGAAGCTATTGAACCTTGTGAGGCAGAGTATGTTTCCTACACAGTTATCTCGAAGGGCCTAGAGACTTCATTAGAACTTAATAAGGTATGGAGGCAATATATGAATCAGCATTTTGTTCGCCATGAACGCCGTGAGCTAGAGCTGCTGTCTCACAAGGCAACGCAGCGGTATACCCGTTTCCTTAAGGATTATCCAGATTTAGATGCCCGTTTATCGCGGAATTTGGTTGCCTCCTATCTTGGGGTTACCGAGCAGTCTTTGTCACGAATAAGAAAAGGTCTTAAGACTTAACATTTGGTAAGGCGAGCTTCTGACCTGGAAGATATTATCGCGCTTCCATTTCTCGCCTGAGGTTCAATCCATGTGGCAACAATCAACGTTCATATCTTCAAAAAATTATCAGTGTGTCGCATCGGGGCTTTTCCATGACCGTGCAAAAGCAAACGTGATTTTTTTGCATGGCTGGGGTGATCATGCCGGCCGATACTTCTCTGTTGGTGAGGCTTTGCATGAGGCAGGATATAACATCCTCATACCGGATCTTCCGGGTCACGGTAGGTCTGGGGGGCCTGCGGCTCGTGTGGACGATTTTTTAGAATTGGAAGCAGACTTGGGGTGCTTTTTAGATTCTCTGGTTTTGTCTAAGCCTATTGTACTCTGCGGGCATAGTATGGGTGGGACCTTGGCATTTCACTATAGCATTAAGAATCCCTTGCGTATTGAATCGGTTATTTTTAATAGCGCAGCTCTTACTATTAACCCTCGTATCCCTCTAATCAAGCGTCTCATTGCTAAGGCGTTAGGTGCATGGTTGCCGCATATTAAAGTTGCGCAACTAAAAACAGCGGAAATGATGACATCCTTACCATCAGAAATCAGTGCGTTCAATAATGATAATTTGCTTTATCATGGAAGGATTGAGGCGGCTACCGGAAGAACATTAATGAATGCCAATCAGTGGGTAACAAAGAATTTTCATGTGTACCCTGTGCCATTTTTAGCGCTTCAAGGTGATAATGATGATCTTGTCAACCCCGCTGGCCCTCAATTATTGATGGATAAAAGTCCTGTTTTGGAGAAGCAGCTTCAATTATATAAAGGTAGTCGTCATGATCTATTTCATGATTTTTCTGCTGAACAGGTGATTGGAGACATCAATAAATGGTTGGAATCACGATTTGGAAAGGTTGGTGCGTGATCATCTAGCGACAGAGGTAAAAGGCATGTCTTCTTGTTTTTTTTCGCAAGGAATCGTCTTTTAGATTCATTCGATGAGCGTTATGAAGCAGCCTATCCAATATTGCATCAGCCAATGTTGCCTCTCCGATATACTCATGTCACTGGTCAATCGGTATCTCTTAAAGGTAGGTGTTGGGAAATAGGTGTTTTCTGTACTACTCATTATCTATTTATTGACTCTGACTATTGCATAATATCAAAAATAAGGAGCGCGTACCGCGCCAAAGATAGGTGCATCTGCCTTTAACTATCAGATGCACGTGGAATTTGAACCTCCCTCGATTTAAAGGGCAATATGGTAGTATTGTCTTTAACAAGCAGATGAAACGTGAAAATTAACACCAGCATTATTTTCGCCCATCATAGGCGTTATACGTAATCAAGGAAAGAATATGATAGTAATTTACGGAATCAAAGAAGAACTAAATCCGATAAAAGTAAAACTGTCTGATGTGATACATGGTTGCATGCAGTCAGTTTTGGGCTTTCCAGAAGACAAGCGAGCACATCGCTTTATACCAATGGATAGAGAAGATTTTTATTATCCAGGTGGGCGTACTGATGCATATACTGTCATAGAAATAAATATGATGGCTGGCCGCCAAATAGAAACACAAAAGAACCTTATCAAATCTCTATTTCATGAAATTGAACGCCAGCTTTCAATACCTCCCGTTGATGTTGAAGTTATCATAAAAGAACAAGCTCCTCATCAATGGGGTTTCCGTGGTATGACCGGTGACGAAGTCAATGATCTCAAGTATAAGGTCAACGTATAACAAGTTTATCAAACATGGTTACAGCCACAAAAACACGTGGCTTCCACTGGACGCTCAAAGAGCTCGAATACACAGGAGTTGATTACAACTGAAAAAGGCGGCACAGTGCGCTGGACTGAATGATTCAAGAAGAGCACGAAAAAACAAAACGCATAGCGAATGACCAATTTTATTGGAGAGGATCAAGGATATATATGACAATTAACACTCCCCAAAAAGGCAAATTGGTTTTAGTAGCAGTAGTAGGAGCAGTAATTAGTATTTTTTTGTTTAATTACTTTAGTCGTTCTTATGGCCCTAGTGATTTGAGCGATATCAATCATATCAATCGTATTTATGTTGAAAGAAAAAACCTTACCGTTGTGGATATTCCAAAAAAACATTGGGCAGAAATTCTAGATAGCGTCACTCAAACTGATGAAGAGAGAGATATAGAGAACGTGAAGTTTGATCAAGAATTGTACTGCACATTAGTGATCAGTTCGGATACACCGCCAGATTATAGTTTGCTTTTTTTAAAGCGATGGTGGGATGACACAGTATATGTAGAATTTAAAAGGGAGAGCTATGTTTATGACGCTTTTCTTGGCTCTCATATAGCAAAGGTACTAAATAAAATATTGGCACCTGCCGACGAGCCAATAGATGATAATAAACCTATCTTATTAGATTTTTGTCGTTTTTGATTTTCGCCGACCTTTATGAATAGCAATCACTTTAGCCTTAGATCAATTGTGCCACAGAAAGAAATTAAGTATCGCTGCAATCCCCTGACCATTATTGCAAAATACTAGGGGGAGTCTTGATACTAATTAACTAAGTCGTGGTCAATGTATGTATCTAGGGAATCGCATGATAAATCTATTCAAAAATTACTCTTAGCTCATGATTCAAATGAGAATTTCATGTTCGGGCATATAGGTGTTGGGGTTGTACCCAAAAGTGAGCGGAATGTTTGTACAGCGGTATCAAAGGGGCTTATTCTGAATTTAAATCTGAAAGGTGTATAGTCGGTCAGTAATTTTAACTAGAAGACAAATGATATGCTTGGTTACTATCTTCATACCATAAATGCCCGACAGGCGCTTGAGGCCATAGCCAAAGGTTTGCCTTGCGTCCGGCTCTCCACTGATCTGAACCTTTCGGAACAGGACTTTCCTTTAAGTGACCAGGGGCTAGAGCTTGACGAAGATAATCGACTTTCCATTGCCGATCTTAAAAGAATCGTTAAGAAGACACAGAGGATCTACCTCTGTAGTGATGGAGATATGGTTCCACTTGAAGACCGTACCTCTGGCTACTATAAGCTTGTCCCTACGGCGGGAGCACCTTTGCTAGAAATTAGCGGTGTCAAGATGCACATTTCCAAGGGAACCGACCCCTTTGCTAGTGCCTCCGAGATGGCTCAACAGGCGGTGCGCAGGGGTGACAAGGTGTTGGACTGTTGTAGTGGACTGGGCTATGCGGCCATTGCTGCCCACCGACTAGGTGCAAGTGAGGTGCTAAGCATCGAGCTAAGCCCTGAGGTAATGGGGCTGCGTGCGCAGAACCCCTGGTCTAACGATTTGGGGCAAAAGGGAATTGTGCAACGTCAGGGCAGCAGCTTTGAGTTGATTGGCACAATACCTACGATGTCTTTCGATTCTGTCATTCACGATCCTCCGCGTTTTTCCCTCGCCGGGGAGCTTTATAGCGAAGAGTTCTACGGGGAGATCTTTCGAGTGCTGCGCCGGGATGGACGGCTTTTTCATTATACCGGAAATCCACACGTAATAAAAAAGGGAACTAGCTTTGTCGACGGCGTGATCCGCCGCCTCAGAGCGGCCGGCTTCAGGAACGTGGAAAAGGTTGAGCATCTGATGGGGGTTAATGCTCAGAAATAATAGAATAACGGGGGCGGTGGTAATTATTAATGATTTGTAGCTGTATCCGGCCTCTTTATTCTATGATCAATACAGCGGAAATAAAACCCAAGGAACTGCATTTGTTCCGTTTATGAGGTAACTGTAAAAGGTTCATAATTTGAAGGCATCCATTTATAACACGACAACAGACACAGAGCATTGGGCTGCGTGTCATGATTGTGATCTTTTGTTACCAATACATGATATTACCGAGAGCCAGGTTGCTCGTTGCCCTCGGTGTAATGCCGTGTTGTACCGGCACAAAAAGAATAGCATTAGTAAAACCCTAGCATTTAGTTTATCGGCTTTGTTATTTTATATTCCAGCGAATACGTTGCCCATTTTAACATTAGATATTTATGGGAATACCGGGCGAAATACGATGTTAAACGGAGTATATCGCTTATGGGAGCAAGGGTTTTGGTGGATGGCGTTTCTAGTGGCGGTATGCAGTATTCTTATGCCTTTGTTTGAACTTGTTTTGTTACTAACAATTTCGATTTCGATTAAGCGTCAACGTTATACTCCGGTATTACCTTTTACAATTAAGTTGCAGCATTTAACGTCGAGTTGGGCTATGTTAGAGGTTTATTTGCTTGGTATTATTGTGGCTATTGTAAAAATGAGTGATCTGGGAAATTTAGTCCTGGGTCAGGCCCTTGTTTGTTACCTTGTCTTGTTGGCCTTCACCTTATGTGCTTTACAAAGTTATGATCGACATTATGCATGGCAAGCTACTGAATTTTTACGAGATAAATCGCAAAGAAACGTTAACTATGAAAAGTAAGTTATGGCCTACCAACAGGCACTAAGTCAAGGTTTTACCTCATGTGATGAGTGTCATCGTCTTGTTCAGGTAGCTGACGTCGCTAAAGTAACCAAATTAAATAAAGGACAGTGTCAACGTTGTCCCTGTTGTCATAGTGTTGTGAGGGTTCGAAAACCTAAGTCGTTGTCTAGAACCTGGGCCTGGTTATTGACTGGGTTAATTCTGTTGATACCTGCCAATATGCTTCCTGTGATGGAGGTGCTTTATCTGGGTAGCGGTTCTCCAGATACTATTATGTCTGGTGTTCTACATTTGGTCGAAGAAGGTATGTACCCTATCGCTTTGGTTGTGTTTATTGCGAGTGTATTTGTGCCTGTTGTGAAGCTGGTAGGGCTCATGGTACTGCTTGTTGTTGTGCAATGGAAATTACCGATCAGTGCGCGTCAATGTACGTACCTTTATCGAATGATAGAGTTCATAGGACGCTGGTCTATGCTGGACTTATTTATGATATCCATTCTAGTGACATTGGTTGATCTTGGTTCTATCGCCTCAATTACCGCTGGAGCGGGTGCCACAGCATTTGCATCGGTGGTAGTCGCAACTATGTTTGCCGCAAAAACGTTTGACCCACGATTGATTTGGGATTTACGAGCATCAATTTATGAATAATGATAACAACAATGATTCCATAGCGGACTCAGAAGAACCCAAAAATGACGAAATAGAGTCGAGTGAGATACATCGGCCTTCGATTATTGATGATCCGTTGATTATTGAAAGCGAAGGGTTTTCATTTATTTGGTTAGTGCCATTAGTGGCTTTACTGATTGGTGGCTGGATGGCCTATCAACAGTATGAAGAGAAGCCCATTATGATTACCATTCATTTTCCTGATGGTGATGGTATCAATGTGGGGAAAACAGAGGTTCGTTATAAGGGATTATCGGCAGGTGTTGTTAGTGATTTAGCATTAGCTGATGACGGTAATAGCGTACTGGTTTCCCTTGAAATGGATAATCGATTTGATACGTACCTAAGTACAGAAACGCAGTTTTGGTTGGTGCGACCAGAAATAAGTGTTTCTGGTATTAAGGGGTTAGAAACGTTGGTGTCTGGGAATTATATTGGTGTGAGACCAATAAAAGGTGAAGAGACACGAGAGTTTGTTGCGTTGGATGGCCCACCTCCACCCAATGAAAATGAGCCTGGTCTACATATTAGGCTGACTGCCAATGATTTGGGGTCGTTAAGTGTTGGATCCCCGGTAACCTATAAAAAGATTAATGTTGGTAGCGTTCAGGATTATCAACTTCAGGGAGATCGTGTTGTCGTTGATGTGTTTATTAAGCCGAAGTATAGTCATTTGGTAAAAAGCGGATCTCATTTTTGGAATAGTAGCGGTGTTTATGCGTCAGGTGGTTTGTCGGGGTTTGAGATAAAAACAGATTCATTAGCCTCAATAGTTGCCGGTGGTATTGCTTTTCATAATCCACGTAATGGTGAAAAAACAGCAGCAACGAATAATGATGAATATCATCTTTATGACGACTACCAGCGAGCGAGTGCTGGTGTCACTGCGACCATTATGTTTGAAAATGCGAAGGGTTTGGTGGCAGAAAATACAGAGCTTCGCTATAACGGTTTTAAAGTGGGTAGCATTCGCAGAGTTGATTATGTAGAGAGTGGTGGCGGAGCATTAACAACGGTAGTTGTTGATCCTGATTTTGAATTTTTACTGGTTAATGATTCAAAGTTTTGGCTTGTAAAACCTGAATTGTCACTGTCAGGGATTTCTGGTCTGGAAACGATTATCTCAGGTAATTATATTGAGGTTATTGCTGGGAAAGGAACGTCAAAATATGCTTTTGTTGCATTAAAGCAGGCTCCCAAAATGGACTATAGCGTGCCAGGTTTACATATTAAAGTTGTTAGTGATTCGCTACCATCAATAAGTCATGGGTCTCCTGTTTTGTATCGGAAAGTTCAGGTCGGAGAAGTGCAATCCTACGTTCTACTCAAAGGTGGAAAGAAAATAGAAATACAGGTGCATATTAAGCAGCAATATGCACATTTGTTAAAAAAAACGAGTCGGTTTTGGAATGCTAGTGGCGTTCGGGTCAAAGGTGGTTTAGGCGGTATAGATATCCAAACAGAAACACTTACGACATTGTTGAAGGGAGGTTTGTCGTTTTATACCCCTCATGGAAAATCGAAAACTGCAAAAAATGGGCATTCTTATCGATTGTTTGATGGTGTAGATGAAGCAAAGGAAGAAGGGATACCGATAACATTTAATGTCTCTTCTGGTGATGGATTAAAAGACAATACGGAAATTCGTTTTCAAGGAATTAACGTTGGTAGGGTTAAAAAAGTACAGCTAAGTGGTGATATGAAACGTGTCATAGTGAAAGCAGTACTAAATCCTGATGCTCGAGCGCTTGCAGTAAAAGGCAGTTATTTCTGGGTAGTAAAACCTAAATTGGGTTTGGCACAGACTGCAAATTTGGATACGCTGATTTCTGGGCAGTATATTACGGTTAAACCTGGTTCTAGCGATGATGCCAGTCAATATGATTTTGATCTATCAGATAAGGCACCAACGCAAAAGCAAGAAAATACAGGCTTAAATATTGTGTTACTTTCTGCATTTACTCAATCCATTAAAACGGGGATTACCGTATATTATCGTCAGGTTCCGGTGGGAACTGTAACCGGTGTGGAGCTGGCAAACAATGCAGATCATGTGCGTATTTACATTAATATTGAAGAAACGTATCGACCTTTAGTGAGAGAAAATTCGAAGTTTTGGAACACAAGTGGAATTGATATAAATTTCAAATTGTTTGGTGGGGCTTCCCTTCGAACAGATTCTTTTGAATCAATTCTTGAAGGAGGAATTGGGTTTGCGACACCGGATAAGAAGGAAATGGGAAAACCTGCATTGCAACAATCGCGCTTTACGCTGCATTCAGAAGTGAAAGATAAGTGGCTGAGTTGGAGCCCTAGAATACCGTTGAATAGATGATGGAAGTACTAGAAACAATATATTCATGGATGCAAGCCGTGTGGTCGATTCAGCTAATAACCTGTATTACCTGGCTGTTTTTTTTGTTAATTGTCATACAAATAGCTGCATTAGCACGTTGTTTACGCGTTATTGTAAAAGCGGGAACCTTAAAAGATATTCGACAATTCCTAAAGGAATACTGGCAGTGGAGTCATTTTAGGGAAAATAGCTTGATGTTGTCACTGTGGTTGAGCTCTTGTGCCGCGTATTTAACCGTTTTAGTGCTCGGAGTATGGTTGGCAGATATACCGATGGATAAAGCGTTTGATATTTCGCCGTTCCTTAGTTCGTATGTGGGCTTTGGCTCGATTGTTTTAATCGGATATACGATTGTAAAAACAAATGAACAGGTGCGGTCTACTCGTGTAGTGGTGTCTCATCTTAAAAAAATGCGACTGTATAGTACTTTTAAGTCGGTGCTGAGAAAGGTGCAAGGGTCTTCACTTTCGGGTACATCTTGGGGTGTTTGGGTGGGTGCAATGGCATCAACAACAGAATGGTTGTCTGATCGCTGGGTGAAGAAGAAAATTGATGCAGAGATGAAGAAGGTTATGGTGGAATTTAGTGTGTCAGCAACGTTAGAGTACTTTTTACGGATGTCTATTGTTGCTGTAGCGGTGTGGATTTCTTATCAGTAGTGATTATTAATGTCGCCAAAACATTGGAGTAAACAAGATGAGTAGAGTGAAAATCTCTAGGCGCCCTAATAACATGGTAAAACATAGAATCCATTTGGCCGTATCTGAGATAGATGCGTAGTTAAGAGCAACCTCTCCTAACCCTGGGCCTAAGTTATTCATACAGGCGGCCACGGCTGAAAACGCGCTGACAAAATCAATTCCGGTGCTGAGAATAGCGAGAAACAGCACACAAAAACTCATTAGATAAATACCAAAGAATCCCCATACGGCTTCTATGACGCGGTCAGGTACGGCTTTGTTATTAAGCTTAATCACCATAATGGCGTTTGGGTGGATTAATCGACGCATCTCTCTTAGGCCCTGCTTAAACATTAACAACATTCGGATGGCCTTCATTCCACCACCGGTAGAACCCGCACAGGCGCCGATAAAACTTCCCATTAGCAACGCGGTAGGAATAAGGGGGTGCCATTGAGACGAGTCTGCCACGGAATAACCTGTGGTGGTGGCGATAGAGACGGTTTGAAATATGGCATGACGTATTCCATCCCAGTGGTTTTCGTAGGTTCCATTTAGGTATAAGACAACGCAGGCGATTGCTGAAATTCCGATGAGAACTTGAAAGTAAAAGCGTAATTCTGGATCAGCCCAATAATGGGTAAGTTCTTTACGACGCCATGCCAAAAAGTGAAGGCCGAAGTTAATACCTGCAATGGCCATAAAAATAATAGTGGCTACTTCGATTGCGGGGTTGTTGAAGTAGCCAATACTGTCATCATGGGTGGAAAATCCACCAATAGCAATCGTAGAAAAACTATGGGTTACCGCATCAAATGCACCCATGCCTAAAATCCAATAGGTAATGGCGCATACAAAGGTCAAACACACATAAAGAGTCCATAGGGCTTTTGCTGTTTCTGCAATACGAGGGGTCAGTTTGTGATCTTTCATTGGACCAGGGGTTTCAGCTCGGTACAGCTGCATGCCGCCAATGCCAAGCATCGGTAATATCGCTACGGCTAACACAATGATACCCATGCCACCTAACCATTGAAGTTGTTGGCGATAGTACAATATGGATTTGGGTAAACCGTCTAGATGTTGAAGAACGGTTGCCCCGGTTGTTGTTAATCCAGAAATGGATTCAAAAACTGCATCGGCTATGCCCATATTGGGTTCATCTCCGAGTAAGAAAGGAATGGCGCCATATAAACCCAGCACTGTCCAAAACAGGACAACCACGAGAAAGCCATCTTTTACTCGTAATTCATCCCGGCGGCTGTGTACAGGCAACCAACAAATAAGACCGGAAATCAGTGTGATAGCAAATGCGGTGAGAAACTGCACATGGCCTCCGTCCTGATAATACAGCGCAACGGCAACGGGGGGTAACATGGTGGTGCTATAAATCATTAATAGCACGCCAAGGACACGTAAAATAATAGCGGGATGCATGGAAGGTCTCGGTTAAAAGAAGGTAATACCCACTTGGAAAAGTCGCTCAACATCAGAGATGCGGCGTTTATCCACTAGGAATAAGATAACGTGGTCACCGGATTCAATAACAACATCATCGTGGGCTATTAATACTTCGTCGTTACGTACGATGGCACCAATATTGGTTCCTTCAGGTAAGTCCACCTCACCGATCATTTTACCGACAACCTTTGATGAATTTTCATCACCATGGGCAATCGCTTCGATGGCTTCAGCAGCGCCACGGCGTAAGGAGTGAACATTGGCAACATCACCACGGCGCACATGGGTTAACAAACTACCGATAGTAGCTTGTTGTGGAGAGATCGCAATATCGATATCCCCACCCTGGACAAGGTCCACATAAGCGGGGTTGTTAATGAGTGTCATGACTTTTTTAGCGCCGAGCCGTTTTGCTAGCATAGATGACATGATGTTGGCCTCGTCATCATTCGTTACGGCCAGGAACACATCGGCATCTTCCACGTTTTCTTCTAATAAGAGGTCTTGGTCAGATGCATTGCCTTTTATTACTATGGTGCGGGCAAGTTTTTCAGCAAGGTAGCGACAGCGATCAACATTCCTATCAATCACCTTAACTTGGTAACGGCTTTCAATGGCTTCGCATAATCGTTCGCCAATGTTGCCACCCCCAGCGATAATGATTTTTTTATAGTTATGTTCAAGGCCCCGCAGTTCACTCATTACTGCTCGAATATGGTTTCGGGCGGCAATAAAAAACACCTCATCATCTGCTTCGATAATGGTGGTGCCTTCAGGTATTATGGCGCGGTCACGACGAAATATTGCGGCAACTCGGGTATCAACAGAGGGCATATGTTGGCGTAAATAGCGTAATTCTCGCCCCACTAATGGGCCGTTAAAGTAGGCTTTAACGGCGACGAGTTGTAGTTTTCCACCGGCGAAATCCAGTACCTGCAGTGAACCCGGGTGTTCGATGAGGCGCTTTATGTGATTGGTTACTTCTTGTTCAGGACTGATGATGACGTCTATAGGGAAGGCGTCGCTATTAAAGAGCCCCTTACTTCTATTGAGATAGCTGGTGGAGCGTACTCGAGCTATCTTGGTGGGAGTTCTGTGTAATGAATAGGCTACCTGGCAGGCAACCATATTTATCTCATCACTATTAGTTACAGCAATAAGCATATCGGCATCATCGGCGCCTGCCTGATGCAGAACTGTTGGATGAGATGCCATACCCTGAATCGTTCGAATATCATAACGTTCTTGAAGCTCGTGCAAACGATCTCCATCGGTATCAACAATGGTGATGTCGTTATGTTCGCTGGCGAGGTTCGCCGCAAGAGTGCCTCCGACTTGGCCTGCACCCAGGATAATGATTTTCATAATTGGACGTCTTAAAATATCTGTAGATCAAGAAAACGCTTTTAACTTTTGTAGTTTTTATAACGTCGAATGAATGCTAATCAGAATAGCATATCCATGACAGGTGGAGAATCGTTGAATTGTTGCAAAGAGGTGTTGTTGGGCTGTTGGGTTGTGGAATCGGCGTAAAATAGAGGGACTTCACATTAAGTTAGTATTAGTTCAATGCGTTTTGGTCATTAACCCTCTAATCTGAGAGTATAAATAAGGCAAACCATAAGGAGGTAAATCTCAATATTGGAGGGCTTATTGCGACGTTGTCAGGCCATGGACGCTCAATTTTTGCTTTTCCATCTACCACAGCAAAAGGCACATTATCCCGTATTTCAGCGGTATTACAGCAAGGGGCGGGTGTTGTCACACCGCGAGGTAATGTACACTATGTGGTCACAGAATATGTTATTGCGTGTTTACGTGGGAAAAGTTGACGAGAACGTGCAAAAGCCCTCATTAATATCGCCCATCCTCACTTTAGAGAACAGTTGGTGCGAGAAGCATCAAAGTATTGGTCACTTACTATCTAGTAAGGTTTGATAAATCGATTTTTCTTACTTGGTGATGATCAAAGAGACAACATTATGAGTATGTTTGATAGAGCGTTAGATTCAAAGAAAGCAAAACAAGAAAAAGTGTTTGCCGCAGGGCTGACAAAGGTAATGGCTCTCAGTGAAGAGCATGACTTTCCAATGAGCTTCAATGTGATTCACGGTTTTTTGTTTGGCCTTTGTAGTGCACCTATCGCGATTGGTCCCGAAGAGTGGGTTCCAAGTCTATTTGGTGAAAATGATGCCGTGACCCAGGTCATATTTGATGATGAAAAGACGTTTCAAATATTGATTGATTTTTTTAACTACATAATGGATCAAGTTCAGGAAGGGGGGGCGGAGTTTCCTCAGGCACTGGTGTTAAGTGACACGATGTCTGGAAATTTTGGTATGGAGAGTGATCTTGGGCAGTGGTCCCAAGGGTTCATTGATGCCTCTGAATGGTTAGGTGAGGTGTGGGAAGAGGCAATGATTGATGTCTTGGAAGAGGACCATAACATTAAGTCCGTCATGCTAAGTTTCTTTTCCGACGAAGGCTTCTCGCGAGATCTGCATGAAGAACTGATTGAAAATGATGACATCACTTTCGAAGAAATTTATGAGGATTTTTTACGATTATTGCCAAATACAATAAAGGCCTATGCGTTTACTGGAAGAAAGCTGTATGAGCAGAAGTTAGCAGCTGATCCAAGTTTACAACCTCATGTTGCTGAAGCAAAAGTTGGCCGAAATGATCCTTGCCCCTGTGGTAGTGGAAAAAAGTATAAGCAGTGTTGTTTGCATTAAGTGTTTCTATAATAAACACCGGGTGATATAAACGTTACTTTTTGGGTTGATGTATTACTTAATGTCCACAATACGACTCGCTTTTTTATAACGAATACGCCAGCCCTGCCAAGGAGGTAACTCCCAACGTTTGGGCTCGGTTTTTCTATCGCCGCTTATCTTGTTCAGGGTTATTTGTTTTTTACCTACGGCATAGGTAACACTCAATGTTATATCGCTGAGTGTTACGGTTTGTGGAAAGCGATCTAAAAAGGATGCTTTTTCCCAATCTGGAATACCGTTAAATCGCAAGTCCGATGCATCAATAAGTTGTAGATCATCGCTGTTTTCTACACCTAATAGTTGTAATTTGTCTGATACCCACTCTTCTACTGAATTGGGGATGTTGGCGGGTGTGCCCTGTGATTGATTCATTGACTGATAGAGCGCCAAAGCATCAATGTCTTCTTGAAGTTGGTGATTCAAACCTGGAAGAATACGGTTTTCTACAATTAATTGAGTAATTGCTTTTCTGGCGAGGTGTCCTTCAGGTGTTGTTTCATGGTTGCCGATAATCCTACCGGCATACATCAACTGTGTTTGTATTAAAAGGTGTTGTTTTTTCCAGTGAATATGGCCCAATTTTTCAGTGTGTAGATCTGCGTGAATAATATCGGAGAATGAGATCGGTGCAATGCATGTTGCGATGGTGATGGTTTCTCGTAAACCTTTGCCAGGTAAATTATGTTGATCAAACACAATGCAGGCTTCGATATTATCTTGCAGACGGCTGTTATCACTAACAACCGCTTCACCGTAACCATTTCCTAGCGCGCTTCGGCGTTTTTCTCGGCGAATAAATACAAGTTCAGGCACGGCCTTGATGATAGCTTCAACAAACTGCTGACGGTCTACATCAAGTCTTTTTTTGTCTGACGATGATATTACATCAAGTGCCGGCAGGTGCAGAGTTTTTCTAATTTGTCGAGACAGCTTTCGTGCGTCATTGCGTAGTTTTTCATTGACGATAATATCTTCAGGATTGGATTGGCGAATGACGCGGATAAGTGTCATTGCATCACAGTCACGACTTTCCCAGTGTGTAAGCGTTTGTCTTGCCTGTTCACTTTTGGGTATCGATATCAGGGATTGATTGACACTGAGGGCAGCAATTAAATCCACCATGGCCGTTTTGCAACTCTCGTTAGGCATTGCGGTGACAAGGTGAGAGAAAAGTGAATCTATGGGCAGTGGATACAGTTGTTTTCCGTGTGTTGTGGCAAGGCCGGAGGTGTTGATTGCGTTCATTGCCAGCAAACGTGTGGTTGCAATATCAAGAGATTTTTTAGGTAATGTGTTGGGGAAATCCAGGTCGTTTATGGAAACGTCGTTGCAAGCGGCAGCGAGTACCAATTCAGTTAACTCTTCACGTAATATCTCTGGAGGGCTTGTGTCAGTGAGTGGGGCGTATTCCCCCCACAATCGAATACAGACACCGTCAAAAAGGCGCCCTGCCCTGCCTTTTCGTTGGTCGGCACTGGCTTTCGATATGGCATCTAACCCGAGTACAGTACGGCCATTACGTTGATGTGTTCGTCGCTCCATTCCGCTGTCGATAACAACACCAATATTGGGAATAGTTAAGGATGTTTCGGCGACATTGGTGGATAAGATAATGCGTCGTCTGGGTTGTTGGTTGAGTGCGCGTTGCTGTTCTTGTGGGCTGGCACTGGCGGATAAGCCAATGACGTCGGCATCAATACTTTTTAATTGTTGCGCTGCATTCTGGATTTCTTTTTTACCGGGCAAAAACACTAAGATGTCGTGATTTTTTTTTGTCTTTTTAAGTTGGCTTAGTGCTACTTCACAGGCCTGTTGAATACGCTTGTCAAGGTTGGTGGTACTTGGCATTTGCTGAGGTTGTATGCCGATATAGCTTGTTGTGACAGGAAATATTCGCCCTTCACTGGTGAGACATTTACCGCCAAGATAGTTTGCAAGCTGTTGACCCTTAATGGTTGCGGAGGTCAGGATCAGCCTGTGTAGGTTTTTCTTTTTGAGCAATGCAAGTAGTAAGTCGGTATCCCATCGGCGTTCATGAAATTCGTCAATCATGATGGTGGCATAATCAGAAAGATGATTATCTGCTAACCAACGTAAGGCGATTCCTGGTGTTACAAATAAGATGCGAGTAGTGGCGTTAAATTTTTGGTCAAAGCGGATGGCATATCCGACATCGTGACCGAGTTTTGTATTGGCTAAGGTGGCGACGTAGGTGGCGAGTGCTACGCAGGCGATACGACGTGGCTCGATTACTAACACTTTTTTTGTAGGGTCGTTGTCGGCAATCCATAAGGGAAGCCGGGTGGATTTTCCCGACCCGGTGTCAGCTTCGACGATAAGGTGATGATGGGGCAGTAGCGTTAAGAATTCACCTTGAATGGTGTCGATAGGGATGCTGGTCTCCACGCTTCTTAATTCCCTGCTTTTATTAGCTTCGCATAATAAAATCCGTCATGGCCATCTTTTTGTGGTAATAACTGCACGCCAACGGATGCAGGTTGTCCCCAGGTAACATTCAATACTTGCTCTTTGGCATCGCTTTGTTCTGCTAGAAAGGCATTAACAACCCGCTCATTTTCGTGAGGTAATATTGAACAGGTGGCATAGAGTAATGTGCCACCGGGGGCGAGTATGGTCCAGGCGGTTTTGAGTAACCGTAATTGTGTTTCTGCGAGAGTGTTGATATCGGTGCGTTTACGTAACCATTTTATATCGGGGTGACGGCGAATGACGCCTACCGCGGAACAAGGGGCATCTAATAAAATACGATCGAAAAGAGGACGGTCATTTTCGTTTCTACTATCGATAATGACAGTGTTTTCTGTGGTGTTTTCGATGGGTTTTTCTAGATACTGTTGAGTGAAGTCTTCTAAGGATTGCGCGTGAACTTCTGCGGTTAATGAAAGTCGTGTGAGGTTTTCATGAATTCGAATAACACGTTGTTCGTCAGCGTCAAGTGCGACCAATGCGCTGAGCTCTGGTTGTAATTCGGCGATATGGGTGGTTTTGCCACCGGGGGCTGCGCAGGCGTCCAGTACCTTGTCACCGGGTTGAGCATCCAATAACGTTGCGGATAGTTGAGCGGCTTCATCTTGTACAAAACAGTGGCCTTGGTCGAAACCGGGAAGTTTTTCTACAGAGCAGGGTTTATCCAGCTGAATGCCACAGTTGGAGAATTCGCAGAGTTTGGCTTGAATGCCCTTCTGTTTTAGCTGCTGTAGATAGCTTTCCCGTTGATTGTGCCGAGGGTTAACACGTATGGTCATAGGAGCTTGAGTATTATTATTACTCACAATGCGTTCTGCCTGTTCTGGCCAGGCGGCCTTGATCATATCCACCAACCATTTTGGATGGGCTGCTTGAACGGTGAGGTTATCGGGTAGTGATTGTTCGAGTTCACTTTTTTCTCGTTGTAGACGTCGTAAGGTACCGTTAATAACTTTGGCGGCCCAGGCTTTATCCATTTGTCGGGTTGCTTCAACCGTTTCGGAGATAGCTGCGTGGTCGGGAACTCGGAGATGGAGTATTTGATAGATGCCCACTAGCAACAAGGCGTGAATATCGCTATCTCGTGTTTTGAACGGGTGATTGGTTATCAGGCTTGCTATTTTGTCTAACCGAATAAACCAACGACAAACACCAAAACACAACTCTTGTAATAGAGGCCGATTTGCTTCGGGGTATTTGGCTAAGGTTTTAGGCAGAACAGCGGATAATGATCGGCCGTTATGTACCTGACCTTTTTTAAGGGGTAATACATCATTGAGTATCTGTGCTGCAAGTGCTCGTTCATTCATTGGCATTAGATAAACTGCTTCCCTACGGAAAATTGTTCTTTTCGGCTATTTAATATATCGGTAACCGGTAATTGTTTTGCACCGCTAAGTTGCATACGGGTAATTCGTATTGCGCCCGTACCTGTTGCTACCGTGAGGCCCTGTTTATTGGCGGCTAGGATGGTTCCAGGAGTGCCTTGAGGGGAAATGGTATCTGTATCAACCACACTTGAATCAAGGAGTTCAACATCAAAAAGGCGAACTTTTTTGCCGTCCATTTCAGTGTGTGCCACGGGCCACGGGTTAAACGCTCGAATTAGATTGTGAACTTGATCGCTAGGCAGGTTCCACTGAATACGGCCTTCTTCTTTGCTTAATTTATGTGCGTAATTGGCGAGATCATTATCTTGAGGTTCTGCATCGATGTCTCCGGTATTGATTGCATTCAAAGAGGCTACGCAGGCTTCGGCACCCAGTTCAGCAAGTCGATCATGTAGTGAGCCTCCGGTGTCGGATAGACTGATGGGTGTACTTACTTTGCTTAACATTGCGCCTGTGTCTAACCCTTCATCCATTTGCATAATGGTAACCCCGGTTTCTCTGTCTCCTTCTGCAATGGCTCGTTGAATGGGGGCGGCGCCGCGCCAACGGGGCAACAATGAGGCATGTACGTTAATGCAACCGAATCTCGGTGTTTCAAGAACCGCTTTGGGTAATATGATGCCATAGGCAACCACTACCATTAAATCTGCGTTTAATGCCTGTAATTGCTCCAAGTCTTCAGCTTGCTTAAAGTTTAGGGGCTGGTAAACAGGAATATCGTGCTCTTGGGCGAGGGCTTTAACTGGACTCGCGGTTAATTTACGGCCTCGACCTGCAGGGCGATCAGGTTGTGTATAACAGCCAATGATATTGTGAGGACCGTTGAGAATGGCCGTCATCACTGAGGCGGCAAAATCTGGGGTGCCGGCAAACACGATATTAAGTGGTGGGGTGTTATTTTGAGGTTGCTTCAAAGCTGAGTTCCAATAATTACCCGGGTAAAGGCAATAAATATGTGAAGGTTAGAGTACGAGGTTAACCTTTGGCTTAGGTTTGTGGTGAAAATGATGATAAGCCGAGCACTTTTTAGCGGTGCTTTTTCAACTCGGCCTTGTGGGCTTTGACAAGCTTGGCTTTAATTCGCTCACGTTTTAGCTTGGATATATGATCAACAAATAATACACCATTAAGATGATCAATTTCATGCTGTACACAGATAGCCAGTAGCTCATCACATTGCATTTCGAAGGCGTTACCGTCACGATCGATGGCATTTAGTTGTATTTTCTCTGCCCGAATAACCGTTTCATAATAACCCGGTACGGAAAGGCAACCTTCGTCGTATTCTTGCTCACCCCCTATAATTTGATAGGTGGGGTTAATCAAAACAAGGGGCTGATCCTTTTCTTCAGAAACATCAATTACGACTACACGTTGATGAACGTTAACTTGAGTGGCTGCCAAACCGATACCGGGGGCTTCGTACATGGTTTCTAGCATGTTATCCACGAGCTTGCGGATGCTATTGTTAACTTCTTTTACATCTTTTGCTTTGGTGCGAAGTCGCGGATCAGGGAATTCTAATATATCTAATAAGGCCATAATGTTCGTCAGTTGTTATCAAGTTATTGATTAGGTTATCGTAAAATACGAATAAAAGTTGCTAAGATGATGTTTGTATTGCAAATGCTCATTTTGAACGTAAAAATTCGTCTACAATGAAAGCAAATGTGCAACAGTTCCCAAGCTTTTCTATAAAAGGGCTATATTTAAAGAGAATGTCTTGTGCTTATAGCGCTTCAGCGGCATTCTCGAACATATTGACCACCATTTGTGGAAAATAGGCTGCTTATTGAGCAGGTTGTTGGCACAGGTAATACTAGATCTAATAATACCGTTTAATAATGATAAAGGGATTCTCACCATGATGAAATCATTTCTCAGATTGTTAGGGGTTGGGCTGCTGGGTTTTTCCCTTCAAGCCGCCGCTGATGTTGAGCTGAAAGATAATCATCCTACTACCTATAACGTGAGCTCCGGCGATACGTTGTGGGATATTTCGAATGCATTCTTGAAAAACCCCTGGTTGTGGCCAGAGTTGTGGTTTGTTAATCCTCAGATCGATAACCCACACTTAATCTATCCAGGAGACGTTTTACGTTTAGTATACGTGAAAGGGCAACCGTATCTGAATGTTGAAAAAGGTCCTCGCGTTTTAAAGTTTAAGCCCGGTGATACTATTAAGTTGACCCCGAAGGCTCGTATTACACCAATCGATACGGTAATTCCAGCGATACCTTTGGAACATATTCAAAGTTTCTTGGTGAATAACCGCGTCCTGGCTAAGGACGAATTAAGTCTTGCACCGTATATCGTGGCCGGTGATGAAGAGCATATTATCATGGGTGTGGGCAGTTATCTTTATGCTCGTGGTGACTGGAGTGAAAGTCAAAAAGCGTATGGCGTGTATCGTGGCGGTCCAACCTACTTAGATCCAGAGACAAAAGAATTGCTGGGCTTTGCGGCATTGGATTTGGGTATTGTACGTTATGAAAGCGAAGAAGGTGATATTGCGCGCTTTAAAGTACAAAGCTCTAACGAAGATATTCGGGTAGGGGATCGTTTGTTGCCGACCGAAGAGCGCAAAGTAAACTCTACCTTTTACCCTAAAGCACCCGTTGAAGAAATTGATGGTCAGATCATCCATGTATTTAGTGGAGTGAAAAATGTGAGTTTGTACGATGTAGTGGTGATTAACCGTGGAACTCGAGAAAGTGTTGAAATTGGTGACGTTTTAGCGGTTTTTGCAAAGGGTGAGGTGGTCAAAGACCAATTTACTCAAGAACTGATCAAACTGCCTGATCATCGCCGTGGAATGATGATGATTTTTAGAACGTTCGAGAAAACATCTTACGGATTGATTCTTAAATCTAGTGCACCATTGTCAGTATTGGATAGAGTGAAAAACCCTAATTAAACCATAGTGATATGTTGTGTTGAGTAGAAAACGCAAAAGGCCCGCATTAATGTTAAATGTGGGCCTTTTGCGTTTTTATTTGTGGCATTGGCGTCTATGTGGCTAACAATCTTAGTTAACAGTGGATAAATAATGCATATCATGGAAGATCACGTCCCCTATTGGTTGGCGCTTTGGCGAGTACCTGGAGTAGGTCCTGTTTCATTTCATCACTTACTCACGCATTGTGAGGGCGATTTGCCTGAGCTCTTTTCACTTTCTAGAGCGGCTTTAGAAAACATAGGGCTAAAGTCAGCTCAAATTGAGATAATTAAAGAATTTCAACGAAGCAGATCGGCGGGAGACAGTTCAAGCACGATTAGCAAAAATGTGGATGACGATCTTCGTTGGTGGCACAACTCAGAGAATCATCACATAGTGCTGTGCAAAGAAGCACTTTACCCTCCCCTGCTAAATGAAGTGGCAGGTGCTCCCCCCCTACTATTTGTGAAAGGTGATGTTGATACCCTCGCCTTCCCTCAAATCGCCATTGTTGGTAGCCGAAACCCCACTCGAATGGGGCTTGATACGGCACATAATTTTTCTCAGTATTTCGCTGAAAAAGGTTTTATTACTACTAGTGGTTTAGCAAAAGGTATTGATGGTGCAGCTCATCAAGGAGCGTTAGCGGCAGAAGGTTATACGGTTGCGGTGCTTGCCCATGGTTTGGATCAGATATATCCACGGGTTAATCAGGTGCTTGCGGATAAAGTGGTTGAGAGCGGCGCGTTGGTCAGTGAATATCCTATTGGTGTGGGCCCTCGGGCAGAATATTTTCCTCGGCGTAATCGTATTGTGAGCGGTATGAGTCTGGGGGTGTTGGTGGTGGAAGCTGCCAAGAAAAGCGGTTCGCTAATTACAGCCCGGGAGGCGGTTCAGCAGGGACGTGAGGTGTTTGCTATACCGGGGTCTATCCACAACCCCTTGACGAAAGGCTGTCATGAGCTTATTCGTCAAGGGGCTAAATTAGTGGAAAGTGGTGAGCATGTAGTGGAAGAACTATTGCCACTGCTATCAACCTTTCAGTTGAATGCCGTTGGGGTGGAAAATAGTGGTAGCCAGAAGCAACCAGTCGCATTAAACACTGTAAATTATCCGGAAAAATCTACAGAAGCTCAGATACTTAGCTTATTGGAGCACGACCCCTGTAATGTTGATTTTGTGATATCAAAAACGGGTATTAGCGTTGCTGAGGTGAATTCGGCATTGGTCATGTTGGAGTTAGATGGTGTAATTATCAGTACCAATCGAGGGTATTTGCTTGCATAGCTATCGTGAGTGGGTTACCGTGCCGCTTTTTTAAGCCTTATTATAATTTTTCAGTTCAATTTATCCGTTTCACAGACCAATAAAACAGGTGACGATATGTCCAAGCCTTTTGTAGCAATCCTAATGGGGTCCGATTCAGACCTGCCTACTGTGCAGTCAGCAATTGATGTATTAAAGCAACTTCAGATTCCTATGGAAGTTAAAGTGACCTCTGCTCACCGTACTCCTGTAGCTACTCATGATTATGTTGTCGATGCAGATAAGCGTGGTTGTTCGGTCTTTATTTGTGCTGCGGGTATGGCTGCTCACCTTGCGGGTGCTGTTGCTGCTAACACGTTGAAGCCTGTTATAGGTATTCCGGTTGTTTCTGGGTCGTTGGATGGAATGGATGCATTGTTGTCTACCGTTCAGATGCCTGGAGGCATTCCTGTTGCAACGGTTGCTATCGGTAAAGCAGGCGCTAAGAATGCAGCTTATTTGGCAGGGCAAATGATGTCATTGGCAGATGCTGATTTAGCACAGCGGTTATTGGATGATCGCGCTGCAAGTGCTGCAGCAGTTATTGCTAAAGATGTTGCTTTGCAAGAGAAGTTAAGAAGTTAGCATCTCCATTGGGCAGTTACATCATGCCATGCAAAACCTTGCGACAGCAGGGGTTATTGCCTACCCTACTGAAGCTGTATATGGGTTGGGTTGTGATGCTTTTTGTGAAAGCGCGGTGCAACGTTTATTGGCGTTAAAGCAAAGGCCTTGGCATAAAGGTTTGATTTTGGTGGCAGCGGACCTACAGCAGATTGCCCCTCTTATCTCGAGGCTTTCTGCAGACCAGGTAGACCAACTAGAAGCGAGCTGGCCCGGTCCAACGACATGGGTTATTCCTGATCCTCACGGTGTTATACCCCATTGGGTCCGTGGACGGCATGAGTCCGTGGCAGTGAGAGTTTCCAGCCACCCCATCGTTAAACAACTGTGTGAGGCATGGGGGGCGCCATTGGTGTCAACGAGTGCTAATTTATCCGGTGAAGCATCTATTCGAACTGATTTGCCATTGCGTAAGCGTCAACGGCGGGGGCAGTGGGCAGATCTAGACTTTATCGTTAGCGGTCGTTGTTCGGGGCATGAGAACCCTACCGTTATTCGAGACTTGGTCACTGGAAAGGTGTTACGCAGTAGCTAATTAAGGATTGTGTGAATATGAGTGAAGCAATTTCTATCGATGCAGTAAAACAGTACCTAATGGATTTGCAGGATCGTATTTGTAATGCCCTTGTTGTAGAAGAAAGCGATGGCCGCGCTTTTAAAGAAGATAGCTGGAATCGTGAGGCTGGGGGTGGTGGTCGCTCTCGTGTGTTAGAAGGAGGCACGGTTTACGAAAAAGCAGGGGTGAATTTTTCTCATGTTTTTGGAGACGGGTTGCCAGCATCTGCGACGGCGCAGCGCCCAGAGCTTGCGGGTCGAAGCTTTCAAGCTATGGGTGTGTCATTGGTTATTCACCCTACAAGCCCTCATATTCCTACCTCTCATGCTAATGTGCGCTTTTTCTTGGCTGAAAAGGAAGGCGCTGAGCCTGTTTGGTGGTTTGGTGGTGGTTATGATCTGACACCGTATTATCCCATTGCGGAGGACGTTAAACATTGGCATCAGGTGGCGAAACAGGCTTGTGATCCCTTTGGCGAGAGTCTGTATGATGAATATAAAGCGTGGTGTGATAAGTATTTCTATTTAAAACATCGAGACGAAACGCGGGGTGTTGGCGGGTTGTTTTTTGACGACTTGAATACCGGTGGTTTTGATCGATGTTTTTCAGTTATGAAAGCAGTGGGTGATTCATTTATCTCGGCGTATCAACCTATCGTTGCAAAGCGCAAAACGATGGCATGGACGGAGCAGCAGAAAGAGTTTCAGCTGTATCGGCGTGGGCGTTATGTGGAGTTTAATTTGGTGTTTGATAGGGGCACCCATTTTGGATTGCAAACCGGTGGGAGAACGGAGTCAATTTTGATGTCGTTACCGCCGTTGGTGACCTGGAAGTATGATTGGCAGCCAGAGCCGGGTTCTGAAGAGGCCAAGCTTTATAGTGATTATCTTGTGCCCCGTGACTGGTTAGCTGAACTTTGATTTCTAAGTTCTGATATAAATTAACAAAAAGTAAGTGTTCTATGGATCGTTATGCAGTGATGGGAAACCCCATCAAACACAGTAAATCTCCTCTTATACATAAAGAATTTGCTCACCTTAGTGATCAGGATATCACCTATTCGGCAATGTTAGTGCCAGAAGATGGGTTTGTGGACGCTGTGGCAGCATTCTTTGCCGAAGGTGGTAAAGGCCTTAATGTTACTGTTCCTTTTAAGCAACAAGCGTATGAGTTGGCTGATGAGTTAAGTGACCGGGCTCAGCGAGCAGGTGCAGTTAATACGTTGATTTGTTTAACGGATGGCCGTATCCGTGGGGATAATACTGATGGTGTGGGCATGATGCGTGATATCGCCAATAACCATGATGGTCGTGTTACCAATAAACGTGTATTGGTTGTGGGTGCTGGTGGAGCGGTTCGAGGTGTACTTGCTCCGTTGTTACAGGAGAACCCGGCGTCAGTGGTTGTTGTGAACAGAACATTGGAGAAAGCGCAGGTATTGGCAGATCAGTTCACTGATATGGGTCGAATCGAAGCGTGTTCTTTTGAAGATTTGGCGGGCGACCCATTTGATTGGATTATTAATGGTACATCGGCGAGTTTGAGTGGAGATGTTCCTCCACTTCCAGAATGTGTTATTGGTGAGTATTCCCGTTGTTACGACATGATGTACAGTGCTGATGCAACCTCTTTTAACCTGTGGGCTCAGAATTTAGGGGCTGCTGCGACCTATGATGGTTTGGGAATGTTGGTGGAGCAGGCGGCAGAGTCGTTTAGGTTGTGGCGCGGGTTGATGCCGCCAACGGGGCAGGTGATTGCTTCATTAAAGGGGTGAGCCTCATCGGGTTAATTGAGTTAAACTATGTAAAAAGCATTCTTTGTTTGTCGGTACAGCACTTATCGTAAAATAAAGAAACTTGCAGGCCTCATATCGATAAGTGGCGGCAGAATGCTCTTAACTCATACCCAAGAGAACCCCTTATATGTCGAACCCTCTTCTCGTTTTTGGTCAACTTCCGGCTTTTTCCTCAATTCTGCCAGAACATATTGAACCTGCTCTCGATCAAATACTGCTAGATAATAGGGCGCAGCTGGTCGATATTCTTGCTGTGGTAGATACCGAAGGCGCGAGCGTTGATAATTTCTTGCAGCCCTATGCTGAGATGGAGGATAAATTAGAGCAAATGTGGTCACCTGTAAGCCATCTTAATGCGGTAGCGAACAGTGATGTATTGAGGGATGCTTATAATGCGTGTTTACCCAAGTTATCTGAGTACAGTACCGAACTTGGACAACACCATGGATTGTTTGATGCATTTTCGTCTTTAAAAACCTCTGAGCAATTTGCTTCATTAAGTGAAGCACAGCAAAAAGTTGTTGATAATGCGTTACGAGATTTTACGTTATCAGGTATTGATTTAGCCCCAGAGAAACAGCTGCGATTTGGGGATATTAAAAAGCGTTTGTCGGAGCTTTCTAGCAAGTATTCAGAAAACGTGTTGGATGCATCTCAGGCGTGGTCGAAGTGTATTGTTAATGAAAGTGAGCTTGCAGGTTTGCCTGCATCGTCTTTAGCGGCGGCGAAACAGGCAGCGGAAGCCAAAGAGCTTGAGGGGTATTTACTGACACTAGACATCCCCTGTTATATCTCGGTGGTGACGTATTGTGAGAATCGAGTGCTTCGTCAAGAAATGTATACTGCTTATACAACACGTGCATCGGAGCAAGGGCCTGATGCTGGACAGTGGGATAACAACCCTCTGATGGTAGAAATCTTGGCGCTAAAAGATGAGATTGCTCAGTTGCTGGATTTTAATAATTACGCCGAGCGTTCTATTGCAACAAAAATGACAACGGATACGGATCAGGTATTTTCATTCCTTAATAATTTAGCGAACAAGTCCTTACCGGTTGCTCGGAATGAATTGTTTGAATTGCAGGAGTTTGCGCAGAATATTTTTAATACAGATACGTTGTACGCTTGGGATATTGCATTTTACAGTGAAAAATTAAAACAGGAAAAGTACGCTATTTCTCAAGAAGCGTTACGCCCTTGGTTTCCTTATAACAAAGTGTTAGAGGGTATGTTTGCTGTTGCATCTCGATTGTTTGATGTGAGTTTTGAAGAAGTATCAGACTTTGATACTTGGCACCCAGATGTTCGATTGTTCCATGTGTTGAGTAATGAGAACGACAATCTAGGAGAGACGATTGCAACATTCTATTTAGATGTTTACGCTCGCGAACATAAGCGTGGGGGTGCTTGGATGGCAGATTGTAAGGTACGTCGTCGAACATCTATTGGGACGTTGCAATTACCAGTAGCATTTCTTACCTGTAATTTTAATGGGCCGGTGGGTGGTAAACCAGCATTGTTAACTCATAACGAGGTAACCACTCTATTTCATGAGTTTGGTCACGGTTTACATCATATGCTAACGCAGGTGGAAGCAAGTGCTGTGTCGGGTATTAATGGTGTGGCATGGGATGCAGTGGAGTTACCCAGTCAGTTTATGGAAAATTGGTGCTGGGAAAAGGATGCAATTCCTATGATGTCAGGACATTATGAAACGGGAGAAGCATTACCTGATGATATGTTAGATAAAATGCTATCCGCAAAGAACTTCCAGTCAGCTATGCAAATGGTGCGTCAATTGGAGTTCTCTTTATTTGATTTTTCTATTCATTGTTATTATCAGCAGCATCAGGTGGACAATGTTAGTATCCACCATGTACTTGATGACATTCGGGATCAGGTCTCTGTGATTACCCCTCCAGAATTTAACCGTTTTGAGTGTAGCTTTAGTCATATCTTTGCCGGTGGTTATGCGGCGGGTTATTACAGCTATAAGTGGGCAGAAGTATTATCGGCAGATGCTTTCTCACTGTTTGAAGAAAATGGTATTTTTGATAAAGCCTCGGGTGATGCTTTTAAGCGAAATATCTTGGAGAAAGGTGGCTCTAGAGAACCGATGGAATTATTTGTTGCCTTTCGCGGTCGAGAGCCAAATGTCGATGCATTATTACGACACTCTGGGTTAACGGCTTAAGCAAAGGTTAGTATGCAGAGAGATCAGGGAACGAAAAATACTGTATTAAATGAAGTGAAATTAAAGAATAATGAGTTAAATAATATGACCCCAAAAAAAACCAGACGATTTATTGCTGGAGCAGTATGCCCAGAATGTCAGGAAATGGATAAAATTGTTACGTATATACAGGATGGGGAAGATGTTGCAGAGTGTGTGTCCTGCGGGTATATGAGTCAGCGGCCGAAAGAAGAAGATGTTCGTGCGATTAATGCAGAGAAGGATGCTCAGGGTGTGGTACAAGTAAATGCCGTACAAATAAGCGCAGTGAAAATTATAAAGTAGAATTTGAACGACAAGATAAATCAGCGCTTACAAGGATTGTAAAAAGCGCTGGTATGAAAACCACATTAATATTGAACGACTTAGCATAAAGGCACTGAATGCAAACCATAACCCATGGTTACCGTAGGTTTGTGTGAGCATCCACAATGGAATAAATACCACGAACAAACATACAATCATGATATTTCGCATGGAACGCGTTTGCGTTGCGCCAATAAAGATACCATCATAAAGATAACTTAAACAAGACAGTGCAGGCATCAGTATTAACCAGGTTAAGTACTGTTTTGCGGTTTCTTGTACATCATTGATATTTGTTAATAGAGTGATGATAGAAGGCCCAAACAGATAAAAAATTAACATTAGTAACGCCGTAAAACCTACGCACCATTGTAAGGCTGACCTAACAAATAGCATAAGCTGCTGTTTTGATGCGTGTTTTTTGTTCTTCATTTGTCCGACAAACTGCCCTACTGTTGCTTCTGCTGCGTTAGCAAAACCATCCAAGGTATTGGAGATAAGCAGCAAAAAGGTCAGCAATACAGCGTTGGCTGCTAAAATCACGTCACCCTGTTTTGCTCCTTGAGATGTAAAAAATGCAAATACAAATAACAAACAGCAGGTACGAATAAAAATATCACCGTTCACGCTAAAAAGGCGGGATAAATCATGTCGATTCAGAAGGGCTTTTAATGACCAAGTAAATAATGTTCGCTTTTGATTAGGTTTGCTCGCCGTTGGTGATTGAGAGTGATAATAGAGAAAGTAGCAAAGGTAACCTAATGAGATAAACACACCGATATACTCAGCTAATACCGTAGCCAGCGCTACACCTGCAACATTCCATTCTAGTAATACCACAAACCACACATCAAAAATAATATTCAGTAGGTTTATGACAATGAGAATAACAAGAGAGGCTTTGGGTTTTTGTAGGCCAATATAGGTGCCGATTAATGCGTATTGAATTAAGGTAGCGGGGGCTCCCCATATACGGATATCACAATAGGCAGTGGCTAATGCTTGGGTTTGTTGGCTGCCGTCCATTAAGGTAATCGCTGTTGGGATTAGCCAGACTTGATTGACGATAATTACAATGCCAATGAATAATGCAAGCCCAATGGACTGGATCAGTGTTCGTAGTAATTGAGAGGTATCTTGTTTGCCATAGGCTTGGGCGACTAAGCCTGTGGTGCCCATGCGTAAAAAACCAAAAGCCCAAAATATAAAGGTGAAGATATTACTGCCAATAGCAACACCGGCTAGATAACCTGAGTGTTCCAAGTGGCCTAGTACGGCAGTGTCCACTAGACCAAGTAAGGGTACTGTGATATTCGCTAACATCATTGGCCAAGCAAACGACCATATTTGCTGATGATATTTGGGAGCAATATTTTTTGTGGTGTTTGGGGGCGTATAGTTAACGAGAGAGCTCACCCATTATTGAATGAGCTCAATGCTTGGGTATTCTTGGGGGCCAATTTTGGCAGAGGAATTTAGGTGAAAGTTAGCATTTAATAGGTAGATGTATGTTTTTAAGGAACCGTTAATCCAACGGAAGTCCTCTTCTGAGTTCGCATGGACGATAACGCTGGCATCGCGATTAACAATTCGGCGACTGATGTTTTCTAGTTCTAGGCCTAACGTTAGAGATTGATTGTCGACGTCGGTTTGTTTAAATATCAATAGGTCGTCAGTGCTAGCTGGAGTGTTGATCGCCGGTTTTTGCATTGAAATTGACGATGGGGGCTGGTTGGGGTCAAATGTTCCGTTGTTGCTGGCGCTATTGATGAGGTTGTTTTCCATGACCGCTTGTTTGGCTTTTTCTGTTTTAAGGGCCAGTGCTTGTTGTTCAGCGAGCTTTTTCTTCTTGGCTTTCGCTTTCGCTTTTTGTAGCTGCATTTTTCGGGTGTTGATGCTGATTAACTCATTGATTTGGCTTTCTTTTCTATCCAACATTGGCGATGTAGGTGTAATGGTTCGAGCTGTCTTAATATAGTTAAGTGCTTTATTTAATGCTGTTCGACCAGGAGCTTTCTGCTTGGCGAGCGCTTTGTTAGCGAGTTGGATATAGCGCTGTGCAATTTGAGATTCGATGCTGTCGATTTTGCTGTTCGTGGGGTTTTGCTCTTTTAAGGTGGCGAGCTTTTCTGCGGCATTGTTACCCTTAGGCGAAGAAAGCCTCCAATTTGCAATGTCTTGTTGAATGGCTTCTTCTAAGCCTGTGGTGATGACGGGTGCGGTTGTTGTTGCTACAGCGCTTGCATCTTGGGCCTGAGGGCCTGTTCGTAGGTTCACGCAACCAGTTAGACTTAGACTTGTGAGGGCGGAAATTGAAATGAACGTGATAAACGGCTTATACATAATGGCTCTCAAATATTTTTAATAACGTCTTGTATACTGATTAAGTGTAGACACAAATTAATTGTTTTCTTGTTAAGACTGACTTCCTCTTGTGAGGGTCAAGCTAAATAATAAACAAGCGCTTAACACGATGCTAGGGCCTGCTGGTGTATCCCACTGCAATGATGCCAACATTCCTAGTATAATCGATGACATACCTATCAAACTGGCAAAAAGAGCCATCTGCTCTGGTGTGTTTGCGAGCCTTCGAGCACCTGCGGGGGGGATGATGAGTAACGCAGTAATGAGTAATGCCCCAACTACTTTCATTCCTATCGCGACTAGCAGTGCCAAGCAGATCATGTAGATCATGCGTATTTTATCCACAGGCAGTCCTTCTGCACGGGCTAAGTCACTGTTGATTAATATGTTAAGTAACGGATTCCAAATAAGTTTTGTAATAATGGCGAGTAATAAGGCGCACCCACCCACCCATAGAGTATCGGAAAAGGTGACAGCTAATAAGTCGCCAAATAGCAGCCCTAATAAGTCGACTCTAACACCTTCTTTTAGGCTTACCAGGACTAAGCCTAATGCAAGGGTGCCGTGGGCAACAATGCCCAATAACGCATCACTGCTGATATTACGTTGTTTTTGTAAGGTGCTTAAGAGGATTGCTACTGACACGGTAACAATGATGACGCCAACAATGGGGTCTAGGGAAAGGAATAGTCCAAGCGCAACACCAAGTAGCGCCGAATGTGCGAGTGTATCGCCAAAATACGACATTCTTCCCCAGACAATAAAGGAACCTAGGGGGCCTGCAATAGCGGTCAAAATGAGACCGATGATCAGTGCTGGGGCAATAATCTCAATCATGGTGATGCCCTGAGCATTGCTTGTGGGAACTGGAGGTTTCGTCTTTTACTACATCACCATGAATATTATGGTGATGGTCATGGTGATGTGTGTATACCGCAAAATCTTTTTCAATTCCCTGATCAAATAAAGCCAAATACTCTGGGTGATTCGCTACGGAGTCTGCGGTTCCTGAACAACAAACATGCTGGTTTAAACAGATGACCTGGTCGGTTCTTGCCATTACAAAGTGTAAATCATGGGATACCATCAAAATGGCGCATTGGCGTTTATCTCGAATGCCTGCCAATAGTTGATAGAGCTCCTGTTGACCATGTAGGTCTACACCTTGTGCAGGTTCGTCTAATACCAATAGTGTAGGGTTCCTTAATAATGCTCTGGCGAGTAATACGCGTTGGAACTCTCCCCCGGAAATCGATTGTATGGGGCGTGTGATGGTCTGCAGAGCATTCACATCATGCAATGCGGCCTCAATATCTTGGCGGTTGGGGTTTCCTGCCAGGGCCAGAAAGCGCTGAACGGTAAGCGGTAAACTTTGGTCAATTTGGAGCTTTTGAGGCATGTAGCCAATACGTAATCCTTTATGTATGCGACGCTTTCCCGATGAGGGTTTGTATAAGCCCAGCACAATTTTAAGCAAGCTGGACTTTCCGGCACCATTTGGACCAATAACGGTCATAATCTCCCCAGGGTTTAGCGCCATATTGATATGGTTCAGCAATGACTGTCCTCTTATATTGAGGCAAATATCATCAAGTTGAACAATCGGGGTGGTCATCGGAGCAGTAATCTCTAGGGGATAGGAATGGCGGGCTATCTTATCATCTTTCGATCATGGTTGTGGTAATCTTGCTTTTCAATAATAAGTTAAAGGATAACGGTATAAAAAATGGTGTTTCTAAAAAGCATGAGTTTAGTAAAGGCGCAAATGGAACCGTTGTTGATAGCCATTTTGTTGGGTTTTTCTTCGTTCTCAACAGTGAGCTTAGCGTCTAGTTCTCCAGCCATTCTCACGTCAATTAAGCCGTTACAATTAATCATTGCGACGATGCATAAACCATTACTACAGCATGATATTAATCTTGAAGTAAGTACTCTCTTACCTCCAGGGTCAACCCCTCACGACTATGTATTAAAACCGTCTGATATTGCTCAGGTGTTACAGGCGGATTTGATTATCTGGATGGGGCCTGTTGTGGAACCCTATTTAGTCTCTGTTATTGCCCGAGCCGATCAAGATAAAGTGATTGATGTAAGCCTGTTGGAAGGGCTTAAACGTTTGGCGTTTAGAGAGCTGCTTGAAAATGACAAGGGACATGATGAGGATAAACATCATGATCATGATGAAATGTTGCAGTTTGATCCCCACATTTGGTGGTCGGTAGATAATGCCGAGATTATAGCGGCGCGGGTTTTAGCTACGCTGGATGTCCAGGGAGGCAGTGCGGAGACGCGGGCAAATGAAAAACGATCAATTGTTAGGCAGGCAATGCAACCTATTAGGTCTCTGTTATCGAATAAACAAACACAAGCGATAAAACAAAAACCATCATTTATTCTATTTCACGATGGGTTGCAGTATTTAGAGTCTGACTTAGGTGTGCTTTCTGTTGCTAGAGTAGCATTGAGTGATGATCATCGCCCCGGTATTAAAACCTTGTTAGCGTTGAAGCAAAAGGTAAAGGTAGACCAGGTGGTCTGTGTTGTGGCAGAAACCAATACTAATGTCTCTATCATACATAAAATCGAGGCTAGCACCCCCTTGCGCCAAATCGTCATCGACAGTTTGGGTTGGGGGCAGGAAAATTACCACGATATGTTACAGCATGCTTATGATGAGATTTTGACATGCCATTGGTAATATTAGGTGTAAGACAGTTCAACCTCATAAGCAGAGAACTTTCGAATATTCAACACACCGGTATCTAATAACAAATATTGGCCTTTTATTCCCATGAGAGTGCCTTCTATCATGGGTGTTTTATCAAAGTTAAAAGACGTTACTTTGGTAGGGTAAACCTTCACGGGGTAATGAATATCAATCGGTTCTTCATCCAACCACTGCATTGCATCGTCACCATGTTGTTCTTTTAGTGCTTGTAACTGCTCGTCACACGCTTCTAAAAGCTGATCACGAATGGCTCTAAGGTCTAACGTCTCAACATCGTTTTTAAGCATTTTACGCCAGTTCGTTTTATCGGACACATGCTCTGCGATGATGACTTCTACTAGCCCAGATAGTTTGCGAGCGCTTACTTTCATGATAGGTAACGCTTGTATTGCACCTTGATCCATCCAGCGAGTTGGTATTTGAGTGCCACGAGTGATACCCACTTTAATACCCGATGAATTTGCCAAATAGACATAATGGGGCTTAAAACAAAACTCCTGTGCCCATTCCGGCTCCCGGCAGGTACCCTGATCAAAGTGGCAGGTTTCGGGTTTCATGATACACATGTCACAGCTTGCGAGCTTTTTAAAGCAAGGGTAACAATGGCCTTGGCTAAAACTCTTTTTGGTTTTGCGACCGCAATGAGAGCAAAAAATTTGGCCAGTAAAATTGAGTCGAATGGAACGCCCAATTAGTGGGTTTAAGGCGATTTGCTTGTCACCCATGGGTAACTCATAAGCAACACTGGGGGTGTCGAAACTGTCGTTATCCCCCGCAAGAAGGTTGCGCATTTTAGCCAGCGTGCCGGTGATAACCGTGCTGTCGTTTGCCGTACCTATTGTTTCAGTTTCTATTGTTTCAGAGTCAGCTGCTTCAGTTTTTGTTACATCAATGTCTTTCATTTCTACTTCCGCCATTCCTACCTTTACCATTTTAGTAATGTCCACTCAGGTACTTGAATACGATCATAATCATTGCGAATAAACTTGCCATCGCCATTAGGGTCAACAAGGTAGTAAGGTTTACCTAATTTAGGTATTACCTTAATGCCATACACCTTGCCGTTTACTTGGTGTATCTGCATTTCTTTGTCACCATCTTTTACAATGGTTACTTTGGCCTCAGGTTGAATATCAGAGCGTTCGTCATAAGGCTCTATCCTCGCGAGTACAGAGAGGGGTATTAGTAATAATATTGCAATTAATAAGCGCATAGTAAGTACACCATAAGTAGATAAAAAGAGGCAGAAAAGAAAGGACGATAGCAACAGTTTACTGTTATTCACTATATGCGACAAATGATAAGCATCATTTATTGCGCTCATATTGGTTTTACGATTATTCTTTGGAGTTAGTCATTTGCATACAGTATTGCCCCTTCCTGCCCATAGGTTTTTCCATGTTAGAGCATCTGAAAAAAATAGATCAAATCAAATCACTAGACCGAATTAAAAACGCCCTATCTCAAGCAGCTTTAAAATTGCCGCCTAGGCAGCTTGAGGTGATAGCAGGCGGTAAACCTTATGCTTGGGAGGGTCGAGCTTTGGACCCTCAGCTGCATGTCGTTGCAAAGGCTTATGAAGCAGAAAGTCCGCTATATTCGTTTCCTATCAAACTTGCTCGAACTCAGTACGCGGAAGGTTGCAAGTTGTTGGATAGTTCCCGTCGCAAGTCTGTTACGGCAAAAGATAGAACCATTGCGTTGTCGTCTGCGGCAGGTGTTAGATCAGTGGGGATCCGTATTTTTAACCCACCACAGCTTACCAATGAACCTATCCCGGTGATGGTCTATTACCATGGCGGCGGCTGGTCGGTGGGAAGTTCGGATACTGTTGATGCGTTGTGCTCTGGCTTTGCTGAAGACCTTAATCATATTGTGATATCTGTGGATTATCGATTGGCACCTGAGCAACCCTATCCGGCTGCAGCAGATGATGCTGTTGATAGCTTCCTGTGGCTCAAAGATAATGTGTCTCATTATGGTGGTGATGAGAATAATGTGTATGTTGCAGGAGATAGCGCTGGGGGTAATTTAGCGGCGGTAGTCAGTCAGCAAACGGTAAAAAATGGCCTGCCTGCCCCAAGTGCACAAGTGCTCATCTATCCAGCAACGGATTTGCGGAATTGTACGTTAACCCACCACACTCAGGCTGAAGGGTTACCTCTATGTGGTAATACTATTAATTGGTTTGTTGGAATGTACATAGGAAATGATAACCATAAACAGGACATTAAGGCATCTCCCGGATTAGCTGAAGGTGAGTGGCTTGAGAAGTTACCGCCAGCCATTATTACCACTGCAGGGTTTGATGTGCTGCGTGATGAAGGCGAGGCATATGCAATGTATCTGAAATCAGTGGGTGTATCGGTGTGGTATCACGAATATAGTGATTTGATGCATGCTTACGTCACCATGACGGGGCATATTGAGGCGGCAGAGGCTGCCGTTAAGCACACAACAGAGCAAATAAGAAAGTTGATAAAAAGGTAGCTCAAAAACGGTTAGGGATTTTGTTTTCATTGTGGGCTGCAAATACCGCGAACGGTATACGTATGCTAGTATTTTGTTGAGTGTAGGAAGGTTTCTTAACTATTTGTCCTTTTTGGCATAAAAACCTGACTCTATGTCCGTCTATTAAGATATTGATTTTAAACGAAAATATTTTGATATTTTGTTGTAGTTAGAAAAATTTCGCTGAAAAGACTCTTTGTGGTTAAAATAGGCGCCCTTAGCGATCAGCAAAGCAATATTTAGGCAAACTTTACTAGGCAACACCATGGCACGAGACACGCAGTACGCAGATGCGAGTATGGAAGCGATGTACCGGATATTTACGGTACCCGAAGCGCCCAACTCAAAACTCGGTAGAATCGAACAACAGATATCAGAAAATCTGGTGGGCTTTTTGCAACAGCATGTCGTGGCTGCAGAAAAAGAGCTGCCTGAGTTAGAAAAAGACTTTGCTGATTCGGGTATTCCTGAAAAGCCGATTTTTGTATCACAGCAAGCCAATTTTTTATTGGACAAGTTGGTTGCCCAGTCTGTACATACGTCATCCCCTAGCTTTGTTGGGCATATGACCTCTGCTCTGCCATATTTTATGTTGCCGCTGTCAAAAATCATGATGGCGCTTAATCAAAACTTGGTGAAAATTGAAACCTCTAAAGCGTTTACTCCGTTAGAGCGTCAAGTTTTGGGAATGATGCATCGATTGGTTTATGAAAATGGCACTGATTTTTATACCAAGTGGATGCATGAAGCGGGACATTCGTTAGGTTCTTTTTGCTCTGGTGGCACTATTGCTAACCTAACGGCACTTTGGGTGGCGAGAAATAAACTACTTGCTCCCGATGGTGATTTTCGTGGAGTAAATTATTCTGGTATGCATGGTGCGTTAAAGCACTATGGGTATGATGGTGTTGCGGTATTGGTAACAGAGCGCGGCCATTATTCCCTAGGAAAAGCGGCTGATGTATTAGGTTTTGGTCGCGATAATCTGATTGCGATAAAAACGGATGAGAGAAACAAAGCGCAGATTTCTGATTTAAGGGCAAAAGTAGCAGACCTAACCGCTAGAAATATCAAAGTAATGGCCATTATTGGTGTGGCGGGCACTTCTGAAACAGGTTCTGTTGATCCGTTAGATGAAATGGCGGACGTTGCTGAAGAAATCGGCTGTCACTACCATGTGGATGCTGCTTGGGGTGGTCCGACGTTATTTTCAAATACCTATAAACATATCTTAAAAGGTATTGAGCGCGCAGATTCTGTGACCATTGATGCTCATAAGCAGATGTACGTACCGATGGGGGCGGGGTTGGTATTGTTTAAAGAGCCAACCATAGTGTCAAGTATTGAGCATCATGCGGAATATATTATCCGTAAAGGTTCAAAGGATTTGGGTAGTTATACGTTGGAAGGCTCGCGTCCTGGGATGGCGATGTTATTGCAGTCGGGATTAAAAATTATCGGTCGTAGTGGTTATGAGATTCTGATTGATGAGGGTATTAATAAGGCTCACTCTTTTGCGGATATGATTAATCGTGAAGAAGAATTTGAGTTGATATCGGCGCCAGAGTTGAACATTTTGACCTATCGGTTTGTGCCTGCTTATGTGCAGAAAGCATTGAAGACGGCTCCTGAGGGTAAGCGTAATAAAATTTTGGATGTGTTGAACCGTCTTACTAAGCGGATTCAAAAAGCGCAACGTGCACATGGTAAGTCTTTTGTATCGCGTACTACGTTGACACCGATGAAGTATGCTAATTATCCTTCGGTGGTCTTTCGCGTGGTGTTGGCGAACCCGTTGACCAGTATGGATGTATTGCGGGCGATTATTATGGAGCAGTTGGAAATTGCTGACAGTAATACGTGTAAGGCGTTTATGGCGGAACTTGCGTGTTTGTGTGATATGCCTGCGAATTAACTTTTTCGATAGAGCGGTTGCGGTAGAATGGTTACCTCCCACTTGGAGGGGCTCCGTGATAGCATGAGATATCTAGTTTAGTAAGTCTGCGGATCTCGACGATCGCACTGTATTTGACGTATGATTTCAGAAACCGCAGCGAGTACGTCCATGTATGCTTTCTTCGGCGTCCTTGCCTCAGAGATTTCTGAAATCATACGTCAAATACAGAGCTTATACCCAGTTTCCACGATCTTACTAAGTAGTGATAATTTTATTCCAGCATAACTGTTTTGTGCTGGTTTTTTAAACCGATTGGATTGTAAACATGTCAAACCCTTCAACAACCAAGCCTTTAGTGCTTGTGGATGGATCTTCATACCTTTATCGCGCGTTTCATGCATTGCCCCCGTTGATTACTTCACAAGGTCAGCCAACGGGTGCGATTAAGGGTGTACTTAATATGTTGAAGCGCCTTATGAAGGATTATCAGTCAGATCAGGTGGCGGTGATCTTTGATGCTAAAGGGAAAACATTTCGTGATGACATGTTTCCTGAGTACAAAGCGAATCGGCCTCCTATGCCGGATGATTTGCGAAGCCAGATTGCGCCGTTGCATGAGTGTATAAAAGCCTTAGGTTTTCCAATGTTGATTGTTGATGGCGTTGAGGCGGATGATGTGATTGGTACGCTGTGTGCTGAGGCATCTGCGAAAGGTATTCATACTGTTGTGTCTACCGGCGATAAGGACATGGCTCAGTTGGTGACGGAGCATGTCACGCTAGCGAATACCATGACGGATACGGTGATGGATCTGCCAGGTGTTAAGGAAAAATTTGGTGTTGAGCCAGATCAGATTATTGATTATCTCGCGCTGATGGGAGATACCGTTGATAATATTCCGGGTGTGCCCAAATGTGGTCCAAAAACGGCGGTTAAGTGGTTAACGTTATTTGGTTCATTAGATGGTGTGATGGAACATGCTGATGAAGTAAAAGGTAAGGTGGGTGAGAATTTACGTGCTAGCTTAGAGCAGCTGCCGTTGTCCTATGATTTGGCAACCATTAAATTGGATGTTGAGTTGGATGTCGGTATTGCTGATTTGGTGATGGAGCCTGCAGATAAACCCGCATTATTAGCCCTATATAAAGAGTTAGAGTTTAAAAGTTGGATCGCAGAAGTATCTTCAGCCGGATCGGATGATGCTGAAGAAGTAGCCGTTCCCGTTGCGGATATTGAAACCGATTATCAGGTTATTTATACCGAAGAAGAATTTGAGAAATGGCTGAAAGTTTTGGCTGCTAGTGATGTATTTGCATTTGATACCGAAACCACTAGTTTAAATTATATGGAAGCAGAGTTAGTGGGTTTGTCGTTTTGTTGTGAAGAGGGCAAGGCGGCTTATGTTCCTGTTGACCATCGTTACCCTGGGGCTCCAGATCAGTTGTCTCGAGATTGGGTGTTGGAAAAAATAGCGCCTTTGTTGGCTGCAGAGAGCCCTAAAAAAGTGGGTCAGAATTTAAAATACGATAAAAACGTGTTGGGTAATTACGATATTGACATTAATGGTGTAGCGTTTGACACCATGTTGGAATCTTTTGTTTTTAATTCAACGGCTACTCGACATGACATGGATAGTTTGGCGCAAAAGTATTTGGGCCTTGAAACAATTCATTTTGAAGATATTGCGGGAAAAGGTAAAAAGCAACTTACCTTTGATCAAGTCGATATTGAATTAGCAGGGCCATATGCGGCAGAAGATGCGGATATAACTCTCCGCTTGCATAATGTGCTTTGGGCCAAGTTAGAAAAAGAGCCAACGTTGGTTTCTGTATTTGAAGATATTGAAATACCCCTGATGCCGATTATTTCACACATCGAACGGACAGGAGCATTAATTGATGCTGATATGCTGCGTTGTCAAAGTCAGTCTTTGGCAGTGCGTATGCAAGAGATTGAATCAGAAGCGCATGAATTGGCTGGCCAGCCGTTTAATTTGTCATCTCCTAAACAATTGGGTGAGATTTTATATGAAAAATTAGGCTTGCCGGTTATTAAGAAAACGCCAAAAGGTGCGCCCTCTACAGCGGAGCCGGTATTACAAGAGTTGGCGTTGGATTTTCCATTACCAAAAATACTCATGGAATATCGCAGCATGAGTAAGTTAAAGTCCACCTATACCGATAAATTGCCAGAATTAATTCACCGCAGAAGCGGTCGAATTCATACGTCTTATCATCAGGCTGGGACGGCAACAGGACGTTTTTCATCTTCTGATCCAAATTTGCAAAACATACCGGTACGCTCTGAAGAAGGACGCAAAATCCGACAAGCGTTTATTGCTAAGCCTGGCTGTAAATTAGTGGCGGCGGATTACTCTCAAATTGAATTGCGTATCATGGCTCATCTATCGGGTGATGAAGGTATGGTGGCGGCATTTAATGATGGTTTGGATATTCATAAAGCAACAGCGGCAGAGGTTGTTGGTGTTGAGATTGATGAGGTGACAACAGAGCAGCGTCGAAATGCCAAGGCGATTAACTTTGGTTTAATCTATGGTATGTCAGCTTTTGGTTTGGCAAAAAATCTTGGTATTTTACGGGGTGAAGCTCAGGAATATATTGATATCTATTTTGCACGTTATCCTGGGGTTCATGATTATATGGAGCGGATACGAGCCAGTGCTGCGGATGATGGGTACGTTGAAACCTTATTTGGTCGCCGGTTGTATTTGGCGGAAATTAATTCTACCAATGGAATGCGACGACAGGCTGCAGAACGTACTGCTATCAATGCTCCGATGCAAGGAACCGCGGCGGATATCATAAAGCGGGCGATGATTTCTGTGGATCAGTGGCTTAAAGATGAAAAACTTAAATCTTGTGTGATTATGCAGGTGCACGATGAATTGGTACTGGAGGTACCAGAAGAAGAAATCGATGTGGTGGTTGAGGGGCTAAAGCGCTGTATGAGTTCAGCAGCAGAATTATCCATTCCTTTGATTGTGGATGTGGGTATTGGTGATAATTGGGATGAGGCGCACTAATCATGATTGAAAAAGATGAATCGTTGAATGTATTTGATGAACCATTGGAAGCTTGTAGTGAAGAACCATTAACAGGCTTTTTCCGAGACGGTTGTTGTAATACCAATGAACAGGATGTTGGTTCTCATACGGTTTGTATCGCCGTTAGCAAAGAGTTTTTGGAATATTCTCGTTTTCGAGGTAATGACCTTTCAACACCCATGCCGGAGTATGGTTTTCCAGGTTTAGCACCGGGTGATCGATGGTGTTTGTGTGCTGCGCGTTGGCAAGAGGCTTATGATCAAGACATGGCGCCAAGAGTGCATTTAACACGAACCCATAAAAAAGCATTAGAGATTATTCCATTGTCATTACTGCGACAGTTTGCTGCGGATTTAAATTAATAGGGATACGAATTTATGAACAAAACAACAGCATCAATAACATCAGCTAAAAAACCGATCAGTTTGAATGATTTGTGTTTTGATAACCGTTTTGTTCGTGAATTACCGGGAGACCCTGAAACAGAGAATTTCTGTCGCCAGGTGGAAGGTGCTTATTATTCCTTTGTGAAGCCAGCAGTAACTGTTAACCCCTCTTTAGTCGCTTACTCATCCAGCGTGGCGAGTTTATTTGATTTGTCAGATGATAGCGGTAAGTCAGAGCAGTTTGTTCGTGTGTTTTCGGGCAATGAATTGTTACCTAGTATGCAACCATTTTCCATGTGTTATGGCGGCCATCAATTTGGTAATTGGGCTGGGCAACTGGGTGATGGTCGAGCGATTAATTTGGGGGAAGTGATCAATCAGCATGGCGAACGTTGGTATTTGCAATTAAAAGGTGCAGGTATCACTCCCTATTCCCGAAATGCAGACGGATTAGCAGTATTGCGTTCCTCGGTACGTGAGTTTTTATGCAGTGAGGCGATGCACTATTTGGGTGTGCCGACAACCCGAGCGTTAAGTTTAACGTTAACGGGGGATACGGTTGTACGAGATATGTTTTATGACGGCAATGCGAAGCCTGAGTTGGGAGCTGTTGTATGTCGTGTTGCACCCAGTTTTACACGGTTTGGTAATTTCCAATTACCAGCGTCTCGTGGTGATATCGATCTGGTTAAAAAACTGGTGGATTATACAATCACCACTGATTTTTCGGATAGTTTTCCCGGTATTGTTGAACCGACAAAAGATAACATTTTACAATGGTATCAAGAGGTTAGTGAGCGTACGTTGGAGATGGTGCTGCATTGGATGCGTGTTGGGTTTGTTCATGGTGTGATGAACACGGATAATATGTCAATTCTAGGGCTAACGATTGATTATGGCCCTTATGGGTGGTTAGAAAATTATGATCCTACCTGGACGCCGAATACTACGGATGCCTCTAATCGACGTTATCGTTTTGAGCATCAACCTCAGATAGCGCACTGGAATTTATTGCAGCTTGCAAATACCATTCTTCCACTGGTTGATGACGAAAATAGTGATGAGGGACGAAAAGTTCTAGAAGCAACGTTAAATCAATTTGCTGAAAATTATCAGGCACGGCATTTAGTGATGCAGTTGGAAAAGCTGGGCCTAAAGCCATTAGCTGAAGAGCAGGCAATCTTGGAAGAAAAACAGTCGGATGCTGTTTTGATTAAAGATTTATTAACGTTATTGCAATCGGTTGAAACGGATATGACATTGTTTTATCGATGTTTGGCCGAGGTTGATGTTATGTCGTCAAGGGGGTTGACTTCTGGGTCGTATGAATCGATATTAGCGGATATCTATTACCAACCTGATCAAATAACGGAAGAGTATTCATTACAGTTGCACCAATGGTTGGAGCGCTATGCCAAGCGCTGTGAATCCGAAGGGCTGACTAATATTGAGCGTAAACAAATAATGAATGCAATTAATCCGTTATATGTATTGCGTAACTACCTTTCTCAAACCGCGATTGATAAAGCGGAAAATGGTGACTTTTCGGGTGTGGAAGAGTTAATGGAGGTGCTAAAAACACCTTATACCGAGCAAGAAGGAAAAAGTCACTTAGCGGAAAAGCGACCGGAGTGGGCTCGTCATCGAGCTGGTTGTTCGATGTTGTCTTGCAGTTCATAAAGCGGGTGGCGTAAGGCATTTATTTCTTCGTTGTGTAGTTATTATAAATTTAATGCATTTTTTAATGAACTAATGACAAACATGCCCCTCTAATACTTTGAAGCTAAGGTATACGTTCCCAGATAGGCTGAATAGCGAGTAATTCAGCCGCAATCCACTGCCCTTCCTCAAGGGGTAGTATCCGGCCGGTAGTTCTCCCCCAAGACTACCGGTTTTTTTTGCCTAAAATTTAGCGTTGTAGTGGCTAGCGGCCTCTTTAAACCTCTGTCGACGGTATGTTTTCCTGGTTAACCAGTGCTTTTTCGACTGTTGCTGCATGGGATAAAAAAGCAAGAATTGCTGCGGGTTTTGCCGGTTTGTATAAGAGAAAGTCCTTCTCACTAAGTCCATGGCGTTTAAAATCGACACTTCTATCTGCCGTAACCACGAGAGCTGGGAGATATGGTATTTGGCAGAATTCACGTACATTGTGGATAGCGTTGATACCGGTTTGGTTGTGTTGTAGCTGAAAGTCACTAACAATGGCATCAGGGCGCTGTGGTGAATTGGATAGCAGTTGTATTGCATCGGTGCTTGATTGTGCAGAGAGAACAATACATCCCCATTGTTGTAATAATGCGGTCATGCTTTCCCGTATGGCTTGATCATCGTCAATAACTAAGACACAAAGTCCATAGATAGCGGACTTGTGCAAAGAACTTGATTGTATCGTGCTGGAATTCGGGGTTATAGCGTGGGATATACTCGCTTTTTTCCCGATAGGTAAATAGAGGGAAAAATGTGTGCCTATTGGAGAGGAATTGAACTGAAGGTCTAAGCCTAATATAGACACTAAGCGATGTACTAAGGCCAAGCCAAGGCCAAGGCCGTTGGAATGTTGTTTCGAATTTTCTAAAGGATAATTTTCGTCAAATATAGAGTTTTGTATATCGTGAGGTATTCCGATTCCTGTATCGGAGACTAGAATTTTGATACTGTCATTTTGTCGTTGAGTTGAGACATTAATCTCTCCTGACTCGGTATAGCCAATCGCATTGCTGACAAGGTTATTGAGTATTACCTCGTACAATTCTGGATCGGAGTAGGTATATTCGTTGGTTTCTTCAATTGTTAATTGCAAGTTTTTTTCTTTGGCACTGGCTTGGAACGTATTAAATATGCGTTGATGCACATCTTGTAATGGGAAATGTAGCATTTCACTTTGCATTTCCCGTGAATCAAATCGAGAAATATAGGATAAGTTGTTAAACATGGTCTCTAACGCGGCAACGGATTTATTGATTGTTGATAACGAATGATGACCCTTCTCGTTATCAATAAAATGCCCGAGGCTACTGGCGCAGAGAGAAATGGCGTGTAAAGGCTGTCTTAAGTTATGGCCTGCCGCGGCAATAAACCGTGACTTTCCGATACTGGTTTTTTCAGCAATTTCTTTTTTCTCCATTAATGCTTGTATAAGATCAAGATTTTCAAGTCTCGCCTGAATAGACTCCTTAAAGCGTCGATTCATGCCTTTAACAAAGTTAAAAACGATAATATTAAAAAGGAATAATATGGGAAGCATTGTGATATGAAACCAGTCGGCTTCCGCAAGTAATCGAATGCAGACTACGGATCCACTACTAAGGGTTAATGCAATATAGCTGGGCAAATGAATGGATAAAAAACTAGCGGATGCTAAAATCATACAAAATAGAAAGGTAGCCATTTGTATTTGATAAAATAACCCATAGTTTTGAGCGTCATAAAATAGAAAGAAAAATATTCCAAATAGAAAACCATAGAGCGCGGTTAGGACAACTTCGATTCGAGCCCAGAAGGTAGGATTAAGAGGTGTTCCTTCAATGTCAATTTTATGTTCATGGCGTGAATAGACAAAAAAATTGATCATTCTAGATAATGCTAATAAAGCAAAGGTGCTCAGCCATAATAAAACCGCCGTTTGCTCGCCGGGATTTACCATATTCCAAACTAAGAACGTCATGATGCTAGCACCGGAAAATGTTAATCCTGTGGTTAGCGGTACGTTGGAATAAAGCTCACGTATCTGTTCTTGGAATATTTCTACGGATTGAGCATTTTTTTTATCATTTCGGTGACCATGCTGGTCTTTAGTGTTAACAGTATTATCGATTTTTGGCTTGCTCACGTAGAATAATCTCCTGTAACCCAAGCGACATATTTACGGGTTCTATTGATGCTATTTTCATCGATTTATAAGGGGTTCGCCATATGCCAAATGTATTATGCTTTTTGCATAGATGGTGTTTTCGATGTAAGTGATGTGTGTTCAACAGGGTCAGTATTGGATGCTTGGGTACCTCGAACATTTATGACAAATGCCCTAAGTATCGCAGGCTTCAGCTTGTCTTTTTGTATTCTATATTGATTCGGCGTGGTAATGTTTTTATTGATGCTATCTACCAAAATCATAATAGGTATGGTGTTGTCACTGTGCTGCGAGGGGATAAGTGACTGGATAAGTGATATTGCCTTGTATTCTGATACGGCATTCGTTTTTGATGGTATGCTATTTTCAGGTGTTAGATTGTCGTCAATTATTGTATTCGAGTTGGAGCTAATGACAGGAGTATTAATAATAACAGCATCTGGAATAAAGCCTTCTTCTGTTATGTATTCAGCTGCTTGAGTTAATGTATTTGCACAGAATACGTTGCAGCCCCATGAGCGCAGTAGTTGTTGTGTGGTGTTGGATATATCGTTGTCGATAAGAAGAATGCTGGCCAATTCTTGTTGGTTCTCGCTAAGATAGAGTTTTGTCTTTGAGCTTTTTGTCTGAATATTTTTTGTAGTTCCTTTGTTAAGGGATATTGAAAAGCAGCTACCCTGTCCATGTTGAGAAGAAAGGGATAACTCATGGTCCATGGCAATAGCGAGCCTTTGTGCAATGGCTAGTCCTAAGCCGGGGTTTCTTGTATTAGAATGGGGTGTTTTAATTGAGCAGTAGGCATTAAAAATATCTGTTTGGTTATGTGTCTCTATACCAATACCGGTGTCTGTAATGTTAACGTGTACTTTGTCGGGCTGCTTAGGGTTCTTAGTGCAGCTAAGAGTGACACTTCCATTTTGAGTGTATTGAATAGCGTTACCCACAAGATTGCGAATAATTTGTTCTAGTAATAATGGATCACTAGCAAAACATTCATTCTGATCCGTCCAATGAATATTGATATCTTTTTGTTTGGCAAGAATGATAAATTCATCGTGTAATTGTCTTTTAAGATCGCACCAGAGTACGTTTTGTATCTTGGGTTCGCTTGCGTTGGCATCTAATTTTGATAAATCTAACAAACCATCAAATAAACTTTGTAATGACTGTATTGTGTATTTGATTTTTGTGATTATTTTTTGATCGGTACGTTTGTTTTGTTCTAATGCAGAGATATACAACGCTAAGGCGTGAAGTGGTTGACGTAAATCATGGCTGGCGGAGGCAAGAAGCTGAGATTTATCAATAAGAAGTGTGTCATTAATTAATCGGAGCCGAATAGATTCAGTGACAAGTTTATTGACTGCATGGGCTACGTAGGTGATGAAAATAAAAAAGAGCAATAACAATACCCCAATAAGAGTATGGATTTGATCGTCTAGCCATATAAAGCCAATCCCTAATGGTACCAGACTGATAGGAACGCCGGCGTAGAAAAGTCGAATATTGGGGGCTAACGATAGAACGGATGCAGCGGTTTGCCCTAATAGAATCAGAACTAGGATTACCTGTTGATTCAGAGGGGCGTGGAGTTGACTAAGCGCGACACTTGACCAAAATGCACCCAGGGCAAAAGAGAAGAAGGTTGCCAGGTGCATATAATTGTCGAAATTTTGGACGATTTTGTGATTTTTTTGATCTCTATGGTAGAGAGCTCCTACTATAAGGCAGCCTATTAGTAGGGTAAAAAATGCAACGGCTAAGATAGTGAAATGAAGGTCACTGGTTTTATCTCTAAGATAGGTACCCATGACGATAGCAATGGCCACTTGTGCGGCAAGTGACAGGTAGAGTGAGGCTGTTAGCTTTTGAAGTTTTTCTAGGGTTACTTGTTTTTCAAGATCATTTTTAATCATATTGGTCTGGCATGATATGTTTTGTTGCACTTTTTTGGTATTAACGTTTAACGTGGCTCAAAACTGTTTTCGCTTCGATCAGGGGATGATGTTAACTTAGGTAGTTCTACTCTCTCAGAGTCAATGTTTGAATCCGGAATACATCTTGATTGATATAACGTATGAAACAGCCCCGCTACACATACTACTTGTGGACGACCATCCGCTGTTTGTAGATGGATTTAAGCATATGCTCGCACAGTTAAGGCCACATGTCTCTGTGCAGGTAGCGTTGAATTTTAGTAGCGCCCTGCAAATACTCGATGGCGAGGCAGTATTCGATATCGTTTTACTTGATATGGGATTGCCGGATGTAGACGGTTATGCAGCTATTAAAACAATTCGTGGTCACTATCCGTTACAACCAGTGGTAGTGCTATCGGCGAACGAAGAGAAGCAGCTGATTAATCTCGCATTAGCAGAAGGTGTACAGGGTTATATCCCTAAGTCCACACGTAGTGAAGTGATGATCGGCGCGTTAAATTTGGTCTTGGCAGGAGGGATCTATATTCCCAAAATAGCGTTATCAATGGGAGAGCTAAGCGGTCAATCAATCAATGACATACCAACGCCCATAAGAGTAACGCAACCACCGCGGAGTGATGGCATTAGAGAATTGTTGACCCCTCGTCAGATAACTATTTTGGAGAATTTGGCGAATGGATTATCGAACAAAGAAATTGCCAGAGAGTTAAATATTGCAGATGGTACTGTGCGTGTGCACATGTCGACAATCTACCGGATACTAGGAGTGGATAATAGAACCCAGGCGGTGGTTAAGGCCAGTAAGCTGGGCTTAACCACCGCGTAGAGGTTGTTGTTTTAGGGATTACGCGTTTAGTTAGTTTTTAATTAAAGATGCCTGAATAATCACAATACTTAAATTCTACGTTGTTAAGCGCAGTATCATCAGTGAAACCTTGGCTGGCTTCAATTTGAGACCTTACGCCACAAATACGGTAATTAGCGTTATTAACACTTTGGGAGCCACCCCAGCTACCAACGGGACCTTCATTGTTTACAGAGAGCTCTGCTCCGCCACCGCCACAGGTAAAACGAATTGCATTAGCTCCAGAGTCATCGCCATCTAATCCTTGATAGACTTCAGAGCGAATGTTAAACGTTAGTAGGTGTTCTCCAGAGTTGCAGTTAACCGTGTTCCCCCAATTACCCCAGCCGGTATCACCACCAGAAATGATGGTTTGCGAGCTTGTGTTGTCTTTATCAGAGCAGATGAGAGATATGCGGTTAAGAGCGGTATCATCAAAGGATGCCCCTTCAACCTTTAAGCGAAAGCCTTTAGCGTAGGTATTGGTTGGACACATTGCCCAGCTGCCCCAAGATCCAAAATGCGTGTTGGATTTACCGACAACAGAAATTTGGCTGTTCCATGTGCTTGGTAACTGGATGGGGATTGTTACGTTTTGATTACGACTGTTAATCGCTATTAGGAATTCATCACCGGTAGGAACTTTTCCTGCCTCTGGTGTGTGGGTATACAATTGTGTGGCGCTATTGTAAGCCATATCAAAACACCGTTGTGCTGTTTCACAAAATTGCACGACGTCGATACCCAGTTCATCGGTGACTCTAGCAACAATTTCAACTTCTGCATTATGTATGTTGAGGTTAACAGAACGAATAGTCGGAGTGTCAGAGGTTGTGGTAATGATGTGATATTCCCACATAGGTTCGAGTTTAATGTCGAGAACATTGGTATTGTTGCCTAAGAGTTCATCGAGCTTGGCATCCGAGTTGTCACTTCCGTGTCTGATAATACCGACATAGGTTTGGGGAGATTGAACAATATCTCCTTCCATGTTGATACAGAAGCTGGCGTGTTGCTGGTCATCACAAGGAATGTCTAACGTTGATTTAACGGCATCTCGTAACGTAAGTACCTTATGGCGATTTTCTGGGTCGACATAAAAGGTATTACGGAATAAGGCGTCATTTTGGTCAAAAACGGAATAGTGAAGTTTGGCGTTTTGTAACATTGCCATGGACATATAGGTTAACCATTCTGAGCCAAATTCAATCAGTTCATCATCCCCTCCTAAATAAGGGATTTTTGCGGTGTTAACGATGGTTTCTAATTCTATGGCTCCGCCTAGTTGTAGGTATTGCAATTGATTAATAGAAATACACCCGGCGTCGTAGGTTAACGCGCCATTGTTGGCGATAGGAATGCCATTCGCCGGCAGGTCTAGGGCAAACTCCGGAGAAAAAGCCGGTAATGTTGTACTACCAATGCGAACTTGATAGAGCAACTCAACATCCTCGGCCGGTGCACTACCGGTATTTTGTAGAGCAACATCAAAGGTGATGTTGGCGGCGCACAACGTGTTTGTGGTGGTTGCACTTTCCCATGAAAAACCTTCGCTGTTTTCATTGCTGTCGGAAACAACTTCGCTTGATGTATAACTTCCTCCAACACTTGCGGATACACTGACCTCGACAGATGGAACAAAACTGACTGTACCGGTAACGGAAACAGATGCTTCCCAGGAATCAGTTTGTGACGTGGAGCTCTCAACAGAATGGCTAACGGAAGAGGATATTTCTCGCCCTTGGCTATCCTCAATCGTTGCATCAGGCACGTAGGTATAGCCTTCCAGTGTGGCTTCTATCACGGGAAATGCGGCGATGGATGGGTGAACTTTGGTAACGTTGCCCATGATGAAACTATCGACAACTTCATCATAATCGCTGTAAGGGTCTCGATCTGAACTCGGTAGATCTGGATTGGTGAAATAATACGGTAATACATCACCATTAAATGCAATAGGTTCTAAAATGGAATAATTTTGATTTAGGCGTAGTAGTAGATTTTTGTAGCTACCAGGAACATTTGAGCCAGACTTAGAAAATGGATGTGTATCGCCGTATTCTTTTTTAAAGGCGGTTGATAATTCTGGTAAGAGTCCGTCAAAGTTAATGGATACTTCTGCGTTGCCTAAGGGGAATACAAAGTTGTTATTATTCATTACGTCGTAGGTTAGCTTAAACGGAGTGCGTTTATTTTGCGGTGGATCTATTTCATCATTTTGAGAAAATTCCAGCCATTGATCCTCTGACATAACACGTTCAAGCGTAAAAAATTCACCGTCTAAATAATAATATCCATTGGACTCTTGGTGATCAAAGATACCATCCCCATCGGTATCAACTTCGACATCAGGTTCTACTTGTTCTCCTCCGCATGAAATAAGCCCTCCGACCAGACCTATCATTAACAGTTTGGAGAATGCATTTTTAGGTGTTTTCATCAACCGTTCCCTTTTTATTGTTAGCACCATTGTATTGTGGGGCAATAGCGACCCACGCTGTGGCGTACAATATCTTAGGGTGAATTGTTGAATCAATATGTCAGATGTCTATAACAAATGTTATAAACATCTGACTAAACAGGGGGGGCGTGTTGAGTTATTCTTGAATTTGTAACCAGCGAGCAATGACTTGGTGTGCTGCATCGACGCCGTCTTTTTTGAGTGAAGAAAATAATTGGGCCGTGATATGTTCCCCCATTTGAGCAACCTCCTCCTGAACTTTGAGTAACACACTGTTAGCCGGGCCATTTTTAAGTTTGTCTGACTTACTCAGCAAAATATGTACAGGCATACCAAAATGAGTAGACCATTCCAACATCATCAGGTCAAACTCTCGCAATGGGTGGCGAACATCCATAACCAGGATGAGCCCGGCCAAACATTCGCGACGTTCGATATATTCACTCATGTTGGCTTGCCATTCAATCTTCATGGCTTCAGGTACTTGTGCATAACCATAGCCTGGCAGGTCAACTAATCTTAACTCATCGTTTATGCCAAAAAAGTTAATAAGCTGAGTTCGTCCAGGGGTCTTACTGGTTCGGGCCAGTTTCCTCAGGTTGGTAATTGTATTGATGGAACTTGATTTTCCCGAATTTGAGCGACCTGCAAAGGCAACTTCTAACCCTTCATTGGGGGGGCATTGTGCGAGCTTTTGTGCACTTTTGAGAAATTCAGCCTGTTGCAGTAAAGATGCAATTGCATTATCCCGTTTTGGCTTGTCAGCCTCCGGCTCTTTACGTGCATAGGGGTAAGGTGCATTAGGTTCACGTTTGTTCTTTTTTGAATTTGCTCGTTGTTTTTTCTGATGAGGACTGGCCATTAACACATGCTCAAAGATTAGAAATAAGGGGCTATTTTAAAGGGGTTTTGCGTTTTGCGATAGTTTACCTTAATACGGCGTGTTCATGGAGTTTCCAAGTATCGAAGGTATAGGTTATAATTCTCTAGATTTACGGAGAGTACCGACATTTTTTCGCGGTATCTCATTGATTTCACAATAAAATGTTATATGAGAGAGGCCTGTACACAGAGGCCGTGACAGAGAGATTAAGGGTATAATATGAAGAAATTAGTTATCGCGTCTGCTATTGCAGCATTAGGTTTCGTTGCTTCCGTTCAAGCTGAAGCCCCTGCTAAGTACAATGCCACTTGCATGGCGTGTCATGGATTTGGTGCTGCTGGAGCTCCTATCACTGGTAACAAAGAAGCATGGGCACCTCGTGTAGCACAAGGTATGGATGTTCTAGTAGCAAGTGCTAAAGCTGGTAAAGGCGCTATGCCTCCTATGGGTTTGTGTGCGGATTGTTCTGACGATGAACTAAAAGAACTTATTACCTTTATGTCTACAGCTAAGTAGTTGCTTTGTAAGTATTACATTTAGTTGTACAGGGGGTGTTGAGACTGGTCTATCACAGTGAGCGTGTAGGCAGAAACAGCACCTCCTATGTTTAGCTATGCTGGTTGAGATACTCCCCATACAGAATAAATACGCTTTAGAGCAAAACTGGACGTTAAGATGAACCAAGTAACAAAGATTTTATCCATTGTATTGACGATGCTAGCAACCGCTGGTATTGCAGAGGCCGCCGGTGATGCGGAAGCTGGAAAGACTAAAGCGGCAGTGTGTGGCGGTTGTCATGGGGCAGATGGGAATAGCATGATTCCTAGTTTTCCGAAATTAGCGGGTCAGAATGAACGGTATTTTATTAAGCAAATAAATGATATTAAAAGCGGCGCTCGTAACGTTGTTGCAATGACGGCTATTGTGGGTGGTTTAAGTGATCAAGATGTTGCGGATTTAGCTGCCTATTTTAGCTCTCAAACCATTAAAATTGGCATGGTTAAGGCTGACTTGTTAGAGCTAGGTCAAAATATATACCGAGCTGGGAATGCTGATACCGGAGTGACTGCTTGTTCTGCATGTCATGGAGCAACAGGCAAAGGTATGCCTGCAGCGGGTTATCCAGCTCTTGGTGGACAGCATACAGCCTACGTAGAAGCGCAGTTAAAAGCGTTTCGTGCAGCGGGGCGTGCAGATGAAGCTGGCGTTCGTCGTACAAATGATGGCGACGCTAAGATGATGCAAAGTGTCGCTGGACGATTAAGTGACCGCGAACTTAAAGCCGTAGCGAGTTACATTAACGGTCTTAAGTAACACGATTGAATGTGTAGACGAAAAAAGGGTGGCATAAGCCGCCCTTTTTATTATCTGCGAAACGGTGTTTGCTGCTTATTGCTGAATGTTTAGGGAACACCAGAGCAATACTGGGCTCTAACCTTAAGCTTCGAAAAGTGATTTTTGATTTATATAACAACTGACTTACGTAACAATTGGAAAATATAACAATGAAACAAGTACAAAAACAGCTGTTTGCCTTGATTGTTGGTTTATTGGCGGGATTTTTAGTGTTGACTGCACAGGCTGAAACGTTTCGTGAAGGCGTCGATTATACAGAATTAAAGCAGTCTATTCAGACGGCTGACCCAAGTTCAATTGAAGTTCGAGAATTCTTTTGGTTTGGTTGCCCACATTGTTATAAATTGGAGCCATTTATCCATAAATTTTCAGAAAACTTGCCTGAAGGTGTAACTTTTGTACAAACACCTGCCCCATTAAATAAGAGTTGGATGAACCATGCACATGCGTTCTATGTGATGGAATTACTGGGTAAGACTAAAGAAATGTCTCCAGCACTGTTTGATCAGTTACATGTGGCGAGGAATAAATTATTTAGCCAAGAAGAGCTGGCAGCTTTTTTCAAGAAATATGATGTGTCTGAGTCTGATTTTAATAAGCTTTTTCAATCGTTTCCGGTTCGTACAAAGGTACGTCAGGCGGAAGCTTTTGCAAAGGCTGCACGCTTAAGTGGTGTGCCTGCTATCGTGGTTAACGGTAAATATGTTGTTGGAACAAAGATGGCAAAAGGTTTCCCTCGTATGATGCAGATTGTGAACTTCTTGATTGAGAAAGAAAGAGTGACGATGCAGGCGGCTTTATAAATTACTGACGGATGACTCCTTCTGTGAGGGATATACTGGTCATCGGATGAAATTTTGATAGACTTTAAAAGCTGGATGTAAAAATCCGGCTTTTTTCTTGTCCAGTTTTTATTCGTTAGGAGTACAAGGTTGTCATTTCAGATCAATCACGAGGTGTTAGAGCAAGGGAATCAGGGTTTTTCTCGTAAATATGGGAAAGAGGTGCCTGAGACTCTGAAGTTGCTGTCTTACAATATACAAGCGGCTATTGGTACAAGCTCTTATCATCACTATGTCACGCGAAGCTGGCGTCATTTACTACCCGATTGGCGTGGTGTACAGCGATTAGATGATATTGCAAAAGTGCTGGTGGATTACGACTTAGTAGCACTTCAAGAGGTGGATGGCGGCAGTTTGCGCAGTAGTTTTGTCAATCAAGTGTCGTATTTGGCAGATGTTGCCGGTTTTGATTATTGGTATCAGCAATTGAATCGAGACTTTGGCCGGTTTGGGAAATTCTCAAATGGCGTTTTATCGCGCTTTGTCCCTTATGAATTACAGGATCATAAATTACCAGGGTTAAAGGGTCGTGGGGCTATTGTTGCTAAATACGGACATCCTGATAACCCATTAGTCTTAATTGGGTTGCACTTGGCGTTAAGCGAAAAAGCACGTTTTCGTCAGTTGGATTATATTCGCGAATTAATTCAGGGGCATGAACATGTCATCGTGATGGGGGATATGAATTGCAGAGGGGATCAGATTATTGACACTCCTTTACGAGATACCCACCTTATTCAGGTTAATGGTGAGCATCATACGTTCCCAAGCTGGAAACCTGATAGAAGTATTGACCATATTATGGTGAGCCCTAGTTTGAAGATTAATAAAGTTTCTGTATTGGAGCATACTCACTCTGATCATCGGCCAATAGCGATGGAAATTTGCTTGCCTAATTCTATTAGAGAATCGTTTTATGAATAAATGGTTTTACGCATACCAATAAGTATTTGTTTTATATTGTATTTATAGGTTTTCTAAGGATCTTTTTTGCATCTAGTTTAAAGAGAAGCAGTTGCTGATTCTTGAGATCGTCACTTTAAGAGCAAATTCATCTATAGCTGGCTCAAGTACTATCTATACTAGTAGTTACTCGTACCTCGTTAGCGAGGTTAACTTTGCGATTGAAGAGTTATATAAAACATTATGGCGGAAGCTGAACCTCAAAGTTGGAAAGAAAAGTACCTGCAGTCTTTGGAGAAATTTGAAGCGGAAGAGCAGCAGGCGGCGAAACGCTTAGATCTTTTGCGTAAGGGGTTTGTGCGTGTGAGTTTGGCGGCAGATGGATTGGATGAGCCGTTGGACGATATATTGGCAGAACTACGTAGCGCATTACGTGAAGTCGATGATGTATTGATGTTAGAGCCGATGATTGCACGTTTAGAGGGCTGTGTTATTGCCTTAGATGATCACCGAAAGGATGATTTTGGCATCGCAACAGAATTGATCGATGATGCGCTTGCTGCAACATTAGACGTTACGCTGCCCCGTAAAGATAAGTCGGCTATTAAATTATTTCGCAAACAATTACCGAGTATGTTGCAAGGTACAACTGTCAATATCGATTTGTGGAAAGGTTACCTTGACGTTCAGCGTCCCGTTTTTAACTATCTTGTAGCGTTGGAAAAGGGAGAGTTAGAGAATAAACCTAAAGGTTTGTTTCAGCGTTTATTTTTTGGTGCTAAAGAGAACGATAGTGATGGTGTCCATGACGGAGATATTGGTACACCCCCTCTTCCTGTAAGTGATTTTGAGAAGGTCGATGTTCAGGATGATACAGGAGAATCTGTTGACGTTATAGACGAAGGTGCGACTGCTTTGATCGCAACGCCTGTTGATTCGGCCAATGATTCTGAAGAGGTGGAACGAGAAAAGGCTTCAGATTCATCGCCCGTAACAACTAGTGAAGAGACCGGTGATCTTAAGCAGGGTGAGCAACACCAGAGAGAAGAATTAAAGTCTCGTACTGTTCAAGTATTTTGTGGTTTAGTTGATCAAATTGAAACACCGAATGAATTTGATGGAAGAAAAAATACCTTAGTGTTTCGTTTACAAAACGATTTTGATTGGGTGTTTTTACCAGAGTTATTGGCAGAGACATTGGAGCTGGTTGCTTCTACTAAAAAAGTTGCTCAACGAGAGTTTGAAGGTTTCCTGGTAACTCTGCATGATCGGTTGCAAGATATCCAAGATTTTTTGCAAGTTGCGCGAGAAGGTGAAGAAAAAGCACAGCTTAATCAAACAAAGTTAGACCAAGATGTTCGTATGGGGCTTAATGAAATTAAGGCCAGTGTTAATGATGCGTTAGACATAGGTGTGCTAAAAGAAGATATTACATCAATGGTAAATCAAATTGTTGATGTGATTGATATGTTTCATGTTGAAGAAAGAGATCGGCGCGATGAAGTTTACACTCGTATCGAGATGTTGGGCGCCAAAATGATTGAAATGGAATCTGAAGCGAGGGAGTTGCGTAACAGCTTGGAAGCCCAGCGATTGCAAGCAATGCGCGATCCTTTGACGGAGTTACCGAACCGTCAGGCATATGATGAACAGGTAGAAAAGGAATTTTCCCGTTGGAAACGGCATGATCGCCCACTTAGTATGGCGATTGTGGACATAGATTTCTTTAAAAAAATCAATGATACGTTAGGTCATTTACGTGGCGACAAAGTATTAAAATTGGTCGCTCGTGAGGTCCAAATGAATATTCGAAGTGAAGATTTTGTTGCACGTTTTGGTGGAGAAGAGTTTGTAATACTTATGCCCGACACGGATGAGGATGCTGCATGCTTAGCAATAGAAAAGGTACGGGCAGCGATTGCATGTTGCCCTTTTAATTTTGCGGGAGAAAGAGTTTCTATTACTGCTAGCTTTGGTGTGTCGGCCTTGCAAAGTGGGGATACGGTGAACTCTTGTTTTGATCGTGTTGATAAAGCGTTATACAAAGCAAAAGGTAATGGTCGGAATCGGGTGGAGCGAGGGTAAGTTAGGCTTGAGCGTATTGAGAGGCATTGCCTAACCAGCGATGAACCAATGGTGCAATTAGGCTGGGTTCTTGTTGAAGAATATATTTGGCGAGTTTTTTAGCTTCATATACAAGTGATTTGTCTCGCATAAGGTCTGCAATGCGAAACGTAATATCCCCCGTTTGACGCGTGCCGAGTACCTCTCCGGGCCCGCGAATTTCCAAGTCTTTTTCTGCAATTTTAAAGCCATCGGTTGTTTCGCGCATAATTTCTAAGCGCTGTTTGCCGTGCACGGACAAGGGTGCTTGATAGAGTAATAAGCAAAAACTCTCAATAGAACCCCTTCCAACACGTCCGCGTAATTGGTGAAGTTGTGCAAGGCCTAAACGTTCGGGGTTTTCAATGATCATTACGCTGGCATTGGGTACATTAACGCCAACTTCTATGACGGTTGTTGCCACTAATAATTGTATTTCGCCTTGCTTGAAGGCATCCATGATGCTGACTTTCTCTTTGGGTTTTAGGCGTCCATGAATTAAACCTATCCGAATATTGGGCAACTTGAGGTTAAGTTGTTCAGCGGTTTTTTCTGCAGCTTGGCATTGCAAAACTTCAGACTCTTCGATGAGGGTGCACACCCAATATACTTGTTTGCTTTCATTGCAGGCATTTAATACCCGCTGTATTACTGCATCTCTTCGGTCGTTTGCTACAACAACTGTTTTTACGGGAGTGCGACCTGGTGGAAGTTCATCAATAATTGAGGTGTCCAAATCGGCATAAGCACTCATCGCTAAGGTACGTGGAATAGGGGTGGCGGTCATGATAAGTTGATGTACTACATAACTGTCATCACTTTTTTGAGTGAGAGATAAGCGTTGGTGGACGCCAAAACGATGCTGTTCATCAATGATGGCAAGGCCGAGTTTTTGATAATGAACATCACCCTGGAATAATGCATGGGTACCAACGATGAGTTGGCATTCGCCTGACTCTAGATCAGATAATTGTTGCGAGCGTTTTTTGCCTTTTAATTTTCCAGATAACCAACCGACAGAAATGTTCAGGGGTTTGAACCAGTCGGTAAAGGTTTGAAAGTGCTGTTCGGCCAATATTTCCGTTGGGGCCATTAGTGCGACTTGGAAGCCTTGTTCAATAGCCTGTAATGCGGCCCATGCGGCAACCAACGTTTTACCGCAACCAACATCCCCTTGTACTAAACGTAACATTGGACTGTTTTGTATTAGGTCGTTGGTAATTTCTTGGCAGACTCTTTTTTGAGCATTTGTGGGGGAGAATGGCAACTGTTGCAAGAACCGGGGGTTGAGTGTTTTACTTGCCACTAACGCTGGTGCTATTTGAGTTTTCATCTCCTGGCGGCGTTGTAACAAACTTAAGTGGTGCGCCAATAACTCTTCGAGTGATAATCGTTGTTGATGTCGGTGTGTACCCTCCTCCAAGCTTTTGGTGTTAACTCCAGGTGGTGGGTTGTGAATAAAATTTAGGGAATCTTTTAGTGAAGGCCATTTTTTTTGCATCGTTGGTAACAATTCACTGATAGCGTTTCCGCTATTTAGAAGGTCTAGGGATTGTTGGGCGAGTTTACGTAACAGGTGTTGTGATACACCGTCGGTGCTCGGATAGGTCGAAGTGAGGTGCTCATTAACGGGAGCGTTTATGTCGGTTAATATTTTGTACTCGGGATGAACCATTTCCCGGCCGTTGTTATTAAACCGTACTTCTCCAAAGCAGCGGACGGTTGCACCTTTTTCCAGCGCATTCTTTTGTGCGGCAGAGAAATGGAAAAAGCGTAATTGAATAGAACCAGAGCTATCGGAAAGCCGACATACCAACATGCGGCGCTTTCCAAAAATAACATCGCATAGCTCAACGTTACCTTGAATGAGTACCTCTTCCCCCATTCGGGTGCTGCCGATGGGGTGGATACGTGTTCGGTCTTGGTAACGAGCAGGCAAATGAAACAATACATCTTGTATCGAAAGCAGGCCGAGCTTTTCTAGCTTTGATGCGACAGCGGCCCCTACCCCTTTTAGTTGAGTGATGGGGGTTTGAGATAAATGGTTGGGGTTGTAGCCATCGTTTATGTTGGTGATTTTAGGCATGATGGGAGTTAACGTGATGCTCCAGGTACGGCACAGCTATTAATTGATGTGGCTAAGGCGTCGATAGCCTGGGTGCGGGGGAAGCGCTTTCGCCATACCAGCGATACTCGGCGAAAGGGCGTTTTACCGGAAAAAGGACGTTCTACTAGGGTGTCGCTATCATAAATTGAATTATCACTGGCTGAACCAGGCAATATGGTAAGGCCAAGGCCTGATGCAACCATATGCCGTAATGTTTCAAGTGATGTGCCAAGAGGGATATCGGTGGCGTCAAACGCTTTGTTGATGCTGGGGCAGGCGTGTAACACTTGGTCGCGAAAACAATGTCCATCACCGAGCAATAAGACCTTTTCCTTTTCTAATTGCCGTTTGGTTATGGAATTTTTTTTCGCCAAGGGGTGTCTTGCAGGAACTAATATACGAAAAGGTTCATCGTATAAATCAAGTACTTCCGTGTTTGGCTCGGTAAAGGGCAAAGAAATAACGATAACATCGATCTCCCCATGACGGAGCTTTTGTCGTAAAACAGACGTGTAGTTTTCTTCCAAAATTAGCGACATGTTCGGTGCACTGTCTTTTATATGGCGGATAATGTGAGGGAATAGATAAGGTCCAATAGTGAAGATAGCTCCTACTCGTAAAGGGGTGTTGAGTTGTCCTTTTCCTTCATCGGCAATGGCTTTAATAATATCTGCTTCTTCCAGGACCTTTCGAGCTTGGGCGATGATTTTTTCGCCTAAGGGGGTGACCTGAACTTCGGTGCGGCTGCGCTCAAAAATAACAAGGTCCAACTCCTCTTCTAGCTTCTTTATAGCGACACTTAGTGTTGGTTGGCTGACATAACAGCGCTCGGCTGCTTTTCGAAAGTGCTTCTCGTGGGCCAATGTGATGATATAGCGGAGTTCTGTGAGTGTCATAAGGAGCCGTAATCAAATATTATAGAAAGGTGCGTCGAATAGTGTTTAAAAATTTATCATGATTTGGGGGGGAATCCTAGAATGAAGAAGAATATCTTAATTGTCGGTTGTGGTGATGTTGGTAGTGAAACTGGGCGTCGTTTACAGCTGTTAGGGTATGACGTGTACGGCATTAAAAGAACGTTCAGCGATGACATACCTTTTCCTTGTGTCTATGGGGATGTGAGCGACATTGAAAGTCTCAGAGCATGTTTTAGACAGTTACCCGGCGATATACATTATTTGGTTTATACGGTTGCGCCAGAGGAACGCACGGAAGGTGCTTACCATGCAGCCTATCCAGAAGGCATAAAAAACAGTTTAGCGTGTATTGATACGCAAATATTACAGGGCTTTTTGTTAGTTACTAGTACTGCGGTGTACCACCAGCAACAAGGTCAATGGGTTGATGAGTCAACAGAAACATTACCAACGACATTTTCTGGGCAAAAACTATTAGAAGCAGAGAAGGTACTACGTGACTCTTCAGTAAAAGGGGTTGCTGTTCGTTTGGGTGGGATCTATGGTCCGGGTCGGAGGCGGTTGCTTAATAAAGTCATAAATGGATGTGAGATAAACCGTGAAATTCCAGCGTATACCAACCGAATTCATCGTGATGATTGTGCCGGGATATTAAGCTATTTGATTCAAATGATCGATTCTGGACGAAAGGTTGATAACTGTTATGTGGGTGTAGATAGCTACCCTGTGCCGGAATGGGATGTGTTGTGTTGTATCGCAAACTTACTAAATATTAAAGGGCCTGTTTACAATGGAAATTTACAGGTGCTTCGCCAAAATAAGCGCTGTCGTAATGATCGTATTCGTTCGTTAGGGTATGAATTCACGTTTGAGCATTATGAGGACGGTTATAAACAGTTAATACTTCCTTAATACGTTCTGTGAAGGATGGGTGATTCTTAGTGAGGATTCGAGCAAGGGGGGGATTCCCAAATGGGTGAGAACTATGTCTCATTCATTGAATAAGGCTCGGACGTCCTGTGATTGAGTGCAAGTTCTGAAACAGAGATGACAGACGCTTGGTTTAGGATTTGCTACCGTGAGGCATGTTTACAGCAGAACCCATAAGTCTGCTTGGGTCTTTGTATGAATTTATTTGAGGGGAAACTCATGAAGCAGCTGTCATCGATTTTGTATCGTAGTGTGTTTGTAATTGTTGTTGGTGTTTGCGCATTGTTACCGTTGCAACTTAATGCGTCATCAGCATTGATTGAAAACAGTGTCTTCACCTCTCAGCTGCTGGATGCAGAGCCTGTTGATTATTTGAACTCGGCCTATTTAAGTGATGGGAAAATATATATTTACTTAAAGTGGCAGGATTTGGATGTGCGGTTGTATGATGTCGAGAACTTTATTTATGATGGCAATAATCGATTGGTAGGGCATTCAAAATATGGCTTTAAACCATCAGACTCCAACTGGCGTTCTTGGACTAAGTACAATTTTCGTTCCAACGTAGATTATCCAGGCAACTGGCGTTTTGTTGTAAAGCTTGATGGCGAGAAAGTGCTGGAAAAAACACTGTATGTTGGTGACTAAAAAAATAATTTGTACAAGCCACATTAGGTGTGAGGGTAACAAGTTGCAAGCAGGGGCGTTTTTCAGGAAAAACGCATTATTCAGACCAATACCAGCTGGTTACGTTATAGCGGTATTCATCTGTATGGTCAGGGTTTAACGTTTTCACCCAGTGTTCAGAGCCCTTTGAGGAAGGGTCAAACAAAACACAGCGGTTATATAAAGGGGCAATACGAATAGGTTCATCATTTTCACCTATAAAAACGAGTTCACCCCCCGCATTATTACCCCACTTTTTATTCAAATACAACAGCATGCACACTTCTCTTCCGGGGGAATCATCAGCATGTTGTTCAACAAAGTCGGTAGTGCTTAAGCGAAAATAATTCGTATTAATTTCAGGATCAGCCACATTTATATCTGTTAATGGCACGTTAAAAATACGTGATAACACGGACATAAACTCATCTCCGCGCAAAAAAGTCAAAAAATCCCGAGCTATATTGGAATTGGCAGTATTGGGGTTGGCCGCTTCATGTCGCCAAACATCTCGCTGTACAAACCGTTGATCGTTGCTGGTTTTTTGCCACCGGGCATTATCGACATATAAAGCAGAATAAGTATGTCTTTGAGTTTGCCAACAATGAGGCTGTTGTAAAACCTTCATTACGTCATCGAGTTTGGCTTCATTAAATAAGTTATCAATCACGATATGATTGGGGCAAGAACTTAGTAAAGACTCTCTATATGAGCATCTGGCAGGGTCTTTCGCTTGCTTGTCATTCAACCACATTGAAACCGACCGCTTGTGTTTTTAGATTGTCACTTAAAGATTTGATAATACAGGGTTGAACAAAAATTCTGCATTGCCCTTTGGGCGTTGAATTAGCGTTAACGGCGCCATTTGATTTAATGGTGAGAACAAGATCGTCCAGCTGGTTTTTACACCAGATGGACTATTTGCGACAAAACTTCAATAAGAACTGCCCTCATTATTTTCTGGAAGCTCCATAACGGCATCCATTTCCACTTCAGCTCCTTTTGGTAAAGATGCAACGCCTATTGCAGCGCGTGCTGGATAAGGCTGTTCAAAGTAACGAGCCATGATTTCGTTAACTAATGCAAAGTTGTTGAGGTCTATTAAGAAAATGTTTAGCTTGACGATATCTTGCAAAGAGCCACCTGCTGCTTCTGCTACTGCTTGCAGGTTATCAAATACACGGGTGATTTGAACGTTCATATCCCCTTCTGCTAATACCATTGTTTCTGGGACAAGAGGGATTTGTCCTGACATATATACAGTATTGTTGCATTTTACCGCTTGAGAATAGGTGCCAATCGCTTGTGGCGCTTTGTCCGTTTGAATGTATTTGCGGCTCATGTGTTTTTGTTCCTTGGCTAGTTACGGGTGCGTATGATTTTGGTAACTGATTTGGCTTTGCGTATTTTTCGGATGGTGCTTGCGAGGTGTACCCTGTCTCGTACTGCGATTTGTAACGTGACAACACTAAGGTGGGCGTCTTTTTCATCAAGACTGATATTCTCAATGTTGGCGTCAGCTTGCGAGAGTATGGAGGCAAGCATTGCCAGTACGCCGCGCTCGTTTTCGATATTTACTCGTAGCTCTACAGGGTATTCACCGGAGACTTCGGAGGCCCATTGAACGGAGACGCATTTTTCGGGGTTGGATTTTGTTTCTGCTGCAATGTTATTGCAGTCATCTCGATGAACTACCATGCCACGCCCAGCACTTAAGCGGCCAATGACAGAATCTCCGGGAATGGGGCGGCAGCATTTAGCAAAGTTTATGACCATCCCTTCAGTGCCGCGTAATACTAAGGGCGAGGAATTATCTTTGCCCTGAGTTGTATCATCGGTTTGCTTGGGCTGAAGGCGGCGAGCTGCAATTTGCGCCATCAAGGTACCTAATCCGATGTCTTCTAATAAATCATCGAATTCGGTGAAACCTGACTCTTCTATAGTGCGCTGTAGAGATTCTGGGTCAATGGCGTTGAGCGTTAGGTCCAGTGTAGCTAATGCTTTTTCGAGCAAGCGCTGGCCAAGGGCAACTGATTCTGAGCGCCGTTGATTCTTTAAAAAGTGGCGAATATTACTGCGGGCTTTTGCTGTAGTTACAAAGCTAAGCCAGGCGGGGTTTGGTGATGCGCCAGGTGCGGTGATAATTCGAATGGTTTGTCCGCTAAGAATAGGGGTGCTTAAGGGGACTAGTCGATGATCGATTCGCGCTGCTACACAGCTCTTTCCAACATCGGTGTGAACCGCATAGGCAAAGTCGACAGGTGTGGCCCCGTTAGGTAATTCGAGAATGTTTCCTTTGGGAGTGAAAACGTAAACTTCATCAGGGAAAAGGTCGATTTTTACGTTTTCAATAAACTCTAAAGAGTTGCCAGCACGCTGCTGCATCTCTAAAAGCCCTTTTAACCATTGTTTTGCACGGTTTTGTGCTCCCGTGGCAGGGTCGTCTGATTTGTATAGCCAGTGGGCTGCAATACCATTATTTGCCATTGCTTCCATTTCATCGGTGCGAATCTGTATTTCAACAGGAATGCCTCGTATACCTTTAAGAATAGTGTGTAAAGATTGGTAGCCGTTGGTTTTCGGGATTGCGACATAATCTTTAAAGCGCCCAGGAATGGGCTTGTAAAGATTATGGACAGCGCCAAGAGCGCGGTAACAATTGTCGACAGACTCTACAACGATGCGGAATCCATAGACATCCATGATTTGATCGAAAGGTTTGCGTTGTGTGCGCATCTTTTCATAAATGCTAAAAAGGTGTTTTTCTCGCCCAATGACGTGGGCTTGAATGCCCTCTCGTTCCAAACGGTTAGTGATTGCTTCTTGAATCTGGGTGATGACGTCTTTCCGCGAGCCTTTGGCAAGCTTTAGCGCTTTTTTGATGCGTGAGGAACGCATTGGATATAAGTTGGTAAAGCACAGGTCTTCCAACTCCATGCGAAAATCGTTCATGCCAAGGCGATTGGCAATGGGAGAGTATATCTCTAGGGTTTCCGTGGCAATGCGTCGGCGTTTTTGGGGGTGGAGAATACCCAGGGTACGCATATTGTGAAGGCGATCGGCAAGTTTAACCAGGATGACGCGAATATCTTCGGTCATCGCTAATACCATCTTTCGGAAGTTCTCTGCCTGTTGCTCGGCGCGGGATTCAAACTTGATAGCGCCAATTTTGGTGACACCGTCTACTAATTCTGCGGTGACTTCATCAAATTCTTCAGCGAGGGTTTTCTTGGTGATGGGGGTGTCTTCGATAACATCATGTAACAGCGCAGCCATAAGGCTTTGGCTGTCCATATGCATATCGGCAAGAATCTTACATACCGCCAATGGGTGGGTAATATAGGGGTCGCCGCTACGTCGAGTTTGGCCCTCGTGAGCTTTCTCAGCGTAATAATATGCTCGAACAATCTGATCAGCCTGACCAGGTTCCAAGTAGCTTAGTTTTTCTGTAAGACTTTCAAGGCTTTGCAACGCCCATCTCCTAACTCGTGATATACCTGAGTGTAATGGCTATGGGCGTAAATGAGAACAATTGTCGATACAATTGTGTAACTATTTTATAAAACAGACGTTGTTAATAAAATAGCTTGTCGAAAAGGTGTACTTGGTTTGAGTCTAAGCAACAAAAGGTTACTTAGAAACCTCCAGGCATGTCCGTTAGAGGCACATTGTGATCTTCACGCTTAGATTCGGGCTCAAGAATGGATGCATCAATGTAACCTTCAGCAATTTCACGAAGTGCTACAACAGTAGGTTTATCATTTTCCCAATCTACGTAAGGCTCTTTGCCTCCTGTAGCTAATTGGCGAGCACGTTTACTGGAAATGAGTACTAATTCGAAGCGGTTAGTTACTTTATCCAAACAATCTTCTACGGTAACTCGTGCCATATTATCCTCGTTAAATCTAAAATTGGTTAAAACGTTTGCTTTAGAGGCCTATTAGGCCACCTGCTCTATGAGTACCTTAGGTAAATCACAGAGCTCAAGAGCGGGAATTCTATACAGCTACCCTGATGAAAACAAGGGTTATGACAAGAGTTTTTGTATTAACGTTTGATGTCGTGTGGCTTGTGGGCCGATGCAGAGTCGCTGTGAATGAATAATAGACTTGAGTTCAGCTAATGCTAGGTCAAATTCATCATTGATAATTAAGTAGTCATACTCGACATGGTGGGTGATTTCTTGTGCAGCTTGAGCCAGCCTATGTTGAATGACGTCCTCTGGATCTTGGCCTCTGCCTTTGAGACGTTGTTCAAGTGCAGCTTGAGAAGGGGGCAAGACAAAAATTCCGATGGACTCTGGAATTTGGCGACGTACCTGTTGGGCACCCTGCCAGTCGATTTCAAGAATAACATCTTGGCCATTGGTTAATTGCTTATTTACCCAGCTTTGTGATGTTCCATAATAATTCCCAAACACTTCAGCATGTTCAAGGAAATCGGCTTGACTTAATAAGCTCTGGAATTTGGTGACATCCACAAAATGATAATTAATCCCATCGGTTTCACCGGGGCGAATAGGGCGAGTGGTATGTGATATTGAAACCCCTAAATCATCAGAGCTTTCAATAAGAGCTTTTACAAGGCTGGTTTTGCCTGCGCCAGAAGGAGCGGATACAACGTATAAAGTGCCAGTCATAGAGGTATTGTGTGGTGTTAGTAGAGGATTGAGAGTATCGCTGAAGTATAGCGTAAGACTGAAAGCATGGCACGAGGGATTGCCTGAATTGAGGATTTTAACGCGAGAGTGGGGGACTAGAAGTAGTTGTTTTATGGCCAATTTATCACGTGAGATAAGTGGGTAAGCCAAAATACTAGTTAACGTCGTATACTGCGCGAGTTATAGTCTATCCGCAAAAATTAAGAAGGTTGGCAAATTACGAACTTATGGGGAGCATTAGGATGGGGAGCGTCATGTTAAAGGCGGTTACGTTGAAGAGGAATACGTTAATGGATAATAAAACTCCATTTGTGAAGGCTGTTGGTTTGGTTGCGTTTATGGGTACTTCGCTGGCGGTTGCTGCAGAAAATGGCGAGTCAAAAGAACCTGGTTTGGAGGAAGTGGTTGTAACAGCACAAAAAAGAGAGCAAAACTTACAGGAAACACCATTAGCAATATCCTCTTTTGACGCACAAGCATTGGAAGACTTGGGTATTTCCGACATAGAAGATGTCAGTGTTTACGTGCCAAATGTACAGATATCAGAAACACCCGGAGGAAGTACGGGTGCAACAATAGGTATTCGTGGTTCCGTTACCATCAACCCCGCGGTTACGTGGGAGCCAACAGTGGGTATTTATATCGATGGGGTGTTTGTCGCCAAAAATATCGGTGGTCTGTTTGATGTTGCAGAAATCGAACGCTTAGAAATTTTGCGTGGTCCTCAAGGAACGCTATACGGTAAAAATACTATTGGTGGTGCCGTGAATTTGGTAACACGAAAACCATCTGGAGATGGTGGGGGTAAAATTAAATTAGGTGCAGGTAATTACGATTATAAGGATCTGTTTCTCTCTGTTGACAGCGATACTTATTTGGATGATACGTTGCGATTTAATGTTGCATTTAATAAAAAAGAACGTGATGGGTTTTACGAGAATGCTGCTGGAGATGTTGTTGGAAACAATGCAGCGGATGATTTTAAAGAATTAGACTCCGTCGCCGGACGTATTGCTGTGTTATATGACATGACAGAAGATATGCAATTGTATTACACCTTTGATCGATCAAAAAAAGATAATACACCAGCATTTGGCCAAGCTACTGGTACGGCGGATGATTTTAAACGTCAAGATAAAGGTGATTTGGATGGTGCCGAATATGATAAGTCCGAAAGTCTAGGCCATTCTTTACAGATAGAGTGGCAGCTAAGTGAAACCTTAATGTTGAAATCTATTTCGGCATACCGTGAAATGTTATTTGATGATAGTAACGATTATGATGGTACGGAATTTACATTTTTTCACACTGAACGCCACGTTGAACAGGATCAGTGGTCACAAGAGTTTCAACTGATTGGTAATGCGGGTGATGTCGATTTTGTGACGGGGGTATTTTTTCTAAGAGAAGATGCAGAAGCGGAAAATCCGTTTAAGGTTTATGTCGACCCCAATACACCAACAGATTTTAGCGATGATTTTATTGCTACTATCCGAAATAGCTACGGTGTGGAAGCAACCTCCATTGCAATTTATAGCCATGCGGACTGGCATATCACTGAAGCATTAACGTTATCCGGAGGTGTTCGTTGGACACAGGAGGATAAAGAGTTTCACGTAGAGCATCCTGATTCTGTTAATACAACAACCTTTCAGCCTGACTTTCCCGATGTAGATGTAGATGACACTTGGACCAATACATCACCTATGTTAGCAGTGAGTTATATTTGGGATGACTCGGTCACAACGTATGTAAAAGTATCAGAGGGTTGGAAGGCCGGTGGTTTTAATGGTGAACCACAAACATCAACTATAGCAAAAACGCCTTATGATGAAGAAAAGGTATTGGCTTATGAAATTGGTATGAAATCTCGGTGGTGGAATAATCGTTTTCAAGCCAATGTAGCTGTGTTTAAAAATGAAATTGATGACTTGCAAATATCCTCCTTTTTATTACCGTACTCACAGTTAACGAACGCTGGTGAAGCAACAGTTAAAGGTTATGAGGTAGAGTTATTGGTTGCATTAACAGAAGAGATTACTGTTAATGCAAATTACGGTTACCTTGATGCAGAATATGATGAATTTATTTATTTTGATGCATTAGGAACGGGGCAAAATCTCGATATTGCCGATACTGCACTATTTCAATATGCACCAGAAGATAAGTTTTCCGTCGGGGTAGAGTACGTGAAAGCTGTGAATGTTGGATTGCTTTCTGCTCGCTTTGATTGGAGTTACGTCGGTGGATTTGATGTTTACCCTGAGCCTTGGAACGCAGCGAATACCCATGTAAATGGTTATCACCTGCTAAGTGCACGTATTGCTCTAGGTGAAATGGAGCTGAGTTCTGATGGGAAAACAGTGGATATTGCTCTCTGGGGAAAAAATATTACAGATGAGGAGTATCGAATTAACGGAATACCAACGGGTGCCGGGGCTGCGGTCAATTATTTTGGCGATCCACGAACCTATGGTTTAGATGTGACGCTAAATTTCTAATAGTCTTGCATAAAGGTATGGCGTCAGTAGCAAGGAAGCATATTGATGCCAATCTTTTATGCAACAAAAATTACCGCAGCGAATAATAATGAAGCCAACCATAAAACACCCAGCGCTTGCCAAACTTTAAAGGTGGGGAAGCGCCTGTGGTGTTGTAAGATGTATGCTTCTGTCAAAAACTCAGGATTTGGATGTTGTAGATCTTGCATAAATGCCTCGACAGAGCCATATCGTAAATTAGGGTTAAGTTCAGTGGCCTTTAATAATGCGCCATCAAACCAAAGTGGGATATCCCGGTTTACATGAGAGCTTGGGATGTACTTTAAGCGTGTGCCATCCAAATGTACGCTGAAGTTTTCAAGCTTATTGCCATAAGGTAATGCACCTGTAAAAAGTTCATAAGTAATGGATGCGAGAGAAAATACATCCCCCTTTACGCCCATATTTTTCCCAAGCATATATAATGGATCGGTATAATTTACTGTACCAATAATGCTGCTCCTTTTTAGGGGGTTGTATATTTCTGCAATTCCGGCCACATAAACTGAACCCAGGTCGATAAGTTTAATCTCACCGGTTGTGCTAATCATAATGTTACCGGGTTTTAAATCCTGATGAATAGTTTCCTTGTCATGTAGTGCAATAAGTCCTGCTGCAATTTGTTCTACAATAGCAATAAGGTCTTTAGGACGTGAGTTTTTGTTCTTCTCCATCCATTTATCGAGAGATATTCCTTCCACATTTTCCATCAAATAATATAAGAAATTTCGTTTTCCATGATTCGGAATTATTCTGACGATATTCTTATGGTCAAAGCGGCTACCAATCCACGCCTCTGTTACAAATGCCTCGATATAACTATCATCATCCTCATAGTTTACAGAGGGTGTTTTCATTATTAATGTTTCACCGGTATCCATGTCGGTGACGTTATATAGTTGGGAGCGAGGACTCGAAAAAATAAGATGATTAATTCTGTAACCATCCAGTTTCATACCAGGATTGAGGTCTGGTGGAAATGGGTGGTAATGTAATCGCTCAGTGGCTTGTTGTTTTGTTTCTAGCGGTAGCTTATTAACACGTAACGCCAGGCAAGTGATGTTGTCGTCACTAAGACCTTTGAGTGCTTTTCCGGTTAATGCTAAACAAATATGGTGAAATTCCTTTCGTTGCATAAATGCGTTAAGAATATCTTGGTCTTCCATAAAATCATGGATTCCATCGGAAGACAAAAAGAAGCGATCTCCTTCTTTTATATCAATTGCGCGGTAATCGATTTTTAAGCCAATATCCATGCCCATTGCGCGGGTCAAATAAGGGGATTCCGTTGTGCCACTGGATATATGGTCTGTTGTAAGTTGTTCGATCTCACTATCGCGAATCAAATAAATGCGACTATCACCAATATGGAAGATATGTGCTTTGTTTGATTTAATGATTAAGATGCTAAGGGTGGTGATATAACCTTTGTCGAGATGAAGGAATTCGCTGCTACGTTTGTACAAATTTCGGTTAATCGCCGTAAGAACCTTTTGCGCTGATGTCGCGGTACTCCAAAGCTCAGGCGTATTGTAAAATTCGTGAATAAACTGGTTCACACATTGGTAGCTAGCTTCCTTGCCTGCCTCTGCACTACTAACGCCATCCGCGACGATTGCGATCATACCTTTTATGGTGAGTAATGGTTCGTCAGGAATATAAAAACCAACGGAATCTTCGTTTTGTGGCTTGTGTCCAGTATCCGTATTTTGCGCAACAGAAAATACCGCTTTGTGCACAGTGTCAATAGGAGGGCTTTCGGTGCTGAATCGAGGGTTCATGTTACATCAATTAATTGCACTGTCCCATCAGGAAGAACTTCTGTCATTTGGCCAGAAGGTTCATCCAAAAATTGTACCAACACTAAACAGCTTGCTGCAGCACAGGAAATAATCATAAAGAAGGTTGAAGCGTCAACAAACGAGTAGCAGGTTAAGAACGTTACTGCGCCCACGTTACCAAAAGCACCGGTCATTCCTGCAATTTGTCCTGTCATTCGACGTTGAACGAGAGGGACCATTGCAAATACTGCACCTTCACCCGCTTGTACAAAGAAGGAGCAGCACATAGTGGCAACAACTGCGAAAGGAATCCACCACGTAGAACCAATTTGACTTAAGACTAAATAACCTATCATCAATCCACAGATAAGAATGGTTAAGGTTTTTTTACGGCCAAACTTATCGCTCAGGTAACCGCCCCCAGGACGAGCTACCAAGTTCATAAAGGCAAAACCTGCAGCCAACAGACCTGCAAGCACCGGTGTTAAATCAAAGGTCTCCATATAAAATGCAGGTAACATTGAAACAACGGCAAGCTCAGATCCAAAAGTGATGAAATAAGCCCAGCTTAATACGGCAACTTGCTTGAATTTATATTGCTGATGTTCTGGTACACCCTCTTTAAGATGCTCATGGTTTACTTTATAGATTTGCGAAAATTGGAAAATACAAAGAGCAACTAAGAAGGCCCAAGCAAGATATGCAGTTTCTTGTACCAGTAAACCAACGCCTGATGGTGATAACTTCCAAACCAATACCGCAAGCGCTATATACATTGGTAAGTTCATACCAAGATAGAAGTAGAAATCTTTCCAGCTTGAAACTTCCAGTCCACCGGTCTTTTTAGGTTTAAAGTAGGTAGAACCTTTGGGAGTATTGCGCGCTTTTATGTAGAAGAAAATCCCGTAGCAAAAGGCAACTACGCCTGTTGAGGCGATGGCATAACGCCATCCATCATCTCCACCGTAAAAAAATGCAATGGTCGGTAGCGACATTGCACCTGCCGCAGAACCGAAGTTGCCCCAGCCACCATATACGCCTTCTGCAAGCCCTACTTGTTTTGCGGGGAACCACTCGCCTACCATACGTATGCCTATAACAAAACCAGCTCCGATAAATCCACATAAAAATCGGAACAACGCAAGCTGCTCATATGTAGTGGCAAAGGCAAACCCAAAGCAGAAAAAGGAAGAGACGGTTAGTAATAAACTAAAGACAATACGGGGGCCAAACTTATCTACTAACATACCGATAACGATTCGGGAGGGAATTGTTAACGCTACGTTAAGGATCAATAGTGCTTTCCATTGACCGTTAGTCAGATCAAACGCCTCCATAATAAAAGGCTTCATGGGGGCATGGCTAAACCACACGACAAACGTTATAAAAAACGCCACCCATGTTAGATGTAACGTCCTAATACTTTTATTGGAAAAGTTCAGAACATTGAGGTTTTCTGAAGACATAACTGCCTCTCCTTCAATGATAATAATTCGTTTTAGCTGCTTTTTCGCAATTGCTATGCCAAAATATTTTAGAGAGCTATTAGCGCCTTCTCTTATAAATAAATTGGCTTTTGATGAGGGTAAATGTAATCAAAAATGGCCTACTGAAACTTGACGGAAGTCAATCAAGTGTTGTTACTTGAGTGCAGCATTATTACGCATACCTATAAATAGGTATGCGTAATAATGCTATAACTAGTTGAAATAATTGAATAAATATAGGGTTTCATTGGTTTGGTGCGTAATCTCTGAGCAGGTCGGGGCAATTAGGGTACTTCTTGACTGATCTACAGTCCTTGCTGAATCCCCCAAACGGCTGCTTCGACACGAGAGCGGAGCTGTAACTTTTTAAGTACACGTTTCACATGCACTTTTACGGTGCCCTCAGCAATATCGAGTTTTTTTGCAATCATTTTGTTGCTTAACCCCGATGCGATTAACTTTAGAATTTGTTTTTCTCTACCTGTTAGGTTATTTAGGTCGATAGCGTCTGTTTTTGGTTTGGTCCTTAATGCGGACGCTAATATTGAGGTCAGATTTTCACTAACGACCATTTTACCAATGGCCGCCTGCTTTAAACGCTCTAAAAGGTCTTCGGGTTCCATGTCTTTTAGAAGGTAACCATCAGCACCGGCTTTCATTGCCTCTACCACATCTTCATCGTTATCAGAGACGGTGTATATGACTACTCTTGATACAACGCCCTCTTTTCGTAGGGCTTTAAGTGTGGCGATGCCATCCATACCACGCATATTAAGATCCAATAAAATCAAATCAGGATCCAAGGTTTTTGCAAGCTCAACACCATCTGCGCCATTACTTGCTTCTCCAACTGCGCTTAGTTCATCATCCATATCGATTAATTGAAGTACCCCTTTCCGTAATAGTGGGTGGTCATCAATTACCAGTATTTGTGCAGGTTCGCTCATGCTTGTTTCTCGTTTGGTATTGCTTGGTTTGGGATTTTGAGTATAACCTCTGTACCGTTGCTGGGACGGCGTTTTATGGAGATCTTTCCGTTTAGGCCAAGTGCTCGCTCATTCATAATGGCCAAGCCGTAGTGGTTGTGTTGTTCTGGATTGTTCGGTATTCCGACACCGTTATCACGAATGGTCACATCAATACCTGTTGTGGAGTGCTGTAAAGCAACTTCCGCGTGGGTGGCTTTGGCGTGCTGAAGTACATTCGACAGCGCTTCTCGGACAATTTGAAGAATATGAATTTCTTCATTGGGGCGCAGGTGCGCTGAACCTATGTTAAAACTAAGGTCGATTTTTAAATCGCTGCGCTCATTAAATTCAAGTACCGTATTCTGAAGGGCTGTACGTAGGTTGGCTTCACTTAGCTTTAAACGAAACGTCGTTAGTAATTCTCTAAGTTGTTTGTAAGCGGAGTTTAACCCTTCACTAAGGTCTTGAATAACAAGTTCGATTTTATCTTTGGATTCATTACGTTTAACGCTAGCTTTTAATCGTGCAACTTGAATTTTCTGGTAGGACAATGATTGCGCCAGGGAGTCGTGTAATTCTCGAGCAATTACTGTGCGTTCCTCCATTAACGATAAGCGTTGATCCTGATCTGCTTTTTCTTCAAGGCTTAAATGAGTGGCTATATTGTCCGATATAGTAGTAATGATTTGAGACTTCCATTCCTCCATTGGATGTGTGTCTGAAGCTTCAACAAAAATGTGTCCATAGGATTTTTGATCTCGTTGAATCGCAAATTTGAGCATGTTGGTTTGGGTTTCGGAGGTAGGGATTCGGTTGTTGGAGCCATTGCTTGTTTCGTTAAGGCAGCTGTTGCAATCCGATGTGGTGCAATGGTCTGGTCGATGGCTGCTATTGCTCGAAATGATTTTAAAAATGTTACTGTCAGAATATTTATCAGCCAAGCATAATGAGAGTGATTTAAAATGTAATGTATTTCGCATGTTATCCAATACCAGTTGAAAGCTGCGGTTGTGGTCTTTTTCTTCCGTTATCTTTGTTGCAGAGTGGTAAAGAAGTTGTAGTACTTGGTTGCTGATTTGTAGTTCTTGGGTTTTTTGTTCAACCAAAAATTCAAGATGGCTATAAAGTTTCGATAAATCTTCGGCCATCATGTTAAATGCATCTGCTAGGGTGCCAAGCTCATCAGGATTTGCGGGAGTTATACGTTTGCTGAAGTCCCCTCTACGTGCAGCATTAGCCGCTTTAACAAGTGAGCGCAATGGGTCACGAATATTGGTTGAGAGGTCAATCATGGCAATAATGATAATAAAAAGAATTAGGCAGATACCTATCCATTGCATGACTTTCATTTGGAGAACGCGATCTTCAGCATTTAGCTGTATCTGAACCACCATAAAGTCGGCTTGTTCTGCAAATACTGTTAATTGTTGAATAAGGGCTTGTTGGTCAATGTCGTTAAAGCTGCTGAGTTGATGTATGGGCAGAGCAATGGTTGTTTCCCAGGTGGTAATAAGCTCGCTATGTACTTTATGTAACTTGTATTGATCCGCTTTAGGGACGATGTTGAGCAAGATGGGGTCAGTGAGGCGAATGGACTGCTCTTTAGTATCGTTCTCTAGAGCCCTTTTGTAATCCTCAAATGATTGATTCATTGAGAGTATATGGGTGGCAAGTTTGTAAGTGTACATGCGCAGCGCCCCTGCTTTGTTAATGGCAGCGGCATGGCCTTCTATTCGATCGGTAATATAGGCAGAGGTTAATGTGGTGGCGAGAGTTACTAAGGCAATGGCTGCCATCGCAAAACCAGCACGAGCAATTAATGATTTATTTAATTGGTGAAACGAGGGAAGCATTTTATAAACCCAATTAACGAACAGTGTTAAGCAAGCATACCTTATTTCTAACTACCCCTAAAGAACCCTGTTATGGCTGATGTTATAAGTTTGGCTTGTGAGGTCAGTCAGTAACACCTTTAGTTTCAAGGGGTTGGGCTATTGTTGAGGGAGTACCTCTAAGTGGGTATATGAGGAGGTACCCTATGGAGCAAGTAGCCATTACTTGATATTGGTCAAGTAATGGTGGCAATTCTGGCGTTACTTTAGGCTCATCAATCCCAATGAGCCAAGTTACATGTTCCCAATAGCAAATTCAAAGTGGTCCGCTCTTAGCATGAGCACCTTAGCGTTTACGCTGAACTTTGCAGTGTGGACGATGTTTGCCATTTTAGGTATTGGGATAAAGGCTGAAATTGGATTAAGTGAAACACAATTTGGATTGTTGGTCGCTACACCGATGTTGTCGGGAGCGTTTGCACGATTACCTTTGGGGTTATTGGCGGAACGGTTTGGTGGCCGATTAGTATTTACTATACAGTTGTTGTTTGTTGCTGCGCCCACCTACGGTTTGGCATTTGCGAGTGATTTTTGGCATTACCTAGTATTTGGTTTGTTTGTTGGTATTGCTGGAGCGTCATTTTCTGTCGGCGTAACCTATATTTCTGCATGGTTTGACTCTAGTGAGCAAGGTCTCGCCATGGGGGTTTTTGGTGCGGGTAATGTGGGTGTTGCCATATCTAACTTACTTATCCCTTTTATTATGTTTTCTTATGGCTGGCGTGAGGTGCCTCAATATTATGCGGCGGCGTTGGTTGTTATGGCTGTGTTGTTTTGGGTATTTACAGCGACTGACCCTTTACATATAAAAAGACAAGAGAGCGGCGAGCATCCTAGTTTTGAAGAACACATGCGTCCTATTCTTGAATTGCGTGTGTGGCGTATGGGTTTTTATTATTTCTTTGTGTTTGGTGGTTTTGTTTCTTTGGCTTTGTGGCTGCCTCAATACTTTGTTAATGAATATAATTTGACGTTGCGCAATGCATCTTATGCAACGTTGGTGTTTACTATACCCGCTGCCGTTGTTCGAATCTTGGGTGGTTGGTTTGCCGATAATATTGGTGCACGTAACGTAAATTGGTGGGTTTTTTGGATTTGTATGGTGTGTTTGTTCTTTCTCTCTTACCCACAAACAACGATGACAATTCATGGGATTGATCGAGAGGTGAATCTAAATATAGGTATTAACGTTTATATTTTCACCTTCATTATTTTTATAATGGGTGTTGCCATGGGTTTTGGTAAAGCCAGTATTTTTAAATTAGTACACGATTACTATCCCACCAATATGGGTGCAGTGGGTGGAATGGTTGCTTCCATTGGTGCACTGGGTGGTTTTATTTTGCCAATTTTATTTGGTGTCGCTGCGGATCTAACAAGCATTCGCAGCTCATGTTTTATGTTGCTTTACGGTGTTTTAGGTCTGTGCATGATCTGGATGTATTACGCCATTAAGCTCGATGAACATTTGGAGCGGGTACGGGAGGCAAATTCTAGCGACTTCCTATTGAGATAATTGGCTTGTGCGATAAATGCTTGTTGTAAAAGGGTTGTTGGTGAGTTTTTTAAACCGGTTCCGGATTTTTAGAAGTGTGATTTACGTAGCTTTTTAATGGGTTACTAAATCAATGATTTTAAATCGAAGTATGGAGGACATGTATATGTCTAATATCGAAAAGTGGGACGTAGAAAACGAAACGTTCTGGGAAAATGAAGGGAAGAAGGTTGCGAATCGCAATCTTTGGATTTCTATTCCCAGTTTGTTATGTGGTTTTGCGGTGTGGCTGTACTGGGGGATTATTACCGTACAGATGTTGAACTTGGGATTTCCAATTCCTAAAGCAGACTTGTTTACCTTAATGGCAATTTCAGGTTTGACAGGAGCAACCCTTCGAATACCCAGTAGTTTCTTTATTCGTATTGCGGGTGGCAGAAACACTATCGTGTTTACAACCGCATTATTAATGTTACCCGCAGTTGGTGCAGGTATCGCGTTAGGTGATATCAATACGCCATTGTGGAAATTTCAGGTTCTAGCGTTTTTGTCTGGATTTGGTGGAGGCAATTTTGCATCTTCAATGTCCAATATCAGTTTCTTCTTTCCTAAGAAGCAGCAGGGTTTGGCATTAGGGCTTAATGCTGGTCTGGGTAACTTTGGTGTTACTACCATGCAAATCGTTATTCCATTAGTGATGACGTTTGGTGTTTTCGGTGGCAACTCTATGGAGTTAGTGAATACCTCTGGTACATTAATCGGAAAAATTCCTGCAGGATCAGAAACCTGGATTCACAATGCAGGGTTTGTATGGCTAATAGCTCTGATACCGTTGGCAGTTGTTGGCTGGTGGGGTATGAACAATATCAAAGCGGATCACGTAACGCCGAATTTACCTTCTCCTGTCGGTTCGTTCTCAACGATTACCGGTATGTTATTGATTGGTTTTATCACTGCGGCATTTGGTTTGTGGTTATTGTTACCTGCAAGTGTTGGTGGTTCTGGCTTTGGTATTAGCAAGTGGATTGTATTGCCGATTGTTATTGCATCTACAGTGTTTTTATTAAAATTAATTCCAGGTCAGATAAAAACTAATCTTGAGCGTCAATATAAGATTTTTGGTAATAAGCATACATGGTCAATGAGTGTCATTTACACAATGACCTTTGGATCATTTATTGGCTTTGCTGCATCTTTTCCTTTAGCCATTAAAGTAATTTTTGGATATCAGCATCTTATGGTTGATGGGGTAATGACTCATGAAACAGCAAATGCGAATGGACCTAGTGCGTTAATGTACGCTTGGATGGGACCTTTTATCGGTGCTTTGATTCGTCCGGTGGGCGGTTGGATTGCTGATAAAATGGGCGGTGCAAAAGTGACGCAAATTTGTTCTGTCGCAATGATTGGTTCTGCACTTGGTGTTGCATATTTTATGAAAGCAGCCTATTCCTCAGCCACACCAGAAGAGTACTTTGTACCGTTCTTTGTTCTATTTCTCGCATTGTTTGCGGCGACAGGTATTGGTAACGGTTCAACGTTTAGAACCATCGCAATGGTATTTGATAAAGAGCAAGCTGGCCCAGTGTTGGGTTGGACATCAGCGGTTGCTGCGTACGGTGCATTTATTATTCCTAAAGTATTGGGTGAGCAGATTAAAGCGACAACACCAGAAATGGCGCTTTATGGCTTCGCCGTATTTTATGGCGTATGTATGATCATCAACTGGTGGTTCTACTTACGTAGCGATGCCGAGTTCCACAATCCATAATGCTTCGTTTTATGTGATTTTGATTCGATATGCCGCTAGTGACAAACGTACTAGCGGCTTTGTCGGTGAAACACTTTGTTAATGCTAGCTATTCGCAAGAACCGTTAGTATCAACAGTAGAAATTAATAGTAATCATTACTATTTTGGGAGCAAATCCAAAATGAGTCACTTTTTAGATAGACTGCAATTTTTTAAGAAAAAGCAGGGTGAATTCTCGAACGGTCATGGTGAAGTGACCAATGAGAGCCGTGCTTGGGAAGATAGTTATCGTGCTCGTTGGCAATACGATAAAATTGTTCGTTCTACCCACGGGGTAAACTGCACAGGATCTTGTAGTTGGAAAATATACGTTAAAAACGGTTTGATCACCTGGGAAACCCAGCAAACGGATTATCCACGCACCCGTCCAGATTTACCAAACCATGAACCCCGTGGTTGTCCTCGGGGTGCCAGTTATTCCTGGTATACCTATAGTGCTAACCGTATTAAGTACCCATTAATTCGTAAGCCATTGTTAAAACTATGGCGTGATGCTCGCCGTAGCATGGATCCGGTTGCTGCTTGGGAGTCTATTGTTGAAGACAAAGCCAAGGCGGACTCCTACAAGACAAAGCGTGGCATGGGTGGTTTTATTCGTACATCGTGGGATGAAATGAATGAACTTATCGCAGCAGCTAACGTGTATACCATTAAGAGATACGGCCCTGACCGTGTGATGGGCTTTTCACCCATCCCTGCAATGTCAATGGTATCTTACGCAGCCGGTTCTCGTTACCTATCCTTGATTGGTGGTGTTTGCTTAAGCTTCTATGATTGGTACTGTGATTTACCTCCGTCGTCTCCTATGACCTGGGGTGAGCAAACTGATGTACCTGAGTCTGCCGATTGGTACAACTCAAACTACATCATTGCTTGGGGTTCTAACGTTCCTCAAACACGTACGCCGGACGCTCACTTCTTCTCAGAAGTGCGTTATAAAGGAACCAAGACGGTTTCGATTACACCGGATTATGCAGAAGTCTCTAAGTTAACGGATCAGTGGCTGAACCCTAAGCAGGGTACGGATGCGGCATTAGCGATGGCATTTGGTCACGTTATCCTTCGTGAATTCCATCTTGATAAACCGAGTGAATATTTCACTAACTATGCACGTAAATATACTGATATGCCCATGTTGGTCATGTTGGAAGACTATAAAGACGGCGCAATGAAGTCCACGCGTTTTGTTCGCTGTTCTGATTTAGACGGTAACTTGGGTCACGATAATAATCCAGATTGGAAAACCGTTGCTTATGATACGAAGTCTGGTGGATTGGTTGCGCCGAACGGCACTATCGGTTTCCGTTGGGGTGAAGATGGACAGTGGAATCTTGAAGAGCGTGAAGGCACTAAAGGTGAGGATACGAATCTAGAGCTGACCTTAATTGATGGTGAAGCTAACGCTGTTCCTGTTGGGTTCCCCTACTTTGGTGGGCAAGAGCATCACTCGTTCCAAAATAATGAGCAAGCTGATGTGCAGGTGCGTAATGTGCCGGCTCGTACCATTAAGTTTGCTGACGGCCGTGAAGTAAAAGTTGCGACTGTTTACGATCTTATGATGGCTAACTATGGCTTAGGTCGTGGTTTAGGTGGTAGTAACGTTGCTGATAGTTATGATGATGACGTACCTTACACACCGGCATGGCAAGAAAAAATCACTGGCGTAAGTCGCGAAAAAGTGATTCAGGTTGCGCGTGAATTTGCTGATACGGCAGATAGGACCACCGGTCGCTCCATGATTATAGTGGGCGCGGGAATGAACCACTGGTACCACATGGACATGAACTATCGTGGTTTGATGAACATGTTGATTATGTGTGGTTGTGTGGGGCAGTCTGGTGGTGGTTGGGCGCATTATGTGGGCCAAGAGAAATTGCGACCACAAACCGGTTGGCAGCCACTAGCCTTTGGCTTGGATTGGAGTCGCCCACCGCGTCACATGAACGGAACCTCCTTCTTCTATGCCCATACCAGTCAGTGGCGTCATGAGAAGATGAATGCGAAAGACGTATTGTCACCGATGGCCAATCAGAATGAGTTTCCTGAACACATGCTGGATTGGAATATTCGTGCCGAACGTATGGGCTGGTTACCCTCGGCGCCGCAGATCAACATGAACCCGCTGGAATTGACTAAGCAAGCGGACGCAGCGGGTCAAGATCCGAAAGCATTCTTGGTTGATAAACTAAAGAGTGGCGAGGTCAAATTTGCCTGTGAAGCCCCGGATGCCCCGGAAAACTTTCCCCGCAACCTATTTGTGTGGCGCTCCAACTTGTTAGGTTCTTCTGGTAAAGGCCATGAGTATTTCTTGAAATATTTATTGGGTACCAAGAACGGGGTGATGAATGATGATATTGGCGTCACTGGTGGGGTTAAGCCAAAAGAGGCCGAGTGGGTCGATAAGGCACCAACAGGAAAACTGGATCTTGCGGTTACGTTAGATTTTCGTATGTCATCCACTTGTATGTTCTCCGATATCGTGTTGCCAACAGCAACGTGGTATGAAAAAGACGATCTGAACACCTCGGATATGCACCCGTTTATTCACCCTCTCACGGCTGCGGTTGACCCTGCATGGGAAGCTCGTTCTGATTGGGATATTTATAAAGGCATTGCTAAAAAGTTCTCGGAAGTGGTCGTTGGGCATTTGGGCGTTGAAAAAGATATCGTAACGGTTCCCCTGTTGCATGATACTCCTGGAGAGTTAGGTCAGGCGTTTGAAATTCAAGATTGGAAGAAAGGTGAATGTGATCTTATTCCAGGTAAAACCGCACCTAACATGGTGGTGGTTGAGCGTGATTACCCCAATACTTACAAAAAATTCAGCTCCATTGGACCTGCATTAGAAACTTTGGGTAATGGTGGTAAAGGGATTGCCTGGAACACCGAGGATGAAATGCACCTATTGGGTGAGCTTAATCATCGAGTGACAGAGGAAGGCATTAGTGAAGGTCGCCCACAACTGGAAACTGCGATAGATGCGGCTGAAATGATCTTAACCTTAGCGCCAGAAACGTGCGGGAATGTCGCCGTAAAAGCCTGGGATGCGTTAGGTAAGTTCACCGGTCGAGATCACACTCATCTAGCGACGGCCAAGCAAGAAGAAAAAATTCGCTTCCGCGATGTTGTTGCGCAGCCTCGTAAGATTATCTCTTCTCCTACCTGGTCTGGTTTGGAAGATGAACATGTGAGTTATAACGCCTGTTATACCAATGTGCATGAATTGATTCCTTGGCGAACCCTAACTGGCCGTCAACAATATTATCAAGATCACCCTTGGATGCAGGCGTTTGGTGAACAGTTTGTGAGTTATCGACCTCCAATAGATACGCAAACTATTAAACCGATCATGAATAAAAAGTCCAACGGTAATAAAGAGATTGCCTTGAACTGGATTACGCCGCATCAAAAGTGGGGAATCCATAGTACTTATACTGACAATCTGTTGATGCAAACACTGTCTCGTGGAGGTCCAATTATTTGGATGTCAGAGGTTGATGCTAAGAAAGTGGACCTTGAAGATAACGACTGGGTCGAAGTGTTTAACATTAATGGTGCTCTTACCTGTCGTGTGGTGGTGAGCCAGCGTGTTAACGAAGGTATGGTCATGATGTATCACGCACAGGAACGTATTATTAACATTCCTGGGTCTGAAACCACCGGTACTCGTGGTGGTCACCACAACTCGGTAACCCGTGTTGTACTTAAACCTACTCACATGATCGGTGGTTATGCACAACAATCTTACGGATTCAACTATTACGGCACAGTTGGTTGTAACCGCGATGAGTTTGTTGTTGTTCGTAAGAT
>CAJXZM010000006.1 GCA_913063125.1 uncultured Gammaproteobacteria bacterium | reverse complement strand
GAAACCGGTACCGATAATAAGGGTTTCTACATGAATAATTGGTTTATTGAGCATATTAAGGAACCTGCATTGGAAGTTGTGAAAAGATCTTACGGGACTGGTCTCATTTTTAAAATGCGAATAAAGGTCTTTGGTTTGTGAGTTTCGGACAGTTTTCAGCTTACGCAGTTAGCGCGTAAAACTGTTTTACAGGCGATAGATAACTCGTTATATTTTTTTTCATTGGGGTTATGGCCCCAGAGTCCCGTCTCTAGCATCTGAATGTCACAGCTTTCGATAAGTATAATCAATTAAGTGCGTATTTAAAGGGACACCTGACACCGGTCGCCTTCAACGATCAGAAGAGTGACGATTAACTAAGAATCGCCGAATGTCTGGAGTGTATAAATTTTGTCTTCAGGAGTCATTCAGTTTTCTCCTGGAGGGTTCTTGCGACAGAACTCATAAATTTACGGCTTTTCTTTAGATGTATTTTTGCCCTTTACTTTTTTTCCGCTGTGAGAGCAAGTTTTTTATGTTGAGGCGGAGTCCAGTCATAGGGTTCGGTTTGTCTACTGCCCAAACCTCATTATCACAGAAAGGAATGAAAACGAATACCGCTTGCTACCATATAGTCTAGGCTGTTTTTTCATCACTTTTGTTGCGGAGGCTACACTTAAAGCTCTACCGTCTGACTGACAAGTGATGGGTTTATGTTATCGATTAGGGCAAAGTTGTATATAACTCTTGGTGTAACTATTATAACCGTTTGTGTTATTGGGGTTCTCGGTTACTGGAGTGCTAAAGATATTTCCAATAAATCCTCTTTGCTATATTCAGAGCAAACATTACCTGTGTTAAAGCTAAATCAATTACGAGACGTATCCTGGAGGATTTTACTTAACGGGATTGTCCACACCTCTTACTTTGATGATGCAGAACTTACCGAAACCGAAGGTAAAATCAATAAGTTAATTTCAGAAGTTAACCAATACCGAGATGAATATATAGAGCTGGAACCTAGCACATCCCAGGATGGTACAACATCATTTTCAGATTTTCTTAAAGACTGGAAAAATTTTGAGGAGTTATCGCTTGCCGAATCATTAACCATGAGCAAAAATTTCGCCAAAGAAGACGCGTTAAAAATGTTGGTTGGTGATGGAAAAGTTCATTTTGATAAATCCATGGAAGATTTGAAACAAGTAGTTGAGTGGCATACTCATAATATGGAGGTCATGAATGATACATCCAAGCTTCAGGTAAAGCAGTTGTTTTTTACCTTTGTTATTTCGACATCGATATTGGGTATCGGTATTTTTCTATTAATGACTTGGGTTATACGGTCTATCGTTAATCCTCTAAACAAATTGCAAGTTACCGCACAACATGTAGCAGAACAAAAAGATCTAACCAGCCAGGTTGATGTCAACACCAATGATGAAATTGGTACCGCTGTTAGTTCATTTAATCGTATGCTAACCCGTTTCGCCACAGCCCTCAAAGCGGTTGATGAGGCATCGGTGTCCCAGTCAATGGCTTGTGATAGCTTGCTTAGCGTGTCGGAGGAAAGTCGTCTTCAGATTGACGAACAACAAAAGGAAATTGAGCAAGTAGCCAGTGCAATGACGCAAGTGTCTGCATCTATTAACGAAGTTGCTAGAAGTGCAAACGATGCCGCGGTAGCGGCGAGAGAGGCTGATGCAAATGTCAAAAAGGGACAGATGGTGGTACAAGAAACTACGGACGCCATACTAGGGCTTTCTCTTCACGCAAATAATACGTCAAAAGTACTTGAAGAATTAGTCAAGGAAAGTACTCGTGTTGCCAGCGTCCTTGATGTTATTCGAGGTATTGCCGAACAGACCAATTTATTGGCGTTAAATGCTGCGATAGAAGCTGCTAGGGCTGGTGAAATGGGAAGAGGTTTCGCGGTAGTGGCGGATGAAGTCAGAACGCTTGCGAAACGTACGCAAGACTCTACGGGAGAGATTGAAACACTTATAGAACGCCTGCAAACAGGAACCAGGGAAGCTGATGTTGTCATTAGAAGAAGTTTAGCCGAGACAGAAGATTCTATAGAAAAAGCAAAGGAAGGGGGCAGGGCGTTAGATGAAATTATTGATTCAGTTCAAAAAATCAATGAAATGAATGAAATGATTGCAACAGCCGCAGAAGAGCAGGCCCATGTAATAGAGTCCGTTAGCCGTAGTACGATTAACATAAACACCATTGCAGAAGTAGTGGCAGAGAAGGCAAATGATGCTGACCGTCATAGCCAGGAAGTAGCTGGGTACGCGGTCAAGGTAAAAAATCTATTAGGTGAGTTTAAGACGAGCTAAATGCATCTCGATAAACACAATCAAGAAGTTAAACCGAAGTCTCTTGTTGTCCAGGAAGAAACAAAAAAAGGATAATTAAACGATATTTTGGAGAACATCATGATTAGTCAAAATACTGATAGGCGTTTTTTTACAAGCAAGGCGTATTCATCGTTCGTACGAATTATTATGAATGATTTCTACTCTAGGTTGAAAAGTTCTTTGTCCATAGGGCTTATTTTTATTCTTGTTTTTTCACTCCCCGCATTTGCAGGAAAAAAGTTGGAAATTGATGACAATCACTGGATTAGTATCGGCGCAGGTATGCGTACGTCGTTTACATCGGTAGAAGATGGGGCTCCTGCAGGTGATGCTAGGAGCCAGGATTTTGATGTTGAAAGTATACGCCTATATATTAATGGCCAAGTGCATCAGGATATAAAGTTCACCCTAAATACGGAAGAAATTGATGGCGCTATTGACGTATTAGATGCCTTTGTAAGGTTTGAGTTTGATGCGATGTTTAATTTATGGATGGGGCGACTTTTAACTCCAGCGGACCGCATAGAAATGAACGGTCCTTATTATGCGCTTACCTGGAATCAATATACGCAGCCCTTATATCCGTCCGATCAAGGGGGGGCTGCCGGACGATTGGGTCGTGATGATGGTATCGTTATCTGGGGCGGTTTAAATAAATTCCAATATGCCGTCGGTTTTTTTGATGGTCTTGAGGGCGGTGCTAACGTCGATGACGAGATGTTGTTTGCCACCCGTATTGCCTACAACTTTCTAAATAAGGAAGATAATCCAGGGTACTACACCAGTAGTACTTATCACGGCGGTTTAGGCAATATATTAACATTGGGTTTTTCCTACCAACGACAAGGTGATGGTACTGGCACGGCAACGACTTCTGGCGATTTCAGTGGATATGCTGTTGATTTATTATCTGAAAGTGTATTGGGTAAAAGTGGTGTTCTTACCGTTGAAGCAGAATATAAAGCGTTTGATGCTGATTATAGCGGTGCAACAATACCTGCAGATGTATCGGCTACTAATACATGCTTTTGCTTGTTTGAAGGTAAGTCCTATTTTTTGTCTGGCGCATATCTCATTCCTAAAAACGTTGGGCCGGGTAAGTTTCAGCCCTATGTTCGTCTTGTTGATAACAATCCAGACGATGCCGACGACAGTGACCTTAGAGAAGTTGGCGTAAATTATGTGATGTCAGGTCATAATGTTCGTTTAAATTTTAATTACGGATCAGGCGACGCGAATATTAGCGGTTACAAAGGTGCTGATGTGAAACGTTTCTCCTTCGGGTTACAAATTCAACTTTAATTAAAATTCAGATCTCATAAATGTAATGGTCTGACTAAATGGTGTCTTTGGAGGAATTTATGAAATATCAATGTACTCGTAGACAATTTGTTACGAGAGGTAGCCAAGCGCTATTCGCAATGGGTTTTCCCTTGGGAGCGTTTCAAACAGCTCACGGTGCAAGTTGGGAAAAAATTGATCCGTCGAAACCCATAAAGGTTGGGTTGATCCTATCCACTTCGGGGTTTATGAGTGTTGTTGAACCCTATCAATTGGCAGTGTTAAAGATGGCGATTGATGAAACCAATGCTTCTGGTGGAATTAATGGTGCCAAAATTGAGGCGTTAGTGCGAGATCCCGGAAGTGATTGGGCAAAGTACGCCAGCTATGGTAAAGAATTGCTCAATGAGAATGTTAACATATTCCATTCCTGTTATACCTCGGCGAGTAGAGAGTCTCTATTGCCGGTCTTGCAGCGGGGCGGTGCTTTACTATATTACCCAACCTATTATGAAGGTCGAGAATGTACGTCCAATATGGTGATGACAGGTTCATGTCCAAACCAACAGGTTGATAACTCAGTTCCTTGGATGATAAAAAAATATGGAGCCCGTGTTTATATGGTTGGATCAAACTATATTTATCCACGCACAATGAATAAAGCTGCGAAATTATCATTGAAGAAAAATGGGGGCACGGCGGTTGGTGAAAAATATATTGCATTAGAAGCGGATAAAGAATCGGATTTTTCTGAAGTCATTGCTGATATAAAGAAACAAAAAGCAGATTGGGTTCTTTCAAATGTCGTTGGTGCATCCAATGATGCATTTATGCGGGCCTATAAGAAAGCAGGGCTTACCGCTGAACAGACACCCATTATGTCATACCCTTTAACCGAACCAGAGGTTCATTCGGCAGGCATCGATTATTGTGTGGGTCACTATACATCGTTTACTTATTTTCAATCGGTTGATACACCTGAAAACAAAGCGTTTATCGCTCGATTCACGCAATACCTTAAGGACAATCCGGGGATTGTGAATGGACCCGCAGTTACGTCTGGCGTTATGCAGGCGGCGTATTCAGGCTTCTTGGCGTTTGTTATGGCGGCGCGTAAGGCGAATAGTGTGCACCCAGAGGCCATTGTGAATTCAAGTCGAGGAATGGAATACCAAGCCCCTGAAGGTATCGTTAAAATCGATGCCGATAACTTGCATACCCACCTAAGGCCACTCATAGGTAAAATAAACAGTGATGGATTGTTTGATATTGTCGACAGAAGTCAGAATCTCGTTAAACCTGAGGTATATTCAAATGAAATGGACCCAGGGAAGGAATGCAAAAATGGAGGAGAATTTTTGATAAAAGGTAGAAAAGTACCCGCGCCTAAGGTTACGCGAAAGGTGATTCCACAAACTTAGGTAGTAGGTAGAGATTGAATGATCAATAAATTGGTTGGCGCATTTTTACTATTGGCAATCCACTTTTCTGTAACGGCGGATGTTGTTAGCATCCGCGCCGATGAGTGGTTTCCTATTAATGGTAAGCCTGGCACTGATAGGCCTGGATATATGATTGAACTTGCTAAAGTCATCTTGGCTGAGCACGGACATACCGTGGATTATAATACGCTACCTTGGAGGGGGAGCATAAAGATGGTGCAAAAAGGTGTATTCGATTGTGTTGTCGGTGCTGATGCCAGTGATGCTCCGGACTTTCTGTTTTCAAAAAAAGCTTGGGGCATTATAAAGCCGATGTTTTATGTGCCCACGGGCAGCACTTGGTACTATTCCGGCCTTGAATCACTCAAGGGTAATCGGCTCGGTGTTATTGGAGGTTACGCATATAGCAAGGAGCTGGATCCTTATGTCGCCAAATATAAAGGCACAAACGAAGTACAGGTAGTCAATGCAAATAAAGCACTGCGACAGAATATTGGAAAATTACTATCAGACAGGCTGGATGTGATTGTAGAATTCGATCTTATTATGGATGCAAAATTAAGCGAGCTTGGGCATAGGAAAGATATAAAAACTGCGGGAAAATTGTCTTCCGGTGAACTGTTATATATTGCTTGCACTCCAAACAAAATAAGCTCCAAGATGTATATCAATCTTTTCTCAAAAGGGCTCGATAAAATGCGTAAGAACGGAAAGTTAGCGATGATATTGGAGAAGTATGGGTTGAAAGATTGGGAATAAGGACTCCGTCGCAAATAATTCGACTAACGTAGCTAAAATGTAAAATTGTTCGATATGCGAAAGGGCACTGCACATATTCTTTCTCATATTACCTTTTTTGATCATTGCAACAAGCTCAATTTCGGCCAATGTACTTTGTGCTGCGAAAAGTTTTTTAAAGGCCAGCATTGAATGAGTGATGCGTTTAATCCGCCGGTGATCTAGTTACAGCGATATTGGTCAGATAGGCAGCGGCCGTTACTCTCTAATAACTGAGCATGAAAGGTTATCCCACCTGTATCAAGTCTATCAACGGATTATCAAAGACCCTCTGTGCGATAAAAATTTAGTACCCATGTAGATAGCGTGGACCTCCAGCTCTGTCCCAAATTTGCCTCAGGAGAAACCTGCATAATTCCTGGGATTGACTACGCCGTCATAGCATAAAGTTGTTAAACTGGTGTTACATGACTTTGAGAAGAGTATCGTTATTGCCCTTTTCTCAACATCACTTTTCAACCCCTCTAATCAGTTATTGCATTTACGATCTCAATTATCGCCGGGTGTTTTAGGCGGCGTTCTGGCGAGATGGCGTAATATTGCTCCTTAAGCTCTTCAGTTCGACCGATTACCCTAACGTTGTATTGGGAGACTATGTGTTTCTCGATGAGGGTAGGGCCGGTAAATACACCATAGCCGGACTGACCGAAGGATTTCATTAGCGCGCTATCATCAAATTCAGCGACAATGTTAGGTGCTATGTTATGCGTATGAAACCACGAGGACAGGCGTTGGTGAATGACAGACTTTTTACTTTGCATCAGGAACGGTTGTTCTGATAGCGCTGACGGGAAGTTATCTTTAAAATTTACTGTCATCGAACTTGATGCAAAAAAAGTTAACCCACTTTCCGCCAGCTGGTAGTTGTATGCCTTTACGTTATTGCCCGGTTGAAGGGGCTGATCCGTTAAAATTAAATCGAGTTTGTTAACGGCAAGCTCAGCTAATAGACTTTCTTGATCTCCTTCGTGGCAGATAAGGCGAACGGGATTCTCCATGCGGAGCGCTGGATTCAGAAGCTGATAGGCCAGTGTTTTAGGGATCACATCGGTAATGCCGACCGTAAAAGTCAGGCATTGACTGGGTTGCTGAGTGGTAATAACATTTTTTAGCTCATCTCCGATTTGAAAAATATCTTTAGCATAGCTAAAAACTAAGTGGCCTAATTCCGATAGGTGCAGTTTTTTCCCTTTTCTGTCGAATAGCAGTACACCCATCTGGCTTTCGAAGTTAGATATTTGCCCGCTAATTGTCTGCGGGGTTAAATTCAATATTTCGCTGGCTTTAACTATGCTGCCTTCTTTGGCTACAATGAAGAAGTAATAGAGGTGGTTATAGTTTAAGGGAGACATATTCATCCTCGTTAAATTCGATGTATTCTAGTATTTAATTCGAATTTACCATAGTATAGCTCTCTTGTATTAATCAAGGTTAACTTGGGAATATGTAGTGACACAATCTATGACGGCACAAGAACTGGCGCTCACTTTGCAACGATGGTTTAAACACGATTCGACTGGCGGCATATTGTTAGTGTTGATGGCGTTGCTCGCGATGGTACTTGCGAACAGCCCTATAGCCTATATCTATGAGGGCTTTTTGGCGATCCCCCTACAAGTTCGGATTGGCGATTTGGATATTGCTAAACCGCTTATATTGTGGATTAACGATGGTTTGATGGCGATTTTTTTCTTTTTGGTTGGCTTAGAAATAAAACGGGAAGTACTTACTGGGCACTTGTCGTCACCTTCTCAGGTTGTTTTGCCTGGAATTGCTGCTGTTGCCGGTATAGCGATACCCGCGTTAATTTATTTTGCGATGAATCAAGAGGATCCAATTGGCGTTAAGGGGTGGGCTATACCTTCTGCAACGGACATAGCTTTTGCGCTGGGTGTGTTTACACTTTTTGGCAGTCGGGTACCTATTTCGTTGAAATTGTTTTTGTTGTCTGTGGCAATTTTTGATGATTTAGGGGCTATTCTCATCATCGCTTTTTTCTATTCAAGTGAGTTATCGACCTTATCATTGGCTGTAGCGGGCTCCGGTGTATTCGTGCTCTTTTTACTTAATCGATTTTCTGTGCGAAGCCAAGCTATCTATATCTTGGTTGGAGTTGTTGTTTGGGTGGCGGTTCTTAAGTCTGGTGTACATGCCACTCTGGCTGGTTTTGTTATTGCGTGTTTTATACCATTGGATGTTAAAAATCATGAGGGGCATCCAATGCTGACCCATATGGAACATGCGTTGCACCCCTGGGTTGCATTTGTGATATTGCCGTTGTTTGCTTTTGCGAATGCCGGAGTTTCTATGGCAGGAATTTCAATAGACGCATTGTTAAATCCTATACCCCTTGGCATCGGTGCCGGGCTTTTTATTGGTAAACAGGTAGGCATATTTGGTGCTTGCTGGATTGCAATTAAGTTAGGGCTAGCAAAAATCCCAGCGGGTGCAACGTGGCTGCAATTTTATGCAGTGAGTGTACTTTGCGGCATTGGTTTTACTATGAGTTTGTTTATCGGTTCATTGGCTTTTGAGACTGAAAGTGCGGCTTATCTTGTAGAAGTTAAGCTTGGGGTTTTAGTGGGCTCTTTATTCTCAGCGGTTTTAGGTTCAATACTTATCGCACGGGCGCAACCAAGTAAGGAGCAGGTTAAGGAAAGTTGAACTTGTCGATACAGTTTGTCTGCTTAAGTTAAGTAGGAGATCAAGTGACCTGAGTTCTCCCGTACATCTGTTTTTCTGGCTCTAGTTGATTTTCAGTCCTAGACTGGGTAGATGACCTCCAAAATATCCCTATTTGTAATTCTTGTGATATTTTCTGTCGGCGGCAATGCTGTGCTAACAGTCCCTTGGCTCTCTGGGTAAGGTGACAGTAGGTATTAGGCATAAAGTCCCGTCATTATTGATGATATAAGATTAGTCGGAGTTATTTAGCGAATGCAGATTAATTTCATAAACCCCGTACTGGGTGCCTGCACGGGTGTTTTGATTTCTATGGCGGAATTAGAGCTAAAAGTAGGAAAGCCGTACAAACGAAAGCCAGATGAGCCGGTCAAAGGTAAACGCGTCACTGGACTGATAAGTATGCAAAGTAAGGTGAGAAGGGCATCTGTTGCCATAGTTTTCAGTGATGATGTACTAACTCATATAGCGGAGAAAATGCTTCCAAAAGGCTGCCTGGAGCTGGATAGCGTGGCGATTGATCTCGTTGGTGAAATTAGTAACATGATACTTGGTAGAGCCAAAGGAGAGTTGGAGAAAGTTGGCTATGATTTTGAAATTGCATTACCAACGATGATGATCGGCTATGATTATTTGATACCTCACCAAACCACTAGCCCTATCTTGAGAATTCCTTATGAGAGTTCCGGCGGGGCATTTTATGTAGAGGTCTGTTTTGATGGTCCGCCTATCTCGGCAGCAGAAGCAAAAGCTGCGGAGCAGCGTAAAGTGGAGTCATCAAAACAGGATGAGTCAGATGTAGAGCTGTTTTAGCGTTATATCATGCCTAATTAGCGATGTCGGGAACTGTCATCGACTGCTCTTCAGGTAACGTGATATCGCGGGTATCCTTAGCTAGCCAGAGGTATACAGAAGGTAATATAAATAATGTAAATAACGTTCCGATAGCCATGCCTGCGACCAAAATTATACCAATACTATTTCTAGCTTCAGCTCCGGCACCACTTACTAAAACAAGAGGGAAGTGACCTAATACAGTGGCCGCCGTGGTCATTAGAACTGGACGGAGGCGTAGTTCTGCGGACTCTTTGATTGCGTCAACTTTAGCCATACCTTTTAGCTGTAACTCATGAGCAAATTCCGTAATTAAGATACCGTTTTTTGCTATGAGCCCCACTAGTGTTATAAAACCAATTTGAGCATAAATATTAATGGTCGTTAGGCTTAAAAAGCTAAATACCATTGCGCCTGAAATCGCTAATGGAACTGAACCTAATAGCACTACGAAGGGTAGGCGAAAGCTGTTGAATTGAATAGCTAACACGAGATATACCACTATCAATGAAATCAACAAAACAGACATCATGCTGTTGCCTTCATTTCTCAGCTGTCGAGAGATACCTGCATAATCCACTGTGTAATTGGTAGGGAGAATCTCTTTAGCGGCTTCTTCTAATGTACTTAGCGCTTGATCATTAGTTGTTCCTGGCAATACGCCTCCGAAGATGCGGAATGAGCGTTGTTGGTTAAATGTGCCCAATACACGAGGGCTGGTAACTTTTTCTAGCGTAGCAACCGATCGCAAAGGAATGAGTTCCCCAGATGATGTTCGTAACTGCAAATCCAATAGTGTCTCAGGGTTGTCTCGAGCAAAATTCTCTACCATAGGGATTACTCGGTACGCTTTACCGCTAGCATTAAACCTATTTACATCCATTTCCGATAGTAATGATGCGAGCTGAGTGCTGACGCTATTGCTATCAAGCCCTAAATTTGCAATTCGATCGTGATCAAATTGTAAGCGTACTTGAGGTAGATTTATTTTTAGATCACTATCTACAAACATGAATTTGCCACTTTGGTAAGCGGCTTGAATGAGTTGCTTGGCGAAAACTTCCATATCCTGGTAGGTGTCCGGGGCTTGTACCACCATTTCAACATCAAATTGCCCCGCAGTAGGTAAACTTGGAAAAATTACGGGGAAAACTCTAACACCAGTGATTGATGAAAGTTGTCCGTATATGCTTGGTAACAGATCTTGCACTGCAAAATCTCGCTCGCTATAGTCAACAAATTCAATGCCACCAAACCCTCCGTTAGGAGATATAATCTGCCAGACCATATTTAACCCCGGCGTAGTTTCTTGAATAAGATTGATGACGTCATGCATGTAGTCGTCGGTATAGGCTAGCGATGCTCCTGGTGGTGATTCAACAATAATGTTAATGCTACCTTGATCCTCAATGGGTGCGAGCTCTTTGGCTGAAAAAAGGTAAAAAGGAACGACCAATAAGGATAAAAAAATACCCATAAATAAAATTTGGTTGCGCCACTGAAAACTTCTTCCCAGTAGCTTTCCGTACAACTGATGTAGCTTGTCAAACCACAGGTTCAGGCGTCGAGTGAACGCGCTTTCATGACCGTTATCAGAACAAACATAGGCACTCATGATAGGTGAAAGTGTTACCGCCACAATGCCGGAGATGATAACCGCGACTGCTAATGTGAATGCGAACTCCTTAAATAAGCTACCGGTCAAGCCGGAAACAAATCCTATCGGAATGTATACGGCTGCTAGGGTTATGGTCATTGCAATTATGGGAGACAGCAGTTCACGAGAGCTTACCAAGGCTGCGTCGATTCGTGTTCGACCTTCTCGCAAGTGACGGGCAACGTTTTCAACAACAACGATAGCGTCATCTACGACCAATCCTACGGACAGAACAATCGCTAAAATGGTTAAGAGGTTAAGCGTGAAGCCCATCATTAGCATCGCAGCGATACTGCCTAAAATTGAAATAGGAATAGTAATCAAAGGCACCAATGCCGTTCTGAATGACCCCATCAACAGTAAAACTACCACGCCGACTAATGCAACGGTTTCAAAGAGCGTGGTAAAGATTTCTTTTAACGCATCACGCATATAGATAGTGCCGTCATAACCAATATTAATGGTTAATCCTTTAGGCAAGGAGGCGTTAATATTTTCAAGTCGTTTGTAAAGTTCATCTCCTATAGCAATTTCATTGGAACCGGGTAATGGCCAGATAGAAATGTAGATGGTTGTTTCTTGATTAAATCTAGCGCTTATTGTGCCTCGATCTTCACCCATTTCGATTCTAGCAACATCACCCAAGCGAACAAATGCGCCATTGATATTACGGAGGATAAGTTGCTCGAAATCGTTTGTTGTTTTTAAGGTCGCATTACTGAGTAGATTGATCTGTTGTTGTTTGTTTTCTGTTTTTCCTATAGCTGCAACAATATTATTTGCGCGTAGCGCATTGAGGACTTCATTTGCTCCCATATCTAATGCTGCGATTTTTATTGGGTCGATCCATATTCGCATCGCTGGGCTTCTACCGCCTTCTAGACCTACTCGTTGTACGCCTTTGATCGCTGCTAATTGTGGGTTCACTTGGCGTTCCATGTAATTAGTCAGTTCAGCGCGGCTCCATTCTTTGCCATGAACATCCATATAGAAAAGCGCAGCAGGGCGGTCGGCTCGCTGTACTTCAACTGCAGGGTCTTCGGCACCTTCAGGTAATTCAAATCGTATTTGAGCTAAACGGGCAGAAAGTTCAGCTAATGCAGCAGTGCTATCTTCGTTAAGCTCTAACCAGGCCGTTACAACACTGAGCCCTGCGGTTGTTTTGGCATCAACAAAATCAACGCCAGGGATGGTCATTGCGGCGCGCTCTATGGGTTCTGTAATAAAACCCTGCACCACTTCAGCGGATGAGCCCGGAAATACTGTTGTGATAACCAATGAGGAACTTTCTATTTTGGGGAATTGTAAAACAGGGACGTTGAACGCTGCATACGCACCAGAGAGCAACAAAATCAAAGATACAACAATCGCGATAACGGGTCGTCTTACAAAAATGTCCATTATAAACTCTCCTGTTCCGATGTGGAATTGCTCTTTTGAATGGCTAGGGTTGGGCGTTCTTTTGTGTAAACTAGCATTCCTTCATGTAGCTTGAATGCACCCGCAACGGCAATGGTTTCGCCTTTCTTCAAGGTTTCAATGTTCGCTTTAGTAGTAGCCTGTTCTATTAACGTCATTCTATTGTGCTGAGCATGAGCTGTGATACGGTTTCGTTTAGCTCTAAAACCTTTGGAATCTTTATTTTTGTTTAGGGTAAAGATAAATTGACCAAGGTTGTCGTTTTGGATCGCGATGGTTGGTACGGCTAAGTATGATTTGGGTGATTTAACAGGAACACTTACATTTACACTGGACTTGTGGGTGAACAGGTTGCTTGCATTTTCAATTCTAGAGCGGTAATGCCTACTTCGACTACCGTCGTTAATAGCAGTGTCTTCAGCAAGAATAGTCGCTTGATATGAAGTGCCAGCGCTTTTCTGGTAGATGGGTTGTATTGTTATTTCAGTCCCTAGCGCTAGCGCAGGGTAGAACTCTGGAACCATAAAATCTATCCAGAGGTGGTTTTTGTTACCCACAAGTGTTGTGATCTTGGTGTTATCCAAAATATATTGTCCAACCTCAAATTGATGGATTCCTACTTTTCCAGAATAAGGCGCCCGTAATGTTTTTTTCGAAATGGTGCTTTCTAGCACTTTTATCTCTGCTATTGACGTTGCGAGATCAGCTTTGCTCCTATCTAATTGTTCTTGACTTATTGCTTTGGATTTATGTAAGTTTTTGGCTCGCTTGTAAACAGATCGAGAAAGCTCCGTTCGAGCATTAGCGGCTATTAGGTTGGCTTTTTCTATACTGATATCGAGTTGTAGAAGTACTTGTCCTTCTGCGACTTGTTTTCCTGAAGAAAAGTTAACTAAAGCTATTTTTCCAGATAATTCATTACGGATATCAATGTGTTGTGGTGCGAGTACGTTACCTATTACGTTAATAGAAGGGGCGTAAGTGACAGTAGTGATTTCAGATGTTTCTACCGTCTCTGAATGCTCCGGGAAGGACTCACCAAATGCTATGGCGTTTTTTATCTCAAATACTTTAAATGCAGCTAATCCAGAAAAAACAGCGATGCTTAAAAATACAGTGATAGACCAGCGTCGAATGTTCATTGTTGTTACCTTTATAAATCAAAAAATGAGAGAGACAGAATTACCGAAGACCTTTTTCTTCTAAGGTACGACAAATATTTTCTATGCTGACATCGGTTATTGGGTTTTTCCAAGGGTAGCTATTTATCAGTCGTCTTGTGTTTCTAATAATTAGGCTATCGGGATTGATGGTTAGTGCAATATCTTTGCCTTGTCCAATGATGTTCCTCGCATCAAGTTGTACAGCTACCTGGGTGAAACCAACACACATAGACCAAAGACCAACGTTAATTTCTTCTACTAGATTTTCTTTTTGGCCCTCATCTACTATTAGCTCGCCCGTTGTATATGCCTCGCGGATAATGTTGGCAAAAGATTCCTCAACTGCTTTATCTGTATGAATCATTTTTTCTAACCAGCCCTTCGAGGCGCGTTGTAACACTGCTTTACTGACAACTAAACTTCCAAGTTGGTCGTCAAATTCATAGAGGCAAACTTTCTCATTACATATGAGACTAACGGCCATTAGTCGCTCTGGAACGGGCAGAGGTAACGATTGGATTTCCTTGAAGGTGTTAAGTAGGTGCGTATACATTCGATACGCGAGTGCTACCAGAACGTCTTCTTTTGACTGAATGTGTTTGTAAATGGTGCCCATGGAAAAGCCTGCTTCTTTTGAGATTGCAGACATCGTGAAATCGAGCAAAGAACTAGCTTCGATACACTTGGCAGCGGCGTCAAGAATGATATCTTCCTGTTCTTGAGATGTATGAGTAGGAGCTGGCGACATAGGCGGCCTATTTGACTACTATCAAGATGATAGAGGTTATTCGAATATCGTTCGAATGATATTCGAATAGTCTGATTTAGTCAAATGATGACTTGCTTTTAGTTGTTAAAATGTATCTTGGTGGAGGGCAACCGCCTGAATAATATGAAGAAGATGCGTTTGCCGCCTAATCTGCAAACAGTGGTGCTTTAGTTCGTTCTGGATCGAAGCTGTTTGCACTACATTTTGCCAAATAAGTTTGCGTATGCAGCCTCCACTTTTGGTAGCGCCCATGCATAGTCGCTGTGTACATAACTGTGCAAAGGAAGATTAATTTCGTTTTGTATGCACACTGTCAGGGTATCTGCATAATTCTTATAAACATTGGCTAAGCGGTTTTTCATCCAATATGTTACGTCACTACGCCGCGCGGATATCATGCGAAATGCGCTATCTTCTGTTGGCGCCCATGTAATCCTCATAAACTTTGGAACAATAACACCCTCAAATGCGCGAATACCTTTAACGCCGACGACAGTTAATCCCTTTCCAGATTTTGTGCAATTTTCTTTCACAGCACTGGAATCGATGAGTTATATGTTTTGATTGATTTATCACTGCACCAGATAAAGTTAAGAATCCAATTCATAAGAAGAATTTCAACGTTACCCTTTTCCAGTTAAATATGGTGTGTAGTGAATATGAAGTATAGTACAAGCGTTGACGCTGGCTCCATGATTTTAGTAAACACCATATGCAAGGTCCTATCTCCATCACGAAAGATCTACAACAGCGAAAGAGCGTTAGCTCTCTACGTAGGGTGCTATCTGTTTAGGGTAGATATGGAATGAACGGACACTTAATTGATAATTTTGGTCGTATGTACCTATAATGAGGAGTTCTTTGCGTACCAAACCTGAAGGAGCCCGCAGTGAGTGGAAATATAAAAAAACCAAGATTTCTATATACGCTGTTAGAGGCCCGTGTACCCTTTGAGATTGGAGCGCAATTACTTTCACGACGTTTCTATGAGAAGAACCTACCCCAAGGCAATGGTCGATCCGTAATAGTGATACCCGGCTTTGGTGCCGGGGACTTTGAAACGAAAATGCTAAGAAAATCCCTCCGTCGTTTGGGTTACAGGTCTGTTCCGTGGAAAATGGGCAGAAATATGGGCTCAAACTCAGAGAATAGAGCTCATTTGCGATCTGAAATCACTCGGTTAAAGGGGCTCACTGGACAAAAGGTATCAATTGTCGGTTGGAGTTTGGGCGGCGTTTTTGCGCGCGAACTAGGGAGATCATTCCCTGAAGATGTTCATTCAGTCGTTTCTTTGGGTACGCCTTTTAACGGCGATCATGATGCCAATATTTTACATGATATATTTCATCGTCTCTCCGGTTCAGAATTCTCAAGTGATGATCTAGCAGCATTTAATCAGCGTAAAGAGCCTCCCGGTGTAATCTCTACTTCCATCTATAGCAAGTCAGATGGCGTTGTTTCTTGGCAATGTTCTCTAGAGAAAGAAACAGAACTCACCGAAAATGTTGAAGTGATAAGTAGCCATTGTGGACTGGTGTTTAACCCGTTGGCAGTTTCTGCACTAGCACACGCGTTGTATAAGTAGATGTTGAACTCTATTTATACATTCTATGCCCCTCAGCGCGCGGAAAAACTAACGATTTTGATTTATTCCAGAAAGGATTGCGTAATATGGCAACGTTCAAATTAAACGGTAAAAAAGTTTCAGTTGAAATACCCGGTGACACACCGCTACTGTGGGTATTGCGCGATGAATTGGACCTGACTGGAACCAAATTCGGTTGTGGTATTGCTTCCTGCGGTGCCTGTACGGTTCATCTTAATGGTAAACCGACACGATCTTGTGTGTTACCGGTCAGTGCCATTGAGAATCAAGAGGTGACGACGATAGAGTCAATTGACGGGCATATTGCAGACGCGGTTCAGTCGGCATGGCGTGAACTTGATGTTGTGCAATGTGGGTACTGCCAATCAGGCCAGATTATGTCTGCCGTGGGTTTGTTAAGCCGCAATGCAATGCCTTCAGATGAAGCGATAAATGAAGCGATGTCGGGTAACGCTTGTCGTTGTGCAACGTATCAACGAGTGCGAGCGGCAATTCATCTAGCAGCCAGCAATTTGGATACAATGAAGACGGAGGTTTAGTCATGGATTCAGGGATAAATAGAAGAGATTTTATAAAAGGTACTGCAGCTGCCGGTGTAGCAATGGTTATTGGTCTTAATTCAAAGGGGGTATTAGCGATTGGTACCGAAAAAATTGAGCTAAACCCCTTTGTTAGAATATCTGAAGAGGGTGTTGTGACTGTTGTTATTAAACACTTTGAAATGGGGCAGGGTACAACAACCGGTCTTGCCACATTGGTTGCTGAAGAGCTAGATGCAGATTGGGAAACATTAGCGGTTGAATTTGCCCCTGCCGATAATAAAAAATATAAGAACCTGATTTTTGGTGCGCAGGGCACTGGGGGATCAACAGCTATCGCAAACTCCTTCATGCAATATAGAACGGCCGGTGCTACTGCTCGCGATGTACTGGTTCGAGCCGCCGCTGCACTTTGGAATATCCCTTCGCAGAAAGTTAGTATAGAAAAAGGAGTGCTTAAGGCTGGGGGCAACTCATTACACTTTGGACAAGTGATTGCTAAAGCGCTGACGTTAGCGCCTATAGCTGAACCGAAACTTAAGTCCCCTGAGCAGTTTACATTGATCGGTAATGCAAATTTACACCGCATTGATAATGAGGATAAAACCCAGGGAGCAGCGATATTTGCGTTAGATGTTAAAGTACCCGGTATGGTTTATGCGGTAATCCTCTATCCACCTCGATTTGGCGCCAAACTTGCGAAATATGATTCATCTAAGGCCAAACAGGTAATAGGTTTTCTTAATGTTAAAAAGCTTCCTGATGGTAGAGGACTGGTGGTTTACGCTACATCAACATGGGCGGCGATTAGTGCTCGCAAGGTTATAGGTGCCGATTGGGACTTCAAGGATTCAGAAAACCGAAGTACCGATGAGCTTGTTGCCTATCATCGTACGTTGTTGCAGCAACCTACCTATCAAGCAAGAAAGGACGTGAGCACTCAAAATGTTAATGCGGCGATCGAAGGTGCTGTAACGGTCATTGAAAAAGAGTTTATATTCCCTAATCTTGCTCACGCCCCGATGGAGCCTTTAAATTGTGTGATTGAACCAACGGAAGAAGGGGTTAGGGTTCACGATGGTTGCCAATTCCCTGGTCTTACACAACCAGCGGTGGCGAATGTGTTGGGTCTAGAGCCTAAGCAGGTAGAAATTAATACGGTTTATGCAGGCGGTTCATTTGGCCGTCGGGCGACACCAACGTCAGATTATCAAGTTGATGCGGCATTGGCTTTTTTGTTATTGGGTCGTAAGACACCTGTTAAGCTAATGTGGACGAGAGAAGATGATATAAAAGGCGGTTATTATCGCCCAATGGTGATACATAAAGCGAGAGTGGGGCTGGATAGTAACGGCAATATCGTGGGTTGGGATCATCGCGTTGCGACAAAATCTATCATCAAAGGGTCGCCGTTTGAAGGATCAATTAAGGATGGCGTTGATCACGCCTCGGTTGAAGGAATTAGCAATACGGAATACCAGATCCCCCTGCTTTCGGCAGGTCTTTCTGATGCTCAAACCAATATACCTGTTTTATGGTGGCGCTCGGTAGGGCACACTCATACGGCTTATACAATGGAAGTTATGTTGGATGTTCTTGCTGAAGCCGCAAAACAAGACCCCGTTAAGTACCGGTTAAATTTACTTTCGAAAGAGTCTAAGGAGCAAAAAAGAATCGCGGGAGTGTTGAAGCTTGCAGTGGAAAACTCCGATTGGGACAGTAAGCTTCCTGATGGGCGAGGGCGAGGCGTAGCTGTTCATAAATCGTTTAATAGTTATGTCGCGCAAGTTATTGAGGTTTCCGTTAATGATACAGGTAAGGTTAAGATTGAATCTGTACACTGCGCTGTAGATTGTGGCGTGGCGGTAAATCCTGACGTAATAAAAGCACAAATGGAAGGAGGCATTGGATTCGGGCTTGGCGCGGTGATGAGAAACGAAATCACGTTTACTGATGGAGAGGTTGATCAATCTAATTTCCCCGATTATGAACCTCTTAGGATTGAGGATATGCCGAAGGTTAGTGTACACATTGTGCGCTCTGCTGAACCACCCACAGGGGTTGGAGAGCCTGGTGTGCCTCCGTGTGGGCCAGCGTTGGCAAATGCTATTTATGCGGCTACCGGAAAACGTATTACCCAGCTACCGATGAGTAAGCATGGCGTCGAGTTTGTCTAGTTCTGTCTGTCAGTGGGTATGCGTTACGCCAAACTGCTGTTTACAATAAGTATAATAGGAAAATAATAAATATGGATCAGCGCTTCTTGAAAGTTGTCGTAGAAAAACGCGCATATACGTCGATGAAGGAATTAGTCGATACCCTGCGTAGTGACCCTGTCCCCGGAAAACATACTAACTTAATCGTTACCAATATGGGTATCACTTCATTGGCGTTTAATGAGAGCTATTTTCTTCAGCCTCTTATTGAGTTGGGAGCCGGAGAGAAGGTCATTAAAACAGTCCATAAGTCGCTAGATGCTTCTCTTTCAATACAAAACAAAATGATCAAAAAAGCATTTTCTAATTATGGTGAAAAGGAACTCCTCCATATTTCAACAATAATGGAGGATCGACTGCCGGTATTTGATGGAAAAGACTATTATTTTCAAATTCCGATCAGTTCATCGCTCGCAAGCTCATCGGATCAGCTTGTAGAAAAGTTAAGAGAAAACCCTGAAAAGGGAATGTTTAATGATGAGCTAGTAAAATATAGCAGTGATGGGTTAAAGGCTATACTTGAGTATGAAATGCTGCAGCCGTTAGCGGATATGAAAGCCAAGTTTTTGGTTGTCAAGATTGTTGAGTGGGCTACGAAGTTGTGGATGAAAATGAACGCGTTTGAAACGAAACGCATCGTTAGTAAGATGTCCTCATCTCAGTTAACGACCTATGCATCTCTTATCGAGCGGTCCTTGGTAAGTAATTAACTGCCTCATGGCATATTTGTTCTAACCTCTATGACTTTCCTCTTTCACCTAATGAGTATAGCTTCCTTGTTGCATTACGCAGCAAAGGGTCATTTTATGCCTTTTATTATGTCAAAAAATGACCTTTCGTTGTGAAGCTAGATGGATAAAGTAAATAGGATATTTGAGCGTATTGTCTTCGGTACATATCGCAGAGCAAAGGACCTATAACATCATGACAAAGAAATGCATAATAATTGGAGCCAGCCACGCTGCAGCTCAGCTGGCGCCTTCGCTACGACAAGGGGGTTGGGAAGGTGATATTTTAGTGGTGGGAGATGAACCCTATCTACCCTATCACCGTCCACCACTTTCTAAAGCATTTCTGGCAGGTGAAAAAACGGTTGATAGTTTAGCCATTCGTCCAGAGGCATTTTACGAAAATAATAATATCCAATTCATGGTTGGCCGTGTTACAGCCATAGACAGAGACACGAAAACCTTAACCCTCACCGACGGCCAAGAGTTATCTTATGACAAGCTAGCACTTTGTATGGGGTCTAGAGTTAGGAAGGTCTCGTTGCCCGGTAGCGAACTTCAAGGCATACATTATGTGCGAAATATCGCAGATGCAGAGGGCATTAGGAGTCAGGTTACAGAAGGTGAACATGCCGTTATTGTTGGTGGTGGTTACATTGGTTTAGAAACGGCTTCAGCATTGAGAAAGCTTGGTATGAAAGTGCTTGTCCTTGAGATGGCTTCAAGGATTTTACAGCGCGTAACTGCGCCGGAACTATCTGAGTTTTATACCCGGATTCACACTGAAAAGGGGGTTGATGTACGTACTGATATGTCTGTTGTGAGTATTACAGGTGACACCCATTGTGAAAAAGTCATCTGTGCTGATGGGTCGGTGTTTCCGGCTGATTTGGTGGTGGTGGGTGTGGGTGTTTTGCCTAATGTAGAGCTTGCTGAAGATGCGGGTATAACTGTAAACAACGGTATCGTTGTTAATGAATTTTGTTGCACCAATGATGACAATATTGTTGCAGCTGGCGACTGCACCAACCATTTCAATAAAAGGTATGATCGCCGAATTCGCTTGGAATCTGTACCGAATGCGAGTGAACAAGGAAAGACCGCTGCTGCGTCAATATGCGGTGTTAAAAAGGAATACAATAGTCTGCCTTGGTTTTGGTCTGATCAGTACGATTTAAAGTTACAGATTGCCGGTCTTAGTCAGGGTTATGATCAAGTGCTAATCCGTGGCGATAATTTCACAAGCCGAAGCTTCGCCGCATTTTATTTTAAAGATGAAAAGCTGATTTCAGCTGATTGTGTGAATCGCCCACAGGAATTTATGTTAAGCAAAAAAATCATCTCACAAAAACTTGAAATAGATCTTAAGCGACTTGTAGATGAGTCAATTCCAGTGAAGGAATTGTTGCAATGCTAAAAACATTGAAATTACATTTAAACAACCTAGCATAAAGTAAATTCTATTTAGCGGGAGGGTAGCGAGTCTTTTGGGCTGCAACGTAATGACAAATGAACATTTTCGACACAACGCTTGTCTAGCGTGACGGCTCTTTAGCAGGACCCTCTTTTTAGCAACCCCCTGTTCTGGTTAAAGTTGATACTGACTTGCCGCAAGATCCCGCATTATCTCTTCTGAACCTCCACCAATTGCATTAACGCGGACTTCTCGATAAATACGCTCAACCTTGCTTCCTCGCAAATAGCTCGCACCACCCAAAATTTGGCTTGCTTCGCGGGCGCAAAACTCCATTGTTTCGCTAGCCTGCACTTTAAGCATTGCGAGGTCACCAGGGTGAATTCTATCTTCAATGTACGCTTGAGTAAGGTGTAATAGGTAGGTTTGTGTTGCGTTAATACGCTGCTTCATCGTTGCAATTTTATGACGAATCACTTGATGGTCCGTAAGTCGACTCCCGAAGGTTTCACGCTGTCGAGCCCAATTGACCGCTTCTTCCAGGCAACACCGTGAACAGGCCTCCATGGAAACAGCCATTGCCAAGCGCTCGCTATTAAAATTATTCATGATGACGCGAAACCCCTGACCTTCTTTACCGATTAGATACTTAGCAGGTACTTTAACGTGATCAAAATATAGGGTGGCAGTGTCAGAACACAACCATCCCTGCTTTTTCTTTATCGGCGTACGAGATACGCCGTCAAGGTCCATTGGAATAAGCAGCATTGATACGCCCGCTGCACCTTCACCACCTGTTCTCACGGCGGTGCTTACCCAGTTGGCACCCATGCCGCCGGAGATAAATGTTTTGCTCCCATTTACAATGTAGAAATCACCTTCTTTTTTGGCTGTGGTTTTGATATTGGCTACATCGGAACCACCGGAGGGTTCTGTGATGCCAAGAGAGATTCGCTTTTCTCCGGATAGAACATTGGGTATAACCTGTTCCCTAATATCATCGTTGCTAAAATTAATGACCGGCGGTAAACCTATGCCATGAATCAGCAGGGTGCTCGCGACTCCGCCTGCGGAACCGATGCGCCCTAGTTCTTCGCCAGTAATATTAACGTAGTGTTGGTCAATCCCATCAGATATGCCGCCGTAGGCCTCGGGGTAGCCAACTTGAAGCAGGCCAATTTCTGCTGCTTTGGCCCATAGTTCATTCGGTATTTTTTCATTGTCATCCCACTCATCTAAGAATGGTGCGACTTCTCGATCAAGGAATTTACGAAGTTGGGTACGCCAACTCTCATGTTCTGGAGTGAGGTGTGGGTTGTGTAATCGGGCGCTATCGAAATCCAAAGACATGGGGTTATCCTTCTCCATAGTTAGGAGATTGAGAATTCAGGAGATTTAGAGTTTAAGAGGTCAAGCGCTTGCTTGGCGAAGTCATTGAGATGATCATAAAGCTCTAGGTGTTGAACCGCATTGGATCTAGCGCCAAAGATCGTTGTTTTGGTGCCACGTTAGCGTCGGTATTCTGAGGGGGCGCATCCATGCCATGTTTTAAAGGCAGAGGAAAATGTAGAGGAATCTGCATAACCTAGCAAGAATGCGATGCTGGTAATTCCTAATTGTCGATCGGCTAAAAAGCGTAGAGCCATCTGTGATCGTAAGTCCTGTACCTCCTGTAAAAAATTGGTACTTCTTTCTGAGAGCCTTCGCTGTAATGTTCTTCGGGATACATTTAAATCTCCCGCCACGATATCTATTGTCATATCACCAGTGGGTAGCGCGCAGACGATACTTTGGCGTAGAGCTTTGAGGAATTCATCTCCGGCAACGGTATCTACATATTGTTGCCATGGGTTTTGGGAAGTGCTGGACACCTCACTGATAGATTCGATCAATGGATAATCTAATGACCTCTCATCAAAGTAGAGAGCACTAAATGGTTGATCGAAAGCTAGATTGGCGCCAAAACACTGAGTTAATACCGTGAGATCTTTCGGTTTAGGGTAGGTGAACAGGGCTTTACTAATGGTTATGGGTTGAAGGCAAATGGACGTTAATATCGAGTTAGCCGTACTTAACACCATGTCAATCGTGTAGCGTCCACTGACTGAAAAGGGCGCCGATGGACGCCACTCACTCCGCAAGGTGTTATCCTCCCGAATGATAACGGCTTTTCCTAAATCGCCATACATCTCCAATACATTGGGCATCATATTTAACCATTGTCGAAGAGAGCCACAAATACTCGACAGGTATAATAGTAAATGACCAATGTTTAGATATGCTGCTCGCCCGACAAGAATGCCCAGATCGGGATTGCCAGCAGCTTTTGCGATTTCCTTATTAAGTTCATAGAAAGGCCCGACAGGTATTTGGTAATCAGGGATTTTGAACCACGTATTGTCTAATTGGCACATCTCGATGATCTTATCTTCAGATACGCCTAAGCGTTCGCCGATCTGAAGTGTATGCTTGGCTTGTTTTGCGGGCATAACCCAATTTGGATCAATGATGTGTTTTTTGGTCATGGAGTTAGGGTTACTATTGGTTACTGTAAACAATTTAGCATTTTTATCTGGGAATTATTGGTAGACAGAGATAGCCCCAGCCTTTTCCCAAGAAACAGCTCACTACTAAACTAATGGCCGTTTTTCTGCTATTTCTAACATACCAATTGAAGTGCTTATTCACAAGGTTATTCCCCCGTTAAACGATATACTCTCGTCAATAATAAACATCACGCCAACTACATCGAGCATATCGCCATGCCCACTTATAAAGAGCTAGAAATCATGAGTTTTGCCGAAGCGGGCTTCCTTCATCGTGCTCCCGTTGGGCCTAGTGCTTATTTAACGGGGCATCACATCATCCCTGATCATTGTTTTTATATATGTAAGGGCGGCAGAAGTGCGCAAGGCGTTAAAAACATGAGAGTCATGGGTGTCGGCGCATATAACACGCTCAATGCACCTGTCATCTTACTAACGAGTGATGTAGGTGGGGGGAAGGCACTTCACCATGGCGAGGTGCATGCTAATTTTGATCCGGTTGAAAAAAATACCGCACTCACTAATATTGCCTGGTCGTACGGTGACGTTAAAGACCTAGCCATTAGGTCTATCTTAGATGTCTTTGGGGGGACGATTACAGCCGACACCATCGAAGCACAATTAGATGCATACTTTATTACACAACTCGGTATGAAAAACTCATCTATGATACGCTGCGGCGAGCATTCTTCGTTAGCGGGTTCAGAATTGGCATTTCCAACTTGGAAATCGCCACGCGCGAAATTTAAGCCTTATTAAATCCATTGATAAGCGTGATACCAAGGTTGTCCTACGTTACCTCAATAATTCTACGCTCGAGCTGCGAAAGTCAAAAAAACCTATTTACTGCTTTTTGCATAAATTATTCTTTTTACGACACAACGCTAAAGCTTTCGGCTTAGTTAATAGGCCAAAGCCTTAGCATTGAAAATGCAGAATTCTTAGTATCTATTTGGCTATGCTTTTCGTGATATTCCCCTGCAGTTCTGGCCAATGACTCTGATTGTTTGCTTCGGCAATTAAGTCGTATTCCGATTTGGCTGCATACATCGCGTCCCACTCAACTAATTTAGGTGTAATGATTTTTCGCCATACACCCGGAATCAGTGATGTTAGAAGGCAGCTCGCCAAACCGTTTGGCATCTCAGGTTGATCCGGATAAGCCTTAAGGTCTTGATAAGGAGCCTGAGCGTCAGCGTGGTGGTGACTGTGCCGAGTTAAGTTATAGGTAAAAACGGTACTGACGATATGATTACAGTTCCAGGAATGTCTAGGTTGTACAGGTTGGTCTGGTTCACGAATTAATCCATAGTGTTCAACATAATTGAGTACTTCCAGCGCGAACTTTGTTGAAAAACATACCAGTAGGTGGAATGCTACACCTGTCAAGCCTGCACAATAATAGGCGAGAAAGGTTGTAGAAGTTGAGATTACAGCCATTCTTAGTAGAACATTGTTCCAGGATAAAATGGAAGAATCAATTTTATCCAATCGTTTGGTTTCAATCTCCCATGCGTTAACAATGGTGCGGTACATAGCTTTTGGAAGGTGTTGGTAAACGGAATCTCCGCGAGCTGCAGTCGCTGGATCTTTTGTTGTTCCGACATAACTGTGATGTCCGTAGACATGCTCAATCGGAAAAGCGATCCCCCAGTTTAAAGCCATAGTAATACGGCCAAGCCAAAGGTCAAAAGGCTTACCTGTACGATGTGTTAGCTCGTGTCCTGCTAGCCCACCGATGCCAGTTGCGGGGAGTATCAAACTGATAAACATTAATACGTAGTGATACCATGCAGTAGAGTCTCGTGCAGAAAATACATCATGACCCGTTATAGATTGCATGAATATACCTAGCGCTAAGGGGTCTTGGGTACCACTCCCTGCAGCCCAAAATAAGGATAAAAACATCAATATTGCAGTCGGTAATGATAAGTAGAGTGCAAGATCCATCAAGAACTCAATACCATAGGGTTCATCATTTAGATCTTTTTTAAGGAACTGATCTAGTACGGCAGCTCCCGCCACGTAAATAAATGCAGGCATCCAAACCCACATTCCACCATAGAATAACCCCAAAGAAATAGCCAAACCTGCGATTGGTGTAATATAAAAACGAAGATATCGAAACATGATTTTTCCTCACAATTAATCTTATGCTCAAACTTTGCTTATCTATTTGACACCCCATATCGCTTAGATATGGGGTTGCCTGTCACTGCGCTTTATTTTCCAACTAATCGACGCCCAATGATTAGCTTCATGATCTCACTAGTACCTCCATAAATGGTTGATACTCGTGTGTCGGCATACATTCGAGCCACGCGGTATTCCCACATGTAACCGTATCCACCGTGTAGCTGAAGGCATCTGTCTACTACTTTCTTTTGAAGTTCTGTTGCTAACAGTTTCGCTTTAGCTGCCGTCACATCATCAAGCTTTTTATCGCCATGAAGAAGTAAGCAATGGTCGACGAAAACTCGAATGGCAGTGACTTCGGAATCTAGTTGAGCCAATTCAAATTGCGTGTTCTGAAATGAGGCAATAGGACGACCAAATGCTTTACGTTCTTTAACGTATTCGACTGTTTCTTCGAGTATGGATTCTGCTACACAGATTGCACCGGAAGCGATTCCGATACGCTCCTGAGGGAGCTCTTGCATTAGTACAAGAAACCCCATGTGCTCGGGGCCAAGAACGTTAGATCGAGGGACGCGACAGTCGTCAAAAAACAGTTCAGAGGTATCCTGTGCCTTCATTCCGATTTTTTCCAAATTACTGCCTTTAGAAAATCCAGGTGCTTCGGCCTCTACAAGTATCAAGCTAAAACCATTCTCAGTTTTACAAACCACTATGACAAGGTCAGCCAACTGACCGTTACTGATGAATGTTTTTGAACCATTGATAACATAGTCATCTCCATCAACAACAGCTCTTGTCTGAACACCTTGTAGGTCCGATCCCGTGCCAGGCTCAGTCATAGCAATTGCTGTAATGATTTCACCCGACAGGGTTCCAGGAAGGTATTTTTCTTTTTGAGTTTGAGTGCCATGCTGAATGATGTATGGAACGATAATGTCAGAATGCAGACCAAATCCAACGCCTGCGGAGTAACACTTTTTGCACATTTCTTCGCCGATAATTATACTATAAAGGTGGTCGGCACCAACGCCTCCAAACTCTTCGGGCATTGAAGCAACAAGGTAACCTTGTTCGCCCATTTTTCGCCAAATTTCTCTACTTACTTGGCCATCATTTTCCCACTGGTGGTAATGCGGTGTTATTTCTGAGTCAATGAACTTGCTAACGCTATCTCGAAACTGCTCATGTTCTGGTAAAAAGATTGTTCTTGTCATTAAATAATGCCTCGCCTAATGGTCTAATGCCTGAATGCACAAAAAATGTCGTTAGCCTAATGTTAAATATTACAATTGCTAACGGCAGGTCATGTCGATATTGAGTTGTTCTGTATGTTGATATAAGCAGTATAAATTGGCTGCTATGCAGTCAATAGTCCTGGTTGACTCCTAAATGAGGATAATTCGGCCATTGCTAATAAAATGATGCTAATATCAGAATTGTTCTCATAATAAGCCGTCACTTTTAGGTCGTTTTAAGGAAGAATATTGAATAGGAAAGAGAGTAGTTCTGAATTGACTGCCTACAGCAGCTATCTAACGTACATTGACGATTACCTGGGCGAGCTAGGTGAAGACAGTGGAAAAATATTTAGGGACGCTGGTATATCTTACCCCACACAGAATTCCGTTGGTAATCGAGTGCCAGTGGAAAATCTAAATAATCTTGTTAGAATGATTCGTAAAAAAAAGCGATACTTAGATTTCTTTCTTCAATTGGGTCGACGCATCCCTGTTCTCGCCCACGGTAATTTTGGCGATGCAATCATTTCTTGTAACAATGTTAGAGATGTACTTTTACTGACGAATAAATTTGCAAACATTCTATTTCCCAGCATCCGGTTTTTGTTTTCAAATAACACAATAGAATATCAATCATCGTCATCCTATACGGATTTAAATATTGCTTTGTTAGAATCTTTTATGACCCATGCTATTCATACGCTATCGCTCTTGACAGGAGAGAGTATTACTCCTTCTTCTATTTCAGTAGTGCATAACGCGGATGATTACCTAGAAAATTATCTTGAACACTTCTCATGTAACATTGAGTTTTGCGCGGCAACTAATACGTTATCATTTGATCCTAAACTACTTGAGATTTCAATTCTAACGGCAGACCCTGTAGGGAAAATGCAAATCCATAATCGCTGTGAAGATGAATTGAAAAACGTACAAAAAAGCGTTGCTATTGTTACTCAGGTTAAGGAAATCGTAAATTTAAATTTGGAATCGAATCCTTCTATCGCATTTGTGGCCAGAGTCCTGAGTATTTCTGAAAGTACGTTGCGGAGAAGGTTAAATGATGAAAGTTTAAATTATCGTGAACTATTGAAACAAATGCGACATGAGGCAGCGATTTACCACCTCGAAAACTCTGAGTTGTCTATAGAAGATATTGCGAAAAAAGTAGGGTACAAAGATACGCCAAACTTTCGTAAAGCCTTTAAAGAAAGCACAGGAAAGCCACCGAGTGAATGGCGATTAGAAAGACGGGTCGGCGATCCTAGAACAGCATTCTAGTATAATCGTTTTCTAGGGACCAAAATAGCGACCGAACTAAAGTAACTACCGCAACTAAACGGATGGTTTTTCTGAGCCCATAATGTGGGCTGGATCTTCACATTACTTCGGTAGAAGCAGTTGTAGCAACTGTACTAGACACTGTTTTTCTGATGGCTAACATTTCACCGATGACTTTTTCACAGTCTTTTTGATTCATATATTTTGGAACGGCGTAAATACCATGGGCTTCTTTCAAGGTTAACGCTGCAAGCTTTGGTATGTCTATGGAATTAAGGTTATCTAAGTGTGCAGGTATACCCAAAGCCTTGTTTAATTCACGGATGTAAGCGATGAGTTTATCGGCTAATTCTCTGTTACCGTTCTTCGCATTAGAGTTTTCATTGTTATTCTTGTTAATGTTTTCATTGTCGAGACCTGCGGCTGAAGCCAATTCTGCCAAGGCATCAAGAATGCTTTCTTTGGAATATTCCAATACATAAGGCAACACAATGGCATTCCCTAAACCGTGAGGGATACGGTAGAGCGCACTAAATGCGTGTGATATTGAATGGACATACCCTAAGCCACCCTTAATGGCTAAACCTCCATAAAAAGATGCCATCCCCATTTTGTGCCGTGCTTCCAAATCTTGACCATTTCTTGTAACTTGGATTAGATTATTTGAAATAATACGAGTCGCCATTAGAGAATACCCTCTTGTTTCAAGGGTTGAATTGCGGGAAATGTAGGACTCTATCGCATGGGTAAGGGCGTCCATCCCCGTAGCGGCTGTGATCGATGGTGGTAAACCTAACATTAGTGACGCATCTATTGCTGCCATGAGCGGCGTGATTTTTGGGTCTACAATTAGAAATTTTTCATGGGTGACAGGATCAGATATTACTGCTCCAGGTGATACTTCAGAGCCGGTGCCAGCTGTCGTTGGGATGGCGTAAAGTCGCAAACAAGGTTTTCGCACTTTAAACAACCCAACCATTCTTCTCACGGGTTTATCGATCGAGGCTCCAGCGCTGATTATCTTAGCAGCATCAATAGAAGAACCTCCACCCACTGCTAATACAGCTTCGCAGCTTTCCTTTTTAGCCAAGGCGATGCCTTCATCAACATGGTTAAACGTTGGGTCGGGTAAAACCCCACTATAAACAACGGTTCTAACTCCCAGGGCATTTAATTTATCGGTTATTTTTCCAACCAAGTCGATCTCTACTAACATTGCATCGGTAACAATCAAAATTGATTGTGTCCCCACCTGTGATATTGCTTCACAAAGCTCAAAGGATGAGCCAGGACCACTAAATAACGTGGGTGTTGGCATGGGCATGATGTCGCCTATAACCTTGAGGATGGATTGTTTTGCCCGATAGTATGCAATTAATGGGGAGTTAAGTGGGAAGTTAAGTGGGAAGTTAAGTGGGAAGTTAAGCATGTACTGGTATTGCCTTATTGTTAGGACGCTTGAGATTGGTCTAAAAATTTATCAAAATAAATATGTTCGGAGTCGATACCCAGCGTATTCATTGTCGCGATTGCTGCATCTATCATCGGAGGAGGGCCACATAGATAGCCTTGTGTATTGTGGCAGTTGGTTTTATCTAAATGTTCAGTAACGAAGCCCCTCAAACCTTGCCAATTGCTTGATTCTGGTTCTTCTGATAACACGGCCTTAAATTCGAATACTCCTTTCCAGCGTTTTTTGATTTTCTTTATCTCATCACTATAATAAAGATCTTTTTGGGTACGCGCTCCCATCATTAGGGTCAGATTCCTGTTGATCATCGTGTTAGATGACGCTAGGGCCGCTTCTAACATTGAGATTATGGGAGCTAGACCGCTTCCTCCGGCGATACAAAGAAGGTCACGTTCACTTTCACGGTAATAGAATTCCCCTTGCGGACCGTTAACGACAACATTTCTGTTTATATTTTCTGGAGCGGTAAGCCAATTCGACATCTTTCCATTGGGAATTACTCTGACAAAAAAGGAAAGACTAGTATCTCTAAAATCGTGAGCAAAAGAATAGGATCGAGGGGGTATTTCTTCGTCAGACACCTCGACATTTACATACTGTCCAGCTTGAAATGGCATCGGTTTATCAAGTGTTAGCGTCACCTCAAAAATATCATGAGTTAGTGCTTTTTGCTCACTAATCACTGCTGTAACTATTTGATGTTCAAATGCGACCGCTGGAAGTTTTATCACAACACGGGTTTTCGGGATGCTTTGACAACCCAATATATAGTTGTTTTTGATTTCCTCTTTGGATAATAAATAGGATTTGTCGGTTAATTCCTTGACCTTACCTTCTACTAGAATACATTTACAACTACCGCAACCACCCACCTTGCAGCTATAAGGAAAAGGGATGTTATGGCGTAATGCGCCATTTAGAATGGTCTCTTTCGCCTGGAGAATCATTTCCGGTTTATCATCAATTACCAGCTGCATATCTTTCTTTTTATCAAAAATTCCAAACATAAAGCGCTACTCAGTTTACCGTCTATTAATTCACTAAATATGTAATTACTATAAAGTAGAGATGGGTATGGCTATAGGTCTATAATCGTTCTAAAAGGGGAGAAATCGGCCAAGTTGCATTTACCGCTAAGTACTTGACCCGAATGGTTTTCCATGAACTATAATGGGGTGGTGGACAAACTAAATATGACGCCGGGAACATGCAGTGAGTAAAAAATTTAAGTGGTCCCTTTTAACAATTAGCAATCGATATATATCTTACATTGACAGTTATTTGAGAGAGTTAAATCTTGATAGTGAGAAAATTTTTAAAGATTCCAATTTGGATTGGAATAAGTTCCTGGGATATGACGAAAATACATCGTTTTTATGTGTAGCTGAGCTTCTCAGTAACATACGCGATAGTATAGGTGAGACAGACTTCTTTCTAGGGTTAGGCTCGCGAATTCCATTAACGGCGCATGGGAATTTGGGGGCTGCAGTGATGGCCAGTAAAAATACTGGCCATGCACTTGAAGTTGTAGAGCGATTCGCCGTAACGGCATTCCCCATCCTTAGGCTGCCCAATTCTCAAGGGCGGGTTGAAATTATTATGGAGACGCCGTTTGAGGAACTAAATCGAGCCGTTACTGAAACGGCCATTAGTTTATTTATTTCTAGTTTTTCTCTTTTAACAGGAAGGGATTTGCCTTTACGTGGCCTATCGCTTAGACATGAAGCGCCAATATACGCTGATCATTATCAGAAAATTCTTAATTGTGATATTGAATTCTCTGCTGCAAAAAATGTGATAAATTTTGATGAATGTATTTTGGAATTCCCCATTCGAACGGCTAATACTGTTGGTGAAAAAGTGATGATTGAATGCCTTAAGGAAGAGGTAAGTGAATGTATGACGGGGAATGATTTGCTGTCTCATATTGGGGAGCTTGTATCAATTCATTTGGAGTCCTCGCCATCTGTTTCCTTTATCGCGAAAAAACTTAGGGTTTCGGAGCGAACCTTGAGACGAAGGTTAAATGAAGAGGGGTTGAACTATCGGGACATTATTCGAGATATTAGATACAGTACGGCGATTTATTACCTTGAAAATACAGATACTCGAATAGAAAAAATCGGATGGTTGCTGGGGTATAAAGAAACCTCTAATTTCAGAAAAGCGTTTAAATCAGTTGCGGGTATATCGCCTAGCCAGTGGCGGTCAAAAGTAAACTAATTGTTATTCCATTGTATTTACCAAACCGGACAAATATAGGAGCAACACCCTAAAAGGTCATTGTTTGACCATGCGTTGGGTTGGTATAATAATCCTTTGAAAGTGCTATGTTTAATAGTATTAATAGCTAAGTAAGGTCGAGTGTGTATATGATAAAAAGCACTGTGTTTTGTGTGGGTTTGTTTTTTAAGTTTATAGTAGTGGTACAACTGTTTTCGGTCTTCACAGTAAGTGCTGCCGTTATGGATATTGCACCCGGTGACGATGAGGTGTTGGTTTCTCCTTTACCTGTGTCTGATCAGGTGACCGGCATGAGCAGTGCATTACGTGACGTTATCGTGGTAGGTAATAACTGGGATGGAACCATTGATATTTATGACCCTGTAACGTTTAAATCCATAAAAAAGCTCAATGCGGTACCGGACAAAGAGGAGCGCATAGCTGAAATGAATTCGGGTATCGTTCGTTGGTTCACATCCCGTTTTATACGCAATGTTATTGGTGAAGGCCATGACCAGATGGTAGATGATATGTTTCCATCCAATGATGGGCGTTATCTTTTTATCTCCCGCCCTAGTTTTGCTGATGTTATTGCGCTAGATGTGAGTACAGGTGACATAGCTTGGCGTACCCCGGTTGAAGGTTCTCGCTCTGATCACGCAGCTATCTCTCCTGATGGTAAAACCTTTTTGGTATCCGCGTCGACGGCTCGCAAAGTGCATGCAATTGACACAGAAACGGGGAATATTATCGGTGAATTTGAGTCCGGTGATCAACCTCATGAAAGCACCTATTCACGCGATGGGAAACGAATATTTCATGCAAGTATAGGTAAAGTGTATGTACCAACAACAAGCTCTTGGTTAGATTGGATTAAGGGAGACCGATTTTTTCAGGTGGTGGATGCAGAAACGCTGGAAGTAATCCAGCGTGTGGATATTGGGGAAAAGCTAGAGGCGTTTGGTTTTCCTTGGATTGATAAAGCTGTACGTCCAATGGCGGTCGCTCCGGACGGTCGTTATGTCTATATGCAGGTGTCCTTTTTTCACGGATTCTTTGAATATGACCTGCAACAGGAACGAATCACCCGTAAGATTGAACTGCCTATACCTGCTGAGATACAGGCAATGGATTACTCAGATTATCAGTTAAACTCTGCACATCATGGCTTAGCGATTAATCACCAGGGAACACAGTTGTGTGTTGCTGCAACGATGTCTGGTTATGCGGCTATTGTCGATCGAGAAACTTTTGAGTACACAACCATTCCGCTATCAAAGAAGCCTTTGGGGGCAAAACCTTATTGGGCGACTGAAAGTGCGGATGGGAAATATTGTTATGTATCGGTGAGTGAACAGGATCGAGTGTCGGTGATCTCTTTTTCGGAGAAAAAGGAAATTGCTAGTTTTCCTGTTGGAGATCACCCACAACGTATTCGAACGGGTAAGTTGATGATGCCTGATAGCCCCACAGCTCAGTGAACCTGCAAATACCCTAGATAGCGATCACGGATAGCTTTAACATACTGTACTGGCTCTGACCCCCGTACATAACCAAACCGGGCCTGTTTGTGGTATTCAGGCTTTGCTAGCAGCAACATGGCGTCTTCTACATGTCCAAACCAACGATTAGCATCTTTGCCTAGCCTGTCGGCCAGTCGTCGCGCATCTCGGACATGTCCTGCGCCAGCATTATATGCCGCCAGAGTGAAAAATATTCGTTCTTGTAGCTCCAATTCTCCGGGGAATCGGGCTTCTAGCCACTTCATATACGTTATGCCTGCGTTGATCCCATTTTCTGGGGTATGAAGGTCGCTAAAGCCCATTTCTTTGGCAGTACGTGGCATGACTTGCATTAATCCCAGGGCTCCAGCGAAGGATTTGGCATTAGGGTTAAATTTACTCTCCTGATACATCTGCGCTACGATCAGTCTCCAGTCCATGCCGTGCTGTTTCGCTAAGGGTTTGATAAGATCATCAAAAGGGGAGAGTGCAGCACCGGCAACAACACGATCTGCTTGATGTTGTTGCATTCTGCGACTGTTTTTAAAGTACTTGTTGTAGGTAACGTTATAAAAGAGACCGCGGTATTCTTTTTTAATAAACGCGTTAAGTTTTTCTAATAGTTGGATTTGATCCGTTCGCAGCGCCCAGGCGATGTTAGATTCCTCACCTAAGGTAAGGTTCACTTTGAGGTTATCTCGATGAGCGATTTCAATCGCTAATAAATGGCTGTCGGTGGCGGTGTAATCGAACTCGTCAGCCAACAATTTATCGATCAACATCTCCGTGCTGGTCTTCGGGAATTCTAACAATTGCAGTGCTATACCGGTTGATTGTAACCGCTTAAATTGTGAATAAAAAACCGTATCTGGGTTCGCGCCGATACGCTGTTCTGCTAGTTGCTCAAGGCTGGACACCGACGGCCCATCACCTCGGCCCACCAACTGTTCTTGGACTTTTAAATAAGGGGAACTGAATTGTAACCCCATTGCTTCGCGTTCGGAGGATTGCGTTAATGATGCGGCAATTACATCGCCTTCACCTTGTTTCAACGCAGTGATTAGTTCTTGAATGCTATCTTTCAGTATGATCGATAAGTGTAACTTGTGGGTCTTGGCAAATTTTTGCATTAGATCCATATCAAAGCCCATCAATTCTCCACGCCACATAAAATAGCTGGCAGGGTTGTTCAGTGTCAGCATGCGTAGTCGGCCGTGTTGTTGAATTTTAGGCCAGTCCCGTTGTTGTTGTTCATTGGCGGATGCCTGAAGATGATGGGATACCATAAATTCATTTAGTTGGTTGAGTAGGTCCGTACTATTTTTTCGGGTAGCCCAAGCGATGTCGCGGTGTCGTTTAAGAATGAGGCTGGCACTCAACCCCGGATAATCCAACAACAAATTGGAGGCTATGTCACTGTCTAATACGGTGGCTTGTATTTCGCTGCTTTGAATTGAACTTAACAAGTCGCTATCGCTAGTATCGGAAGATACGATATTTACATTGAGAGATAGCTGCTGCTTGTCAGCCAGTGATTTTAATGTGTCAACGTAAGCGGTGCCCTCGGGTATCGACAAAGAAAGCCTTGCTAATTGCTCTGCGGAGTTAGTTATGTCGGCATTGCGAGTCACCAGCACCTCATTGATCTTGTTAATGGCGCGCGAGAATTGCACTTCTTTTGACCGTGATTGAGTCACCGTCATATTGGTCACGATTAAATCACCGTCACCCCGTAGTAGACTCGGAATTAACTCTGCGAACTCATCAATATAAATCCATTGAACATCCAATTGTAGATGGCGAGCAAACTCTTCAGCGATGTGTTGGTAATTCTGTATTGAAATACCTTGCCGGGGCAGGGCGTCGGCCCCGTCAAATCGAGGTGCAAGTAGACGCAGGGTTCCGTGTTGACGTATTTGCTCAAGGTCACCTTGCTCAATGTATGTTGTAGGTGTTGGCAGTGGCTTGATTGGCTCCGATGGGCTGGGTTCTTCCGAACAGCTAACCAGCATCAAGGCCAGGGATAGGGTGTAAAATAAACCAACAGCTATGGCGCGCATAGACGAATCCTTTATCGGGTGGTTGCTAGTAGGGTTAACGGCTTGCCGGTTTCCATAATGTCAGTGGGCTTTAGTCCAAGTAGTTTTCGGCAACTATTTGAGAAATGAGCAGAGTCAGAGAAACCAGATGCTATAGCGGCATCAGTTAACAAGTTACCATCATTGACTAGCTGAGCAACGTTTTTTAATCTTGACCACAAGCGGTACTTTCGAATAGGTAAGCCCATATCTCGCTTGAAAAGCGAAGAGAGTTGGCGCTCAGATAGGTCGACCAAGCTTGCTAGCACATTCGCCGACAAATTATCTCCAATATTTTCTTTGATGATGCTTGCACAGCGAACAACCCTTTGGTCGATTTCTTTGAGTGGTGGATATAAATCATGCAGGGCTTCGGTAATACTCAAGCTAAGTTCATCAGGGTTGCTCGGGGTTTCTGAAAAAGCATTCAGTATACTTCTTAAATTTTGGAGCCTATACCGGTAGGGTGATAGACGATTTTCATCAAAGCCATGTTGTTTTAGAAATCGTTGATAAAGGTCGCTGTCAGGTTCGATAAAAATACAAGCAATAGGTTTATCATATTGGCGCATTTCATTAGGTATATCGGCGGGGAGGAAATAGGCTTGGTGATCTTCCCACTGGTTATCTGACCCACTTCGAGCAGAAATCGTTTCACCGCTGAGTGATAAGGCAATAACCGCAGTTGAGTGGGCGTGTTCGGATATATCAGGAAGCAACCCCATATAGAGTGTGATTTTATTACCTATTACCAAAAAATTACTATTCGTCACGTTGTACTTTCCGCATATCTAAAAGTTACTGCAATTATTCTTTAAAAGTTCCGGTTTTTACAAGTATAGCAATAGTCATAAACCGTATGCTCTATGGACTTTCATTTACAAAGGGTACCATAAACCATGAACAGTCCTGCAAAAATTGATAGTGCTAAGGTTGACTGCACAGTGCCGTTCCGTGAGCTAGAAGTCCAGTATGAAGATATTGGCTTGATTAAGCTAGCCTACCGAACTACGGGAACAGTAGAGGATATTTTTACAAATAAGCGCCCATTAATGTTCTTTATTCATGGGTGGCCGTTGAATAGCTTAACTTACGAGAAGATTATCAATCGATTGCGTGGTGAATTCACTTGTATTGCTGTTGATTTGCCAGGTTTGGGTAAAACGAATTGGCATGATCAGGTGGATTTAAGCCCTAAAGGACAGGCTAAATTATTATCGGAATTCCTATCGAAGCAGAACATTGAAAACTACGCAATCTATGGAAATGATAGTGGAGGCATGATAGCGCGTTATTTGGCAGAACTGGACAAAGAGAGAGTGACCCATTTAATACTGTCTAATACTGAAATACCTGGTGAGCGACCTCCGTGGATACCTATTTTTAAAAAGTGTATGAACGTTCCAGGTTTTTTACCTGTTATGCGTCGATTACTGGCTAAAAAGTACTTTGTTCGTTCTCCCATGGCGCTGGGTGGCGTTTTTTATGATAAAGCGTTATTAAGTGGGCAGTTTAAGCGAGATTTTATAAAACCATTGGTTGAGTCAAATTCGGCTTTTAAGAATGCAATGTCTTCGTTCGTGGAAGTGTTTAATTGGATACAGTTGGATGAACTTGCTTTGATCCATCCTGGATTATCTATGCCTACTTTATTTATTTGGGGGAAAGATGACCCTACCTTTCGAGAAAAACCGGCTCGAAAAATGGCATCTCAATTACCTTTGATGACGAAGTTTCATAGTATTTCACAGGCAAAATTATTTGTGCATCAGGAGAAACCAGAAGAGGTGAGCCGTTTTGTCAGGCAGTTTGTTAAGTAAATCCAATTATTCATTGGGCAATATTTGAATTTTAGCGTGAAGATTCAATGCCTAATTTGTTTTCCTCCTAATAAATCGAAGCGAAAGAAGGTATTCAGGTTACACACCACAGGAAGACAGAAAGCTAAAAGGAAAGGTCTAAGGGCTTTACACTGAATACAGCCAAACCGATCACATTATTATTACTTTTTGTAACCCTGAGTGGTGTATCTATTTATAAAACTATATAGTGCCCTCCGAAAATATACGAATGGTTTGTTTTCGAATAAATTCCTATAGGAACTTAAACACTAAGGATTCGGTAATATGAGTAAAATGGTTAAATTCGCAAACCTTAAGCGGTTGTCAGTACTTGGCTTGATTTTTATGCTCGCTGCATGTGGTGCTGGCGTTAAGGTAGAAATCGATAGTCACTCACCTTTAAATTCATCGGTCATATACCTAAATACCGGTGAGTCACAGGAGTTTAGTGCCTCGGGACCGGTATATAGCCCCTATAGTGAGGCGTTATTTCAGGTGGGTGTTAAAGCTCAATGGGAAGTCTATAAATACGAACCGGATAACTATTTGGCAGGGGCTGTGTTGAATATTATTCCACGATCCAGAACCGGCCAAAGTATTGAGCGCGTTCCAGCAACGTCGATTAACGCAAACCACTTTGAGTTTACGCCCCCAGAGGACCAGGTAGCTCAGTATTACGTGGTTACCTATACGGTGTATCGCCATAATCTAGGTGGTACGTGGGAATTCTCAGACAGTAGCCGGTCTTGGCTTTTGTATGTGGGAGCCAATGAACAGACCCCGCCGCAGTGGCAGGGCGATTTTCTGGTTAGCAGTACAGAAGACCTCGCAAAAATAGAAAACTTTACTGACATCGAAGGCTCGCTAAGTATTATGCCTTTCACATCGGAAGAACCTATAACCAACCCATTGGGTGGCGACAATCTACTCATTGCTACTAGTCAGGTTGATAACAGGGAGATCAAGTATACTTTGCCTCTTGGTATTCGCTCATCTAATAATCTGGTTACCAGTTTAAGTGAATTGTCGGATGTTAATCATGTTGGTGGCAGTCTTTATTTATTCCACAATGAAAAATTGGACTCCCTTGAAGAACTGCAAGGTCTACAAGGTGTGGAAGGGGATTTAATGGTATATAGGAATGATCTCATATCTAACTTAAAGGGACTCGAAAACCTAAATGCTCTGGGGGGCGACTTATACCTTCAGTCAAATCCAGCGTTAAAATCTATTGAAGCCTTAAGTGGACTGCAAACTATAAACGGATCAGCAGTTATCGCATGGAATGCAAAACTTACAGACCTAGTAGGGCTCAATAATGTATCAAGTGTTGCTGGTCGTTTCGATATTAGCGGGGCGGCTTCTTTGTCTTCATTAGGTGGGCTGGCAAACTTGAGTTCCGTAGGAGGAAACCTGATCATTAAGGATAATGATCAGTTAATCAATCTAAGCGGACTTGAACCACTATTATCGGTGGGTGAAAATTTTGTGATTAGTGAAAATGACAAGCTTGAATCAATACAACAGATTGAAGATATTGAGTTTGTTCACGGTGTAACAATTAAGTCTAACCCTGCGCTAGTGAATCTTAATGGATTACATAATCTAACACTGATCCCAGGGGACATAACTGTTCAGTATCATGATGCTCTAAATTCGCTTTCCGCACTTGATCAAGTAACCATGGTAGGAGGGGATCTCTATATTGGTTATAACTATATCTTGGAGGATTTGTCTGGTTTAGAGAATATAACTAGAATAGAAAAAGGGTTGAACATTCAGCAGAACCCTAAATTAATGTCGATAAGTGGTCTGAATTCACTAGAGTATGTTAAAGAGAGTTTTCATATTAAGGGAAATTTTGATTTATGTGACTCGGAAGCTCAGGCTTTGTTTGATCTTGTAGAGTCAAGAGACGGCGTTGATTCTGAAATCGTTACCATTGCAAACGACGATAGTTGTTAAGATGGATTAACAGGTATATGAACTGACCAGTGATATGCATTTCTGTTGAGTTCATATACCCTTGATTGATTGCAGCTTAATCCAACTAAAAATGATATCTATACTCGATAAATCCACCGCTGCGTTTATCGTTTGATTGTCCTGAAAGTTGGTTTTTCGAATATTGATAGCTAATGCGAGTGCTACTATTTTTACCCAGGTCAATATTTTGCGCTGCGGTTAGTTTGACTCTTGTGGAGCCTCGCGAGTAGGCCATTGTAGACAGCTCTATTGCAGCAGTCCCAATACGGCTATAAGCCATAATTCCGCCTCGCACTCCCAGACCAGCATCGACCCTAGATGTTCCATCTAAGGCATATTCCGTACGCGCTTCCATCAGGCTATATATTAATAAATCATTAAAGGGTTCAAACGAAACACCTGCACCGCCGTTTAACTGTAGCGTTAACCAATCATTGTCCTCACTGTATATCCTTTCAACACCAGCATTCACTCTCCATGTCGTTGGCTGATGTAGCTCATTTTGTGGAGATAGTGAGTTAATATCGATGAAGTCGATATGATGCAGATCTAGCGTACTATTCTCATATTGACGAAACACCACACGCCCCATATTGATACTGCCGCCTTTCAAATAACCATTAATTGGATCAAGTAAATCGTGATAACTAGCCCTAAATTCGATGTCTACAAAAGCATTGTTTTCAAACGATCCTGTTCGGAACGCTGCCATTTGACTACGGTGTGAATTCTGCGGTGCAGAAGGTCTAGGTGGTTTTTCCGGAGAGTAATTAGTCTGCGTTTTGGAGCGTTTATTTATTGCCTTCAACAAACCAAATTGGCGCTTGGCTAAGGCAGGGGACCGCTGCTTTTTCGCTGAGGTAAGCTGCAAATATTGATACGCTACATTTAGTATCAGTAATGAATTCACGTCTTTCGGTGACAATCGTCCCTCTGCCAACGCTTTAACCCGTTTTATTTCATGCTTCGATAGTCGCTGTGCATTAAACAGTAGCTTTTCTGACGCTGATGCTCGGTACACACTTTTGCTAAGCAGCCCGTTGGTGTCCAGCATACGTACAGTATCAATGGGTATCGCGTGAGCACGAAATGACTCTGTAAGCTCTACGCCTGGTTTGGCAACTTCAATCAACTCCAGTAAACGATAAGAACAATTTTCGTCAAAGAAAAAGTAGGTAAAAGCAATATCACGTAACTCCCATACGTGAGCCAATAAAACATTCACTTCTTCTGGCGATAGATTCAGCGGGTATTCCCATAAACTGCGATTCTCCATCTTGCTGTATTCTTTTATTTTTTGATAGTAGGGCATCATCGCAAAATAACCACTATAGCCCCCCACAAGCCCCTTGTAGGCGTATAACATAGAGTTGTCGCCCTTTTCGGCAGCTGCCCCAAAATTAAGCGCGTAAGATAACCATTCTGAATTATCAGACACGTCCTCGGCATCAAATCGCAAAAATGTATGGCCAAACATTGATGAGGGGCTGTTTAGATAAGAAGATGCAAACACCAACGTTGCCCGCTGGCCATTAACTTTTTTTCGCCATTGCTGGTAACCTGGACACTCGACATCGGGAAACCTTAGGGATATATCGTTATCACTGAGCAGCGTTTTTACCAACTTAAAGCGTGCTGGGAATCGGCATTGGGCATGGGGGTTTTCCGGCGTTGAATAAGCTGAGGCGGGGAGTTGGAATGCTTTAGTCGAGGCAACCCATTCCATTTCACGATTGTATTTCCCCTCAGGAGAGAGAAAGTAATCGTCATCCAGCACCTTACTTTCCCAGTTCTCACTATCAGCGCCAAACAAATGATCAGAGGGATAATAATGCAACATATTAACCCAGCGAGAAGACTGACTTAACCTGTGGGCAGTAGTGGTTGTATCAGTACTTTCAGCCTTAACCGAAGTGACAGATAGCATCACTAATAAGAAAAATACCTGTACTACATATAAACAAGAACGATAGTTAAAAAAAATCATGCGAACATAAAGTAGTAAAACCTGGATAGAGAAACTGAGTAGAAATCCTGGATAGCGTGTAGGGAGCAGAATGACGCTCCCTTTAAACACCGGTCACAGACCTAGGATACGTACTTTGCCAACTCAGGGTTAGATTTCATTACTTCTATTAGCGACACCATTACATCTTCTGCCGTTACATCAGCATGTGCAAAAATGATTTCAAAATTATCGTGTATAGCGTGGGCAAAAATAGAACGATCTGCTGGAGCAATGCCCATGGATACCGCGATTGCTGTCAGTGCCTCTCCCTCTCCTCGGGCTGAATCAGCGATAAACTCATCAAGTACACCGGAAAGATTAACCATCGCATCCCCACCGTAGCTGAGCCTGCCCGAGGTAGAACAACCATTGGTTCCTGATGTCATCCCAAATGTCTTATTACCCGAGGTACTATTGGTTGTCATCGCAACAAAGTGCGTACCTGTTCCACCTTGGCCTTCAAACACCATATTTCCCCACCCACAATCAGGACCACCTGGCGCTACTGCACTTGCTGTCATCGATGAACTCATTAACACTACACTCAATATTATTCTTTTCATATTAATCGCCCTGAAGTCGAATTATTATTGTTTTGCGCTAGAACTACTTGTGAAACCATCAAGCGATCATAAGGCTAACAAGGTTAAATAATGAAGGCAACTGCTTTGACTGATGAGTTTTGTTCGCCAAGGAATTTGGAGTAGGCTATTTGAATATTTTTTTGATGATTTGCCAGCGGTTAATAAGCAGGGAAGAAAAGATTAGTCCGCAGCCGGCTATCTGGATCAGTGTCATGGATTCTCCAAACCAAAATGCAGCGAGTGATGCTGTAAGGATAGGTTCAATTGTTAAGATCATCGCCCCGTGGCTGACTGGGGTTAGTCCTTGAGCATAGGTTTGAATAAAAAAACGTAAACTGGTAGCGACAATGGCACTTGCGAGTAGCCAGCCGGTAATGGCTGGCGTGATATGGTTTGGCCATTGTTCTAGCCAAAACGATGCGCCTATTGATATGATTCCCACGGTCAATAATTGAATTGATGTCAGAAGAATTGCTGGTACATATTGTACAACTCGACTGTTAAGGGTGAATTGCAGGGCAAATATAATGGATGCTGTTAAGAAATAAATTTGTCCTGATTCAAGTTGAAAGCCTACGGAGGGATTTCTTATTGCCAATAAAAACAAACCAGCGGTCGCTATTGGCAATGCGAGCCACGTGGATTTTGATTGTGGCTCACGGAATAGAAAAAATGCCATTAGTGGCACTTGAACAACGGCAAGGCTTGTAATAAATGCCCCTTCACCTATATGTTGTGTTGAATCCAAGCCAATGATCCAGCACATGATAGCTATCGCAAAAATAACACCCACGAGTAGAGAGCTTTTTGCTCCTTTTACGGACAGGTGTTGCCATTGTGTTTTACCAACAATAGCAAGTAATGCGCCTGCGAATAGAAAGCGGGTGCCGATAAATAGGAGTGGTGGCAAACCTGCCAGGGTTTCTTTAGAAAAAATCCAGCCAGCAGCTGCTAGAATGGCAACGCCAACCAATAATAGGTCGGCTTTAATCTGTGGCTGCATGGTAATGGAGTTTTTGCGAGCGTTTTTAGCAAGTCCTTTGGGGAGTAGCTTGTTAGGCATTTCAGGTGACCTTATTGCGACCACGGCTTGCCAACTTAAAGGACGAGGCAACTATCTTTTGATATGCCATTGGTAAACTGCGCTGCATAATGTCGAGTACTTTCGCATCAGGGCCTATGAGTACGCGGCGCTTATTTTTGGTAACTGCGTTTAATATTGTTTTTGCGGCTTGTTCTGGCGTTGTCATAAACATAGCGTCAAATTGCTTTCGCGCTTTTTCCGCATCATCGCCAGTAAGTTTCTCGACACTCTTATTCATGCGAGCGTTTTTGGCAATATTGGTTTTTATGCCACCGGGGTGAACACAGGTAGCGGAAACGTTGGTTTTACCAAGATCCAATTCCTGACGTAGAGATTCAGTAAAACCTCGTACGGCAAATTTCGACATGTTATAGGCACTTTGTGTTGGCTGTGCAAATATCCCGAAAATGCTGGAAATGTTAACGATATGACCTTCGCCTGCCTGTTGTATATAGGGTAAAAATGCTTTCGTGCCATATACAACACCCCACATATTTATATCAATTATCCACTCGTAATCGCTGTAGTCTGTGTCTTCTACTGTGCCACCTAGCGCGACACCTGCATTATTGAAAATCATATTTACTTTACCGTGATCGTTTACCACAGTATCGGCCCATGCGTGTACAGCGTCTTTATCTGCGACATTAAGTGTGGTGGTAGTCACTTTGACACCGTAAGAAGATGCACGCGAGGCTGTTTCAGCAAGCCCTTTTTCATCCAAATCACTCAGTGCTATATGACAACCTTGTTGAGCTAACGCTAATGCGAGTGCGCGGCCTATTCCGGATGCTGCGCCAGTAATCGCTGCGACTTTATCGGTTAGGTTTTTCATGCGGTTGCCTCTGTCGTTATAGGTGTTGTTGCTGAATACTCTAAATGATAGGCCTTGCTATCAAATTGACGAGTTTGAAGCCTGAACTTCCACGTAAAATCCGGCCACAGTGTTACGTTTTTTCCGCTTTCAGGGTGTAGGTACCAGCTCTGACAACCGCCAGAGTTCCATACTGAGCCAGAGGTTTTATTTTGAATGACTTCGTTATAGCGTGCTTGGGCTTCTGGTAAGACGTCTACATAAGCGAGTTTATCTTTGTGCATTTTCTTCATGGCTTCTAACACATAAGTAATTTGTGATTCGATCATATAAACCATAGAGTTGTGCCCCAGGCCAGTGTTAGGGCCCATTAGCATAAACAAGTTTGGGAAACCCGACACCGTAGTACCTTTATAAGCTTCAGGTCCCTCTTTCCACGAATCCACCAAATCAACTCCGTTTTGGCCGAAGATGATGCCTTTTGGAATAGGGCTTGTTGCGGCAAATCCTGTGCCATAGATAATTGCGTCGACTTTTCGCTCTTCTCCATCGATGGTCACGATGCTGTTGGCTTTAATTTCTTGAATGCCGGTAGTAATGACATCAGCATTGGGCTGATCCAATGCAGGATAATAATCATCAGACATCAAAATTCGTTTACAACCAATCGTGTAGTCTGGTGTTACTTTTTTACGTAATTCAGGGTCAGATATCTGTGTGCGAATATGGTTTAAGGCCCAGCGCTTTGCGATGACCATTAGCCGAGGGTTTACCGTAAACCCCAACACGCGGCTCTCCAGCATCCAGTAAATACTTTTACGTAGTGCATTTTGAGCCGCCGGAAATCGTTTGAAAAGATTCCTTTCAGTCCAGGACATTGCTCGGTCAGGTTTAGACATTACCCAAGGAGGAGTGCGTTGGTAGAGGTCGAGGTGTTTAACTTGTTTTTGGACATGGGGGACAAATTGAATCGCCGACGCGCCGGTACCGATGACTGCGACACGCTTTCCTGTCAGGTCAAAGCCATGATTCCAGTTTTGAGAATGGAAAATGGCGCCTTTGAATGATTCAACACCTTTCAGACTGGGGTAAGACGGTGTTGATAAACCTCCTGTACCTGCAACAAGCATCGTTGCGGTGTGTTGCTTTCCTTGCTGATCGGTTATGTGCCATAACGCATTGCTTTCATCCCAACGAGCACTGGTTACCGCATTATTCAATCTAATATGAGGCGTCAGTTTGAATTTATCAGCACAGTGTTCCAAATACTTTTTGATCTCTGGTTGCGGAGAAAACATGCGTGACCAAGTTGGGTTGGATGCAAAAGAAAATGAGTAAAGGTGAGAGGGCACATCACAGGCGCAGCCGGGGTAGTGGTTAACACGCCACGTGCCGCCAACACCGCCTTCCTTTTCAAACACAACAAAATCATGCTCTCCCGTTTGCTTAAGTTTGATAGCCATACCCAGGCCGGAGAATCCGCTGCCAATGATGGCAATTTTGTGATGTTCTGCTGACTGCGTCATTGTGTTGTCCTTCCATCTCGCTAATATTTTAAGGGGTATACAAGTGTCTACGCTTGATCTTAAGGTATACGATTGTATACAACGAAGTCAAGAGCCGGTAGAATTCAATACATTGCAGTCTAATTTGTATAGAAGAAGTGCTTTATGAGTTATCCAAAAAGCGTGCTGGCAGAAGGGAAGCGTCTATTAATGGCGGCTGCGCTTGATTTGACGGCAAATACCCGAAGTTTAGACGGCTTTAGCCTAAGAGAACTTGCAAGAAATGCAGGGCTTAATCCGAATACTTTTTATCGTCACTTTAAAGGTTTTGATGAGTTGGGGTTGGCAATTATTGAGGATATGATGTCTCAGATTCGTCAGCCATTACGGGATTTACGGCGTGAAGCGGCTGAGTCAGTGGTACCGCCAGGATCACCTCCTATTAGTTGGCAGGAAAATCCTCGACTTAATTTTGTTAGATCATGGCAGGTGAGTAATGCTACGGTGGAATTATTCTTCAAATTTGTGGAGGCTAACCCCAAGGCGTTTATTTTAGGGGTCAGGGAATTGCACGGTTCATCGCCCGTGTTACGTAAAGCCCTTAGGAAACTGATGAAAGATTTCGCTCACGATATGGCGGAAGATATCGAAACTTTGGGGTTGCTGCCAAAATTAGATCCTGCGAGTCTTTTGTCTGTGTCTGAAGTGATTAGCCGAGAATTGTTTCAATTGTCGATGGACTACATCGAGGAGCCAGAACGTAGAGACGAAATATGTCAACAGGCAGGCACCTCTATCGTCAATTTGACTATGGGAAGCGCCATGTTAGGGGGACATGTTAAGTTATTGGCTGATGCTCTTCGGTGATAAGAGTAAGTTGCCACTAGCGAGCGTAAAAGCATTTACGATGCGACTCTACTAGTATACTTATGATGCCAACGGTAATCAGCTGAGTGAAAGTGAAGAAAGCGTTTGCTACTTGTTTTATGAATATCGGAATCAAGCCAGGTGGCATTGGGTTCAGGATAAAGTGAATCTAGCAAAGCACCAAAGCACCAAAGCCCCTCCGCATTGACTTATTGATGTAATCCTATTTTCAGCTATGTTTATTTATTAATCACTGTTCCTTAATACTGTTTGGCTTACTCTTACTTGCAAAGCCTACGTTCCCTTATTTGAGATGATTTAATAGGTTTTATGCTGAAATCCCCTTGTTTTTCTCCCCTAGTTAATAGCCGTTCAAACGCATTTTTCAACATAAAGTCGCTGCTACTTGTTGCCTTGCTGCTGTTTCCAGCTTCGGTGCTGGCGGCACTGAGTGCATCCGTCACCTTGGTATCCGGTGACCCAACAGCTATTTATCCTAGTGAATCGACGAGACTAGAAATTACCTTGAGCAACAGTAATACCGGTGCCGATGTTACAGCAGCGGCGTTTAATTTAACCTTGCCAGGAACCTTGCCAAATGGTTTAAAAGTTTCTGGAGCTAGTACATATCAATGTACAGACCCCAGTATACCGGTAACAAATCCAGGCGCCGGTTCCTTAACTGCAACGGTGGACGGCCAAACCATTGTATTAGCGGGCGGCGTTGTTCCGGCGCGAGCCATGAGTACCGACGGCACCTGTGTGATTGAAGTGCCCGTCACGGCGGGAACGTCAACTGGCAGTAGCACGACTTACGCTTTTAACATAGCCGACAATGCAGTGACGGGTAATGACGGTGGTGCTGTCACAAACTCTGGCCAGGTCAGCCAAAGTATTAATATCAATGCGTTAGCAAAACCCTCCATTGATAAGAGTTTTTCCTCTAGGGATCATTATTTAGGCGGCACCAGTAGAACCCTGACAATCACCGTGACTAACACCAACCCTGTGGCTATTTCAGGTTTCAATATTACCGATGCTTTTCCGCAATTAAGTGCTACCGCTATTATTGAGGTGGCCGCTACGCCCGCGAAAACCGCTAGCTGTAATAATGGCGGCGGTGCACCCACGTTTAACCCGCTGGCGGGTGATACTACGTTGACAGCAACGGGAGATATTCCGGCAGCGGGTGGTAGTAATGGTATTTGTACGTTAACGGTTAAGACTGAGGCGAAGCACACTGATGGTGACTTTCAAACGGCAATACTCAGTAACTCAATCGACAAATCTACCGACTTTACTAACGACCTAGGCATACCTGCCGCCAGTAATGCAACGGCAAACGTCAGGGCTATATCGCCCTTATTGGTATCCAAGAGTTTTTCCGGCAACTCCCTTTCAGATGGGGAAACGGGTACTTTTACTATCACCTTAACCAACAATGGCGATGCACCGTTAACGATTAACACTTTTGATGATAACCCTGTTGACGGCTTAGGGGCGGACCCTGCCCATGGTCTCGCGGTTACGGGTGTACCGGCAACAACCTGTGCCGGGGGTGTCGTAACAGCCATTGATTTTGGCAATGGTGTTAATCATGGTGTTGATGTGACCGGCGGAGTTATCCCCGCCAATGGCGCTTGTACGATTACCGTAGATGTTATTGGTACGGTAGAGACCGCTGAAGTCCCTATTTCTTATACCAACACCCTTGTCGAAGGATTAATTGATGTTGGTAATGCGGCCATTATTAGTCAGTCGGCGTCGGCGTCGATTTTAGTCGCTGACGATATGCGCATTTTAAAGACCGTTAGCAGTGGTGATATTGGGCCGGGTAACCCCATCGCCTACACGTTGACGATTGAGAACTACTCCAATGCGGCGATCAATAACGTTGCCATAGATGACACCCTGCCAGCCAATATGACTTTTTTGGATGGCATCATTAACGGCAATGACTTTTCGCCGAGTATGACGGGTACGGCGGGTTGTGCGGGTATCACGGTTAACAGTGTTGTCGGTGATAGTAACGCTGATCTTGAAATTGCCACGGTGCCTGCGCGGGTGAGTATTAGTAGTCCTGCTAGTTGTGCTTTGACTTTTTGGGTGATGACTGATCCCAATGCGGCAGATGCGTCGTCAACGCAAAATACATTGGCGATCGGCGATATCTGTTATAACGCAGGCGGTACCTGTAATGGCTCAAGTGCTACTTCCAGTGCAAGCACCAAAATTGACAGCGCCGTTGGCAGTGCAACGCTGCGGTTCAATGGCGTTACCAATGAATCCCTCGACGAAGGCACCATTGCCACGCTGACGCTGACTATCACCAATATTTCTGCTAATACCCTGACGAATGTGAGTATCTCAGATACCTTTCCCATTGATGGCACCGGCCAGCTAGAGATAGCCAACCCAGCCAATGCCTCCAGTAATTGCGGAACCCCAACCATCACAGCGACACCGGGTGCGAACTCATTCACCGTCAATGGTGCGACGGTGCCGGCACGCGCGAATAATGGCATTGGCAGTAACGGTACCTGCACCGTAACGATAGATGTTGTGGGTCCGGCGGGTACGTACCCGGATACTGCACAATTGGCAGGCACACAAACTCGGGCTAACGGCACCACAACGCCGCTGTCTGCCTTCAATACAGATACCGCAACGCTGACGTATATTTCTGCGTTGAGTGGCAGCAAAACCTTTACCCCAAGCGCTGTTTCTTCGGGTGGTATATCGACCGTAAAAGTACGTTTGGATAATAGCAGCGCACTGCCACTGACCAATATTAGCATCACTGACCCACTGCCAGCAGGTATGGTGTTAGCGACCCCGGTCAATGCTTACACCACCTGTGGCGGTGCACCGGTATTTACCTCAGCGACTGCGGGTGATAACACGATTACCATGACCACAGCCAGTCTGGGGGGTTCAGGTAGTTGTGATGTCGTGTTTAATGTGGTGGCAACAGGCGGCGGTAATTGGGTTAATACCATTCCTGTTGGCAATGTTGTCGCCGATGGCGGCGTGCGCAATGTTGCGGCGATCGCAGGGACGCTGACCAATACGCCCAGCACTAATTTAAGTGTCGCCAAAGCCACCAACCCCAGTACCTTGACCTTCCCCGGCCAAACCAGTGTATTGACTATCACTATTACTAACGGTGCGGATGCGGTTACCAACCTTGCTGTTACGGATTATTTCACCACCGACGGCACCATCGGGGGCGGGGCCAACGGCATGGCAGTGGCCGCTACGGCTGGTGCCAGTACGACGTGTATCGGTGGCATTGTATCAGCGCCTGCGGGAGCGACTCAGGTGGGTTTGTCGGGTGTGTCTTTGGCAGGTGCGGCGGCCTGCACCGTGACGTTGAATGTGACCTCCAATGCGATAGGCGGTGTCACCAACTTTATTCCCGTCGGTGCCATTAGCAACGACCAGGGATTGACCAATAGCGGCCAAGCCAGCACCAGTTTAACAACGCAAAGCAATATTGGTATCACCAAAAATTTTAGCCCCAATGTGGTTGAACCAGGGGACCGCTCACGCTTGCGTATTACCTTTTACAACCCAACCTCACAGGCCGTTACCGGTTTGAGTGTTACCGATAATTTACCGGGTGGCGTGGTGGTGCCCAGCGGTGCCAACCCAACCACTACCTGTATTGGCGCGACGGTAACCTCTCCCGTTAATACTCAAGTGGACATAGCCAGTGGTAGTATTGCTGCTGCAGTGGGTGCGACCGCTGCCAGTTGTTATGCTGAGATTGATGTAGTGGTTGCTGTTGAGGGGGATTACCTCAACACCATTGCTGCTTCAGCAGTCACGGCAACAGCGGGTGGCATAGGCGTTACCAACTCTCAGCCAACCAGCGATACATTATTTGCCAAGTCGCCACTTGAAGTTCACAAGGCGATTGACGCTCAGACTTTGGACGCAGGCAACCCGGTGGGCTTTACCACTGGCTCTGCCAGCACGCCCCCCGGAACGGCAAAAACATTAACCATTCGCTTTGATAACGCCAACGCCCTGGCTCTGACGGGCGCGGCATTAACGGATACTTTACCCTCCGGTTTAGTCGTTGCGCAAACACCAAATGCCGCGACGACTTGCGCCGGTGGTTTTATTAGCGCACTTGCTTCAGCGACCAGCATACGCTTGAGTGGCGCGACTATTCCCGCCACCGGTTCCTGTACGCTGTCGGTTGATGTGATGAGTAATATTTCAGACAGTTATACCAATACCATCGCCGCCAGCGCGATTACTACCAATGAAGGCGTCACCAATGATGAATCGAGTAGTGCCGAGTTAGTGGTATCGACACCGCCCAGCGTAGATAAACAATTTTCACCTGCAGTAATCCCCGTTAGTGGAACGTCTACGCTGACGATTGTATTCGGTAATGACAACGCCAGTGCGATTACTTTGTCTTCAATTTTCACCGATATCCTACCGACCTCACCGGGTAATATTGTGGTGGCGGGTACCCCTAATATCGGCGGCGACTGTCCTGGTGGTGTAACAGCAGTTGCCGCTGCTGGTACGGTGAGTTATGCCAACGGTGCAAGTATACCGGCGGGTGGTTGTAGCATTACAGTGGATGTGACTGGCGCTACCACGGGCGATCATAATAACAATATTCCGGCGGGTGATTTACAAACTAATGCCGGGGACAACCAGACACCGGCCAATAGCAGCTTGCTGATTAGTACCGAGGGATTTATCGCGGGCCGCATATTTAACGATAACAACGTTGCGCCCAATGGTAGTTACGAGCTTGGCACTGATACCCCGATAAGCGGTGTTACCATTGAATTGCGAACAGGGGCGAGTTGTGGCGGCGGATTGGCCGCATCGGTTAGCAGTGATACTCAGGGTAATTATTTGTTTGCCTTGTTAGCTGCAGGTACGTACTCCGTGTGTCAACCAGCGCAACCCGCAAATACCACCAATGGCACCACTACAGCGGGCGCCATTACCTCGGCCAATGGCAGTACAGGTACAATCGGCACCGCCACCAACCCCACCGCTAGCACCAGTCAAGTGGTGAATATTATTCTCAATGGAGACGGCGGCGCAGGAGAGATCAGTGGTTCGATGGGCAATGATTTTGCTGAAGTTGTGCCCTCCAGTATTAGCGGCGTGGTGTTCAGTGATGCAAATAATAATGGCATTAAAAATGGCGCTGATGCAGGGCTTGCTGGTGTGACTATTGAACTACTTGATAACGTAGCGGCCTTTGTTAGCAATACCACTACCGATGCTAACGGTGCCTACAGCTTTACCGGTTTGGACCCCGACACCTATTCGGTTCGCCAACCCAACCAGCCGACCAATACCTCCAACGGTATTACCACGGCGGGTACTGTCGCCAACGGAGGCACTGCGGGTACTGCCTCAGGCTTAAACACCTTGCCCAGTGTTATCGGTACCATCATCCTGCCTCCCAATACCGCTACTAGCGCCAACAACTTTGCAGAGATCCCTCATGGCGCACGCATCTCCGGTCAGATGTACCTCGATTATGATAACAGCGGCACGCTTGATGGCTCGGATCACGGCATCGATGGCGAAACGCTTAACCTGACCGGCACCGATATCAACGGCAATGCAATTACACCGATTGCGGTGCTAACCGCTAGCGACGGCACTTACAGCTTCACAAATTTACCACCGGGAACCTATACCATTAGCCAGCCTGCACAACCTACTGGTACAACCAATGGCGCCACCAGCGTGGGTAGCGGCGGTGGTGCAGCCACGAATGTGGCTACCACGCCCAGTGCGATCTCCGGTATTGTCATGGCCACCATCACCAGTGTGTCCGGCGACAATAAATTTGCCGAGCAGGCGGGTGTTACCCCTGATTTAACGGTCAGCAAAAGCCATTGGCCCAGCAATTTTGGCGAAAGCACAACGTCGGGTGTTTATACTATTACGCCCGGTAATATTGGTACTGGTAATTCCAGCGGTGCCATGACTGTGGTCGATACCTTACCGGCGGGCATGACCCCCAATAGCGTTGATAACAATTCGGCTTGGAGCTGCGGTATTGCCGGTCAAGTTGTCACCTGTAGCGGTAGCGAGATCATTCTTGCGGGTGGAAGCGGGACACCTATCCGCTTGAACGTCTCGGTAGCTGGGGGAACCTCGGGCCAGGTACTGGTCAATAACGTGACGATTGCCGGGGGCAGTGAGCCGTCCGGTTTGGATGGTAATAATGGTGATGATGATCCAACGCTCATCGTTGATCCCTCCAGCATCAGCGGTGTGGTGTTTCTGGATGCTGACAATGACGGAGTGCAAAATGGTGGCGAGCCGGGTCTTGGCAGCGTTCAGCTCCAGCTACTCGACAATAGCGGCAATGTGGTCGCAAGCATGACCACTAACGGCGCGGGAGCCTACAGTTTCACTAACCTCGGCGATGGTACTTATAGTGTGCGACAACCCAGTCAGCCGGTTAATTCCAGAAACGGCATAACCACAGCTGGAGCAGTGGGTAATGGGGGTACGGCAGGTACGGCGACCAACGTGGCGACAACACCCAGTGTGATCAGCGGTATTATCTTACCCATCAATACAGATACATCAGCGAATGATTTCGCAGAAATTTACGTACCACCACCACCTGCCACGGTCGACCTGACGATCAGTAAGAGCCACTGGCCAAGCAACTTTGGAGAAGGGTCGCAAGGGGTTTACACCCTTACATTGGGTAATATTGGTAATGCCGATAGCAGGGGTGAAATTATCGTGGTAGATACCTTGCCGGCAGGGCTTACCGCGCTGAGCGTGGATAACAGCACTGATTGGAATTGTGTTATTGCTGCGCAGATAGTGACTTGTACCGGTAATGGCGTGGTTAGCGTCACAGGCATTGATACGGCTTCAGACATACGCCTCAATGTCTCGGTGGATGCAGGGATTAGCAGCCAAGAGCTTATCAATAATGTGGTGGTTTCCGGTGGCAATGAGCTTCTCGGATCTCAGAGTAATAACACAGCGGTTGATCCCACAGCGATAGTTACAGCATCCAGCATTAGTGGCGTGGTGTTCAGGGACGAAGATAACGATGGTTTGCAAAACGGCGCCGATGTTGGGCTGGCTAACGTTACCATTGAATTGCTGGGTGACATCAATACAGTGATTGCTTCAACATCGACCGATAGTAATGGCAGCTATAGTTTTTCTGCGCTTGGCTCTGGCCCCTACAGCGTACGTCAACCCGACCAACCAGCTGATACTGCTAACGGAGTCACCACGGCGGGTACCTCGGGCACCGCGTCCGGCCCTGCCACCAGCCCGAGTGTAATCAGCAATATTATTCTGCTGCCTGGCACTGCTGCGACGGGTAATAACTTTGCAGAAATTATAAAGGGTGCTCATGTTAACGGTGCAGTATTTTTTGATTATAACAACGATGGTTTGCTCAACGATAACGACCACGGTCTTATCAATCAAAGCATTGAGTTAACCGGCACTGATATCAATGGCAATACGGTAACAATGACTACCACTACAGGTGAAGATGGCAGTTATAGTTTTGTCGGCTTAGCGCGTGGCAGCTATACCGTAACGCAGCCTAATCAACTTACTGGTACTAGCAACGGGATAACAACACCAGGTACGAACGGTGGCACGGCAACACCCGTCACCACCAGCCCTAGCGTGATTACGGGAATTGACCTGAGCGCCAGTTCTGAATTGATATCCAATGGGAACAATTTTGCTGAGCAAGTAGGTAACGTCGTTGATCTGAAATTACTGAAAACGCATTTGCCCGCCACCTTAAATGTCGAGTCTACAACCGGTGTTTACACCTTGCTGGCGAGTAATATAGGCAACATTGATACTAGTGGTACGTTAACCTTAGTGGATACATTGCCAGTAGGTATCACCGCTATAGCGGTAGCTGAAAATTCGGACTGGAGTTGTGCCATTGCCGAGCAGTTAGTCACTTGTACAAGCTCTGCTGTCATCGAGGCTGGCGGAAGTAGTGGTGCGATCAACATTAACGTCGCGGTGGCGAGTGGTTTATCTGGACAGACCTTGATCAATAGCGCGGTAGTTAACGGAGGCGGAGAACCGCCGGGCTTTGCTGGTAACAATAATGACGAGGACCCAACCCCCATCTCTGACCCCGCCGGTATCAGCGGCACGGTGTTTATGGATGAAAATAATAATGGCTTGAAAGACGATGCTGACAGCGGGTTAGCGGGCATTAGCATTGAGTTACTGGATACTGACGATGTTATTATCGCTACTACGCGAACCACCGCTGATGGCAATTACCAATTTAACAATTTGGCCCCCGGCACCTATTCCATACGCCAGCCTATACAACCGCTGGATACCGCCAACGGCATAACCATTGCGGGCATAGTGGGTAGCGGTGGCAGTGCTGGTACGGCGACCTCAATTACCGAAGTGCCCAGTGCCATTACCGGCATAGTGTTAGCAGCCGGTATCAACTCCAGCGAGAACAACTTTGCTGAAATTCATCACAACGGCAGTGTTCATGGCCAGGTTTTTCTAGACTACGACAACAGCGGTAGCAGTAACGGCAACGACCATGGATTGAGTGGACAAATCATTGAGCTTACCGGCATCGATGTGTTTGGTAATACGCTAACGTTGGAAGCTGCCAGCGTTGCCGACGGTAGTTTTAGTTTTATTGAATTACCACTGGGCACTTACACGTTGACCCAACCGACGCAGCCGGAAGGCACCAGCAACGGGTTAACCAGTGTTGGTAGCGGGGGGGGAGTGGCAACAGACGTTGCAACTACCCCCAGCAGTGTCAGTGTCATTGTGCTAAGTGACACCAGAAACACGGCTGAGGCCAATCTCTTTTCTGAGTTACCGGGTGACGTGTCCGACTTAAGTCTGACGAAAAGCCATCACCCTGAAACCTTTGGCGAGGGATCAACTACAGGTATTTACAGCATTGCTTTTACCAATAATGGCACGATTGGTACCAGCGCCGACCTTACCGTGGTCGATACGTTGCCAGTGGGAATGACCGCGTTGGAAGTACTAAGTAACCCTGATTGGCGCTGTACCATTATTGGCCAGATTGTAACGTGCGATAGTAGTGTGGTGATAGCCGCTGGAGAAAACGCTGCTCCTATCGAACTCAGGGTCGCGGTCGAAGATGGCCTTGCCGGCCAAACTTTGGTGAACAACGCTGTGATTACCGGCGGTGGAGAACCTCCAGGTTTTGAGGGAGACGACAGTGATGATGACCCGACCCTGATTGTTGAGGCTGCACAAGTATCCGGTACGGTGTGGCGCGATATCAATCACGACCGTGTGCGTGACGCGGGTGAGGCACTTATCGCTAATTGGAATGTTGAACTGTTGCTCAATGGGCGAACGATCAGAACCACAACCACCGCCAGCGATGGCACTTATGCTTTTACCGCAATATCCCCCGGTAGCGGTTATCAGATAGTTTTCCGTGACCCGGAATCAGGTGCAATCTTGGGTATCCCTGTACCGAACGAACACGCGGGCAATTACATCGTCGGTACGATCGACAGCAATAATAATCCGGCGGGGGCTGATAATTCCAGTGGCTTCCTGGACAAGATGACGCTGTTCCCTGGCGATAATGTGATCGAGCAAAGTTTACCCCTAGACCCCAGCGGCATAATCTACAATAGCAACACTAGAGACCCCCTGTCCGGTGCCGAAATTACCCTCGGCGGCCCAGCCGGTTTTGACCCCTCCACGCAATTGGTCGGCGGCATTAACAATGTCACGCAAACAACTCAAGAGGAGGGCTTTTACGAATTCTTGCTGATTAATGATGCCCCTTCCGGCGTTTATACGCTGACGGTTGTCGAACCTGCCGGTTACCTTCCTGGTGGCTCTCAGATGATCCCTGTGTGCGTGAATACCCCGGTGGTTGCAGCGCTACCCGACCCGGCGCTGGTGCAAACCAGCAATATTGCGCCGGTTGAAAGTACAGCGCTGCACGACCCTGCAGCCTGCGCCACAAACTCAGTGGGGTTTGCCACAACGGCCGATACCACTCAGTATTACCTAAGTTTTAACCTGGATACAGCCTTGCCTTCGGGCAATGTATTAAATAACCACATTCCTGTAGACCCGATTATGGGAGGCGCGTTAACTGTCACCAAAACAGCGTCCATAGATACAGTCAATAAAGGTGACTTGGTTCCCTATGTTATCCGTGTGCACAATAATCTAACCATTAACCTTAATGCGGTTGATGTAGTAGACCAAATGCCTCCGGGTTTTAAGTATGTAGAAGACTCGGCGCAATTGGACCAGGTTTTATTAGAACCAAACCAAGTAGGTCGAGAATTACATTGGCCTAATATTGACTTCAGTGTCGACCAAACCCATGTCTTTACACTATTAATGATACCTGGCTCAGGTGTTGCCGATGGTGAATATACCAACCGTGCTTGGGCTGAAATGTTCGGTAATCTATCGTCGAATATTGCCAGCGCTGTGGTGCAGGTTGTACCCAACCCGACCTTCGATTGCAGTGATATTATCGGCAAGGTATTTGATGACCATAATCTAAATGGTTACCAGGATAGCGGTGAGCCGGGCTTGCCGGCCGTGCGCCTAGCAACTGTTAGCGGCGAGTTGATCACTACTGATTCCGAAGGGCGTTATCACGTAACCTGCGCTGCTACCCCTGACGAGATGCGAGGGACAAATTTCATTCTCAAATTAGACGCCCGTACCTTGCCTTCGGGTTATCGCGTTACGACTGAGAACCCTCGGGTAATTCGGTTAACAACCGGTAAAATTGCCAAGCTCAACTTTGGTGCCGGTATTCACCGCATTGTGCGTCTCGATCTTACCAGCGAGGCATTTGTCGAAAACGAAACCGAATTGGCAGAAACCTATCTGCAACGATTGAATGATTTGTTGGTGATGTTACAAAAAGCGCCGTCCATTTTACGTATTGCTTACCAGTTAGAAAATAATGAGGAAGAGGGCAGGGCTCAGGAACGGGTTGATTACGTCGATAAATTTATGCGCGAGCGTTGGAGTGAACTCGGTGATTGTTGTTACGACTTGCAACTTGAGAAAGAGATTATCGAAGCGGGTGATGGCGGAGGGGCTGCTGTTATAGAGACTACGGTTAGTGAAGCTTCTGCTAGCAAGGAAAGCACACAGGAGGTGGCACAATGAATTATTCAACATTAAGTAATTTTATACTGAAATGCTGCGCCCTGATATTAGCTACCGTAATTGCTCAACCCTGCCTGGCACAGCCGCTAGAGCAAACGCAAACGCCTAACCAGCAAACCTATGATGGCGCTCGTGGTTTATTGAACGATGATAGCTGGGTCTATCAGCAACCTATACCGAAACAGGCAGAGCGTGAATTGCCAACGAAAAATATAATACTGTGGGGTCTGGATGAATTACTCGTTTATGGCGATGATAGCGTTGATATTCGCGAACGCAAGAGCGAACAAGTCCAAGCGGTTATGGTAGAAAAAGGCGTAGATCCGTTACACTTTGCTTCGGGTTTTTCAAAAGTAGGAGAAAACTACGCAGAACAGTGGGATAAGCTTCTAAAGCAATTTTCTGATCACAAAAATATTCGTGTTCATATTACCGGTCATACAGATTCACAAAAACTATCTGCCCGCGCGAGGCAACGTTACAAAGATAATTACGGCTTAGGAAAGGCGCGTGCCGTTCGTGCTGGCCAATTTTTTATCGATACCTTGAGCCTTTCTCCGGAATCCATCAGTTACGACTCAAAAGGGCCTGACGAACCCATTGCTAGTAACGCAACATCCGAAGGTATGGAATTAAATCGTCGAGTTGAGGTGCAAGTTTGGTATGACGAAGTGACCCATAGCGCCAGTGTCGAACAAACGGGGGCACCGTTGTGTGACGTGGATAAGGTGGCTGGAACGGAAGCAATGGTCGCTGTTCCTTTCCGCATCAGCATCGACGGTCAACCCCAAACCTCGGCAGCTATGAATATGAATAGGGCTAGCGCCGATCAACAACGTTGTACGGATGTAGAGTTGGAGCGGGCAAATATTCAAATCCAGTATGATAACTTGTCGCAACCACGATGGTTAAGCGTCAATGCCAGTGATCGTACGGTGGATCTTAGTCATCCTATTCGCTTTCAGGCCCATAGTAATTATCTATTTTGGATAGATCGCGCTGAAATTCTGATTATGGATCGCGCCCAAAAAATGGTAGCAACCCTAGTGTTGGATGCACAGTTAAGAGCTCAGTGGACACCAATAGAAAAAAAATTACCACGCCAGTTATTTTATCAGGTGCGAGTTTACGATGACGAAGGCCGTTATGATGAGACAACTTTGATGCCGCTGCGCTTTGTACGCGAGCGTGACTATGAAGACAATGAAGATGAAAAAAAACATGTCATAGAAAACCAAACTTATGAATTGGCGGCGGGTTACGGCGAAAATCACTTACAACACCAGCGTATTCCAGTGGAGGGTGGCGTCGTCACAATTAATGGCCGTGAAATCCCTGATGGACACCATGTTATCGCCATGGGGAAACCTGTTGCTGTCAGTACAGAACACAGCTTTGTGATGCAACAAATTATTCCTCGTGGCTTACATAAGATAGAAGTTGCCGTATTGGATGCACAGGGCGCAGGGCGAATTTATCGTCGAGATTTGCGTTTGCCAGCGAATGACTGGTTTACAATCGCAATAGCGGACTTAACTCTTGGTCAGAATAAAACCAAAGGCCCTGCGCAGTTGGTAAACGCTGGCGATTATCACTACGACGAAGATAGGTATTTAGATGGTCGGTTGGCCTTTTACACCAAAGGCAAAACAAAATCTGGTTATACCATCACTGGGAGTGCTGATACTGGGAACGAAGAATTCAAAGATCTTTTCACCAATATCGATGAAAAGAACCCGCAAGCTATCTTGCGGCGTATGGATGCAAAACAACATTGGCCAGTCTTTGGCGACGATTCAACCTTAATCGAAGATGCACCGACTCAGGGTAAATTTTACCTGCGGGCGGACAAGGGGCATTCCCATGCACTGTGGGGTAATTTCAAAGAGCAACAAAGCGATACTGAATTAACTCAGATTGACCGTGCTCTTTATGGCGCGCAATTACATTATGCCGACGACCAGTTTACCACGAGCGGCGAACACCGCTTGCAGGTGGATGCCGTTGCAGCGGAGCCTGGAACCATATCCACGCGTGAAGATTTTCGCGGCACAGGTGGTTCGGTCTTCTTTCTTCGTCACCAGGACGTTACCCAAGGCAGTGAACGAGTACGGATTGAAGTGCGCGACAAGGATTCGGGATTGGTATTGCATGTTAATAATCTAAGCGCGGGCACCAATTATCAAATCGATTCAATTCAAGGACGTGTTTTACTCACCTCACCCTTGGCGTCTGTAGCCGGTGATAGTCAATTGGTACGTGCGTCGAGTATAACGGGGCATCCGGCCTATCTAGTGGTGGCCTATGAATACACCCCCGGCTTTGCCAATACAAAGGATTTGGTTACCAGTGGCCGTGCCGCTTACTGGCTTAATGACACAGTTAAATTGGGTATTAGCAGTTCGCGTCAAAAAGAATTTGATCAAACCCAGAACTTGTCCGGTATCGATATCACGCTGCGTAAAAACGCCGACACCTGGCTTAAAGCTGAAATGGCAAATTCAGACGGTACAGGTTTGGACCATCAAACTTCCGACGATGGCGGTTTTGGTTTTAACCAAGTTGATCGTGGCGGCGGTGATGCAAATGCGAACCGAATTGAAGCAGCGTTTGTTTTTTCCGATTTGTTTGGTGAAAAAAAAGGCAGTAAAGAGGAGGGGCGTGGCACGTTCTACATTGAAAATCGCGAAGATGGTTTTTCTGCACCGGGTCGATTAACTCGGGGGGAAACCGAGAAATTCGGAGCTAGTGTTACCGCTCCATTGAGCGACGATACAGAGCTTACCTTAAAACTGGATGACACTAGCAATGATCAGAGTGGCGACTTGAGTGTGGTTGAAATTAATCTAGCGCATAGCTTGAATGAACGTTGGTTGATCGGTGCGGGACTACGTGCTGATGACCGTGAAGGCACTTCCATTGATAGCGGTGCGCGTGAAGACTTGGCCGTACAAATGAAATACCTGTCCGCCGAAGATTGGTCGTTGTGGGGCTTTACACAGGCTACATTACACCGTGATGACGAACGCGAGCGCAATCACCGCGCCGGTGTCGGGGGTATATATCAAATAGCGGAACAGGCTGCATTGAATGGCGAGATTTCTGCAGGAGACATGGGATTGGGTATTGTGGGCGGCATTGATTACCAATGGTCAGACCGCACCAGTATTTACAGTAATTACCAATTGGATAATGATCGCACAGACAACGGAGCGCGCTCGCGCAATGGACAGTTTGTTTTCGGTGTGCGTAATCGCTGGAGCGATAGCGTAAATGTGTATGCAGAGGGGCGCCGCTTGAGCGGCGGGCAGGGTAGTGGGTTAATGCAGGGATACGGAATCAATTATGCCCCGACTGATGCATGGAGTTACGGGTTGGGCATGGAACACGGGGACATTAATCAAGAAGCGGATAACGAAATTGAGCGTTTGGCGATAACCGCTAGCATGGGGTATACCGATGCAGGTAAACGCTACAGCGGCATACTAGAATATCGCGATGACAAAAGTGACGCTGAAGATCGCAGCGTATGGTTGGTTCGTAATAATTATTCATCACAAGTCTCACAAGATTGGCGCGCCATTATTCATTTGGATGCGGCTATCAGTGAGTCAAATTTGGGTGATGTTTTTGATGCTGATTTCGCCGAGGCTTCCCTGGGGTACGCCTACAGACCGGTGAGCAGTGATTGGTTAAATGCGTTAGTGAAATATACCTACCTTTACGACCTGGCCCCGGATGAGCAATTTAACACCACCGACGTAAGTACCGTGGATTATGCTCAGCGTAGCCAGGTTGTTGCTGGTGATGTAACCGTCGACCTTAGCCCACGTTGGTCTTTGGGAGGTAAGTACGCATACCGTCTTGGTGAGTTGCGTCCTAGTCGTGACGATAGTGCTGATTGGTTTGAGAGCAAAGGAGAGTTATTTATTCTGCGCGCGGATTGGCATGTGGTTCATGCTTGGGATGTAACATTGGAGTGGCGTTTGCGTAATGAAATCAGCGCAAATGACTCGCGCCATGGTTGGCTGGTGGCGGGTTATCGTCATTTTGGTGAGCATTTTAAGGCTGGGGTTGGATATAATTTCAGTAACTTCTCTGATGATTTGACGGACTTGGATTATGAAGCTGGTGGCTGGTTTTTGAATGCGGTAGGCAAGTATTGAGGGAAGGAATTGACTAACGCAAATAAGTCAATTGCCATTAATCGATACTTAATCATCTTTCATTCCAGCTTATGTCCATCTCCCCCAGCGCGCCCAAATATTCACCCTTCGTGATTAAGCCGACACAAGGCTGCGCACCGGTATCCGACACCTCATCAGCTGCCAATTTCTTAGCCATCAATATCGCAGGCATCGACGGTATATAAGGGCCATCACCGGAGCGAGCCGTCAGTTCAAACGTAATAGTTTTATCTTCTTTTTGTTTTCCTTTGCCGGACAATTCCATATGAAAGGCACTATTGGCCGTTCCGAGCCAATCAAACATATAGGATGTTTTCAGCAGTAGCGGGGCTGCCTTTGCTAAATTCCGAATAAGACCAAGTCGCACCAGCCACGATAACGCCCATAGCGCCATATGGATAAAGGGGACCTCTAGTCCCGCATAAAATCGAACGCTCTTAAGTTCAGGATATCGCTGAGGAAATAACGCTAAATCAGGGATATCGCAATTGCTTAATAGGCGCCAGCCCAGCCCTTTATAGCGACGAACATGCAAACCCTGCCAGCCGAAAACCTTCTTTGGCATCCCATCTATTTGCGTTTTAAAGGCCTTACCTGTATACCCCAAAATCGCGGCGGTTGTTGCCAGACCGCGCGCTGTTTTCTGCGCTGTCGTTATACCGTAATCTAGAGACTCAAGTTTCTCGAAGTAGGTTTTATAGTAATCAACTAGTGCAGCAGTTAAACAGGGGACGGAACTCGCTCCGCTAACAATCAAAACTTCTTTCGCCTTTGCTATTACATCAAGTTCAGTAATGCCATTAACAAAATTACGACCGTCTGCCAGGTCAATATAATGCGATCCGGCATCAATACAAGCCTTTGCCACATCGTAACCTTGTACCTGAAATGGACCAGAGGTATGGATGACAATATCAGGGTTTATGTTTCGTAAGGCATCTGCGATACCGACATTAATATCCAAGGCCACAGCCTCGGCTTCATTGCTAGCTTTTAGTTCAGACAAAAAACGTCGTGCTTTCTCAATCGAACGTCCAGCAATGATTATCTTGATATTCGCTTCCGTTGCGAGTGTTTTTGAGATGAAACTACCAAAATTCCCATATCCACCAATAATAAGAACCCGTTTAATTGAAGTCACCTTTTCACCTTAAATCAACCTTAATACTCGTTGTAGTGGCCAAGTAAAGCTGGCCACGGTTTAGTAGTTCATCCAGTAAATTTCAAAATAAATCGTTCGACCCGCATTACTCGGAATGAGTAGAAAGCGTCAGCATACTCACCACGCTCGACGTGACCGTGAAACAATGTACTGGAGGGTATTATTGTTGATTGGATAGTCACTATATTTACCTAGTTGAATGGACTGTGTTAGTTTTTGTTATGAGGCGGACCCGTTCTTTAATGCTCGTAGTTTACCCCTACTAAACATGACAAGCCACCCTGAAAAAAGCGCCTACACCCGAGGTGGCTTCATTCAGGCTTTCATCTCTGGCTAAGTTGCGGGGTCTGCAATACCGTGTTGTGTATGTTGTACAAGAGAAGCTTTTCCAGTATCTTGTCGTCAAAGTGTGAGGCATTTAAAAAGGCGAGGAGAGCGCTGCTAAGTGGAGTGACGTAAACGTTTATTGTGGGTAGTTTTTCGATGTCAAGCTTCTGTACTGTCCGGCTGTATGAGAGAATATACGATACTGGATTTGTAAATGTCCATACTTTTTTAGATGCCATTCTTGAGGTGTACGTACTACTTAAGGACTAAGGTTAAATGGCATAATAGCTGTAAAGCGGCGTCTCTTTGGGATTTTTGTAAATTAACGGATTAAGTAATGAAAAATCTATTTGTGTCCCTGATTGAGCCATAGGTTGTCTTGATATTATAAAAGCGGAAGCGTTGTTATATCCAAAATAACAAACTTATTTTGCCTTGGTTTAAAGCAGAAGAATGCGCTGATGATGAATCTATCGATATAAGTTTGCCTAGAGGGTTTTTTCTTGGTTTTCCCAATGCCAATACCAAGGTTACGCTGAACCCCGTGAGCGGTTCCAGGGGAAAGGCAGGAGGGGCTGAGCGCTCATGTTTTCTAATAATTCGTAAAAAATGATAGCAGTAGTTATATAACTTTTCTCTATGGGGATCATATATGTGTGGTATTGGGGCAATATTCTCTACAAACGGCCAAAAGGTTGATCAGAATGATCTAAATAAAATGATCAAATTATTACAACACAGGGGACCTGATGGATTTGGGTCTGCTTTGGTGAATAATGACATTGTTGGCTTATCTCATGTTCGCTTATCGATCATTGATCATGCAAATGGTAGTCAACCAATGCATGATAAAGAATCCGATATTTACATTACTTACGCCGGTGAGATATACGACTGCGAAATACTGCGAATATCATTAAGTGCAAAAGGCTATAAGTTTAAAACTGCTAGCGACACAGAAGTCATATTAAAACTATACGTCGAATATGGTACTGATATGTTCAAGCATATGAATGGTGAGTTTTCATTCGTACTTTGGGATAATCGACGAAAAAAAATGATTGCGTCTAGAGATAGATTCGGGGTAAAGCCCCTATTTTTTTACAAAAGCAATACTGAAATCGTGTTTGGTTCTGAAGTGAAAGCCCTTATTGGGCTCGGTCGAGTGTCACCAATGCCATCTCCTGATTATCTACTCTCATCATTTATGGGATCTTTTGTTGGCGAAGAATCATTTTACAAAGATATTAATACAGTCAAGCCAGGACACTATTTATTAATGACTGAAAATCAATTACAAGAACACTGTTATTGGAAACCAGAATACATCAATAAAACCAACATGAGCTTTGACGATGCTGCAACAGAACTACGATCACTAATAAATCAGGCCGTCAAAAGGCGCTTAGTGACGGATAGCAAAATGGGCTGCTATTTAAGTGGAGGTATCGACTCAACAATAATTGCTAGCTCAGCGTCATCTATTCAACCCAATATTCCTTGCTTTTCAATTGGCTTTGAAGGAGAAGGGTTTGATGAATCCAGCATTGCTAAGCAAACAGCACAATCACTAAACATGCCCTTCTCGTGCTATAGTGCGTCAAAATATGATATGGCTGACAATTTAGTGAATACGTTAAGGCATATCGAGATTCCAATTTCTAGTCCTCAGCCAATCGCGATGACTCTACTATCAGAGCATGTTAGACAGTCTGGCGTTAAATCTTGTATAACGGGAGAAGGCGCAGACGAACTTTTCGCTGGATACGCATTCTTCAAGTTAGATCAAATCAGAGAAAACAAAAGAAATAGCAGTTTAAATAAATTCGAATTTCGTGACATGCAGAATCGTTTTGAAAAACTCGAAGGAAGCAATAAAGTATCACTCTGGTTTCCATGTAAAGACTGGGAGAGATATACCTATAAAGGTAGATATGATAGTAGTTACAATATTAGATACCAACACATGTCCAATATTAGAAAAAGACTGTTTTCTGAAGATATACTCAATTCACAGTCAAGAGTTGATTCGACCATTAATACCGTGTATTCATCGCTCTATGACGATGGGATTAATGGAGTCGATTTTAATCGTTCACTATCTTTCAATCAAATGTCTCATTATGTATTCCCAATGCAAGGAGATAGAGTTCAAATGTCACATTCTATAGAGGGGCGGCTCCCATTCCTAGATAATGACGTAGTAGACTTTGCTCAAACACTACCGGCCGAATATCTTACTAATCTAAAGCAGTTGCAAGAAAAATATATACTTCATGAATCATTCAAAATGCATGTCCCTAAACATATGATAAATCGACATAAACAAGCTTACCATAATGGGTTTTCATGGGGTGATTTCACAAAAGAAAAAAGGGGGAAGGAAATGTGGTTGCATTACCTGAGTCACTCCAATCTTAAAAAGTCCGGTATTTTTAATCCTCTATTTGTTAAATTTATATTAAGTGTTAACGCTATCGCCCCAGTGAATAGTACAATAGCTTGTAAAACAAATTTGTTGCTGGGGAATATTTTCACGTCACTTCTGCTTTTTGATATTATGAATGAAAGGTCATTAACACAGAATATTGTTTGAAATTTCATTTGACGACATTTAGAGCACGGGGCTTACTTAGCTCATGTACGTCATTGGCCTTCTATTTCGTACATTAAACTAGAAAAATGCGTTGGAAAGGTAGGTAGTTAAAGTCGGAATATTTACAGCGCTAAAATATGAAGGAAAAATACATGCATAGATTGAAATCTCATTGGTACTTAAATCTTCACTTTAGACTAGCAAGTATGACAATTATAGGTTTTTGTTTGTGGGGGGGCTGGGCAATGTATGCTAATTTTAACCATGGCATGCCTGTTGCCTTAATGTCTGGTGCAGCGCAAGGTTTTCAGAGTGCGATCAGTACTTTTTTTGGTTCGGCATTCATTGAGTGGCTCTATGAAAAATGTAAAAATTGGAAGTACTCCATATTGATTGTTGGGGGGGTAGGTTCTATTGGTTCATTTATGTTTATGTTAATGGGCCATATAGTTGTTGGTACGCCTGAGCTTTTATTAACGCTTATGCCTGTGGTAGTGATGGCAACAGTGTATTGTTTTGGTTATACCTATAGCCTAACGAATTCGGCTTCTATTTCGAAGTTTAATCATTAAGTGCTGAGCTGTCTCGGAATTGTAATTGACCCGCAGACAGCTCTAAATAACGCATAGAATATGCTCGATAGCTATTCGGGCTCTCGGTAGCTATTCTAAATATGGCTATGAAAGGTTTCTGAAATACATTCCAATAGATGCGTTATATCTTCTTCTGTAAAACATCCATCATTATAGGTGGCAATTAGGTTTATTTTGTCTGGGAAATAAACAGGGGACAGAATCAATGAATAATTTCGTGTTAGTGGCCCAATGCATATGGCGTCTTTTACGCCAGGCACATTGGATTTAACGGACGTACCATCAAATCCTGTGAATATAAAGCTGCCTCTGTGTGCGCGCTTAATTCGCATGCTTATTTTAATCAAAAGATTGAAGATGAAAAGCGGTATCCATTTTATCGGGATATCTGGGAAGTGCCAACCGCCATTTTTGTAATTCCAACTCAGTTGTTTTTTGAAATATTTGGCGAGCTCATAAATATTCGCGCCAGGCTTGTCGAATAATATGATTCGGCTAGCACCATTGCCAACACCTTGGCTATCTTTTTCTCGTATACTGATAGGAATGCAAACACCATAGTCTTGTGATATGGCAATCTTAGCGCCCTTTAATCCCAATAAGCAGCTGGAGATAACGTAGTTATTCAACCCAACTTGAGAAACCTCTTCAGGTAGGTCAATTAGGAAATCCTTGCTTAGGACAATTGAATGAAATCTCCTGGATCCAGATATTTTTCCATCTTTAGTGATAGGTTGTACATAGCTGGATGGCAAAAAGGGGTTCTTGGGTTTTTTTTCTTCAAATTTTAATGTGGTGACAGGTTCGTCAAACTTAGTTCTGGATTCTATAGGACTAAGAGCGTCCAGTAATATTGCCTCAGCAATACTACTCATACTGGTTCCATCTGAGAAGGAATGGTGTGCTCGAAGGGAGTAGCTAATTTTACGGTTACCCTCATCAACGAACAGCTTTTGAGACCAAAAACAATTGGATGTATTAAGGGGCTGATTAATCCATATTTCTATAGCGACATGGATGTCATTACAAATTACAGTATCTAACGTACCGTTAAAATTTTCCCCATCGACCCAGTGCTTACCTACCAATAATTGCCTATTTTTCGGCATTCTATTTTTTATTCGCAGAGTGGCGGCGATAAGTTTCGCCGCTAGTTCTTTGTGATCGGTAAAACGATTTGGATCTAGCTCTAGAATAACAAGACAATCAGTAGACCTATCTTTTGTGTCTAGTGCTGGAAATACCAAGTCTTCTTTACTTGCTAGCATGAGGGGGCCTCGGTGTTGTTTTTATTGGGCTCAGTTACTAAACCATTTTCAAGTAGTTCTTTAAATTCCAAGTCTAGTTCGTTAGGGGACTTTTCGGTTGTTAAGCGAGGGCCTTTCCACATTTTCAAGTAAATACTCATGAATGTTGGACGAATACCGTTGTCACCAACATTGTCAACAAATTTTCCAAGGTGAATCCAAGGCACATAAGGGTAGACGTGGTGAACGAGGTGAAAGTGGTAATTAAGGAAAATGTAACGTACCACTGGGTTAACGTTGAGGTTCCAAGCACCATAACGAATATCTCGCTTGGTATAGGCATGATCTGCGTACTGTAAAGCTCCCCAATTAAGAGAGAATACCCAATAACAGAATGCAACAGGCCATAAACTGTAGTCAAGTAAGTAGCACAGAGCAGCTTGGAATGAGAACGAATAAACTATTTCAGCCTTAATTTGAGGGGTTTTTGGATTATTTTCAAATAATTTTATATATGCATCAGCCCCAGTGTGTTTTATTGCTTTGTTATCGGTGTTTCTAAGAATGCTATTAAAAAGTAAAGTTGGAAATAGTGTATAGAGTACTAAGGCCACCATATACATTGGCCAGTATCCGCCAAGAAGAAGCCCATACCACTGTATTGACTTTAATATCTTATTGTCATTTGGATAGTAAGCTTCAAACATTTCGACGTCGGTTCTATTATTTCTATGGTGGTTGAGATGACTAATTCTCTGGAATGTAAATCCAGTTGGAAAAAAACCTGATATAAACATGCCCAATGCATGATTGATTTTTCGGTTTGGATGAAGTACAAAGTGGGCGGCGTCATGCATCAACGAAAATAGAGTGTTGTTAACAAAAGAGAATGCAATGGCTGCAATTAGGACAATTACCCAGCTTTGTGCATGGCTGGCGATATATAAACATGAAATTGATACGCATGCTGCCGTAAGTGCAATTGCAATGTTTAAATTCTTGGGAATGCTAATGTCGATTCCGTCTAATTCATTTTTCATGAGTTTCCTCCTTAGTAGTTGATTTGTGCATGGCTGTTGATAGCCAGTGAAAGTATTGAGTAACGACTCTATCTGATTCCATTAAGTTTTCCGGAAGTAGCCTTACGCTTTTTATTGATCGAAGTTCGGCAAGAAAAAATTGGCGAATGATAATTCTCCGGATAAAATTTCCAATGTGTTTTAGAATCGGTATTTGTTTGATTGCTATAGTTTTTGGTGTTAGAGGGAAAATAGTGATTTTTGAACGTTCACTATCGAGGGGCTGTACGTTGGCACACATATAGTTAGATTTTCCATTCATTCCGGTTCGAGACAAAATCATATTGCCATTAAAGACGTTATAATTAAGACTCATTTTTTCACCGTAGACGTAGCGGACAAGCCTATCAAACCAAGTCTGGCTAATGTTCTTGTAATTGTGATTAATGCTACAGTGGTTGTTCGAGTTGAAGTTTATTTTTGATTTTATTAATGGAACCCTTCCATGGACAAATTCAAAGTGGCATATGTCGAAGCCGTTTGCCGTTATTAGATACCAGGGAGAATCACTTAAAAAATCGATCCCTTTTCCAATTTCAAAATCATCCCAGCCAAGGTCTTCGAACGCAGGAAAAGGCATTGTAGGAGGCGTTTCTCCACGTTTGATTGTTTGCTTATAGACAAAGGCGTGACCACCTACGATGTGTGTAGGGAATGTAGGTAGACGTAATGTACATTCGTTGTGATTACCCCCAGGGATATCTGTACACTTTCCATTTTTGTCAAATTTCCACGCGTGCATTGGGCAAGTAATATTACCATTCACAACAGAACCCTTTGCCAAGTCTGTGTTCATGTGAATACAATGACGATATTGGGCAACAATGCCTTCTTTATTTCTATAAGCGATTAACGGTTTTCCCCATGGTGAAAAAGGGGTTGGTGTTGTTTTTATGCTTTTTACTGTTCCCAGGTAGTACCATGCTTTTGGTGGCGCGTTTAGCTTACCTATGTTGATTTTTCTCTTTAAATTCTCAATTGGCTCCACATTTTCAATTTTATCGATAGACATATTGTTTTCTAAATCAATTTCCATATTTTTATAGCCTAATTTATTCTCTGCCATTACTATTGCGATCCTAATATTTCCCAAGGAGCAGTATGGCTATGCATAGTTTTCCAAGTGTTTTTTATTGCGGATTTGAAAAGGCCGCAAAAGCAAATGATATTGTATTAACCTTAAAGTTAAAGTCCGATGTCGATTTGTCAGTTTCTTGGAGCGCCTATAAATCATTGATTTATTTGTATCCCGCTATCTCCACAAAGTACACTTATGTAACAGCTCGAAAAAGATACGAGTGGTTTTTTTTGGATGACAAAAAATCCCATGACTTTCTATTTCAAGAGGAAAAAGAACAAAATACGTATCATTCTCTTGAAGCGGTTTATTCAAGTTTTTTTCCTATCAACGAATCTTTTCCTATTCGAATTCGTCATATTGACTCACGTACTATTGTATTTCTCATTAGCCATGTATTCGCGGACGGGCGGACTGCGTTTTCATGGTTAGATCAGTGGTGCCGCTTGTATTACGAAAACAATCCCACGCAAACTAAAACGGTTGTTAATCCAGATATGGCTCCTGTGCATTGGAATAAACCAGGCGAGCCAGCCAATAAATTTGGATTGGCATGGCGTGGTATGGCCCATTTCGCAAAACTCGCAGCTAAAGCAGGGTTGAACAATAAAAACCAAACCGTTGACATCAGTCGCAACAAAGTTCCAGATCCGCTTTCAACGGGTTCACATGTTGCCAATTATCATTTTACTATCTCCGAAACCGAAGATATTTTAATCGCATCAAAATCTGTTGACCTTAGTACAGCAGCCTTTGTGCATAGAGCATTATCAAGTGCGCTGTTTGAACTGTATCCTGAAAAGACGCGTCAACAGTTCGGTATTGCGTCAGATGTCAGTCAGTTGTTTGAGCATGCGGATGATCTCGCACCTGGTTGTCTAATAAACCCCTACATCCAACAAGTTGTTCGTGATCAGCCTTTGGTTGATCAAATACGCAAGGTTTATGACGAAGCTAGAGCCGGTGGTCCGATGTCCTTGCTTGCTATGTCATCTCTTATCGTTCCGAGCCATCGTTTCCTGGAGAATCATGTCTATAACGGAACACTGGTTAAAACATCAAAACGTAGTTTGTTCGAACGTTTCACCTTTATCTATTCACATGTTCGAGATCAAAACCGACCTTATACACATAAAGTAGTAGAGTCGATTTCTGGTCACACTAAGTCTCAAACAGTATTTGTAGCATCGACTATCATCAATGGTCATTTGTCTTTGGAAATGTGCGCCACGCACATGGCATTCTCTCCGAAAGATATCGACGCATGGTTTAATGCTACCGTACGATCACTTAAAGAAAATATCTTCTATTGCTAATAGTTAAGCTTAGGCTTCCTAGTATTGTTTTCGACTTTACTTAATGTTCTGCCACATAATTTAATGCACCGTCTCGTAATTAATGATTACGTGACGGGGTGCTTTTTCTTGTATCTATATCTCTAGTTTTAGTGTGGTTATCCGTTCGCTATATTGGTCTCAGAAAGGTTTTTTTCCTCGCCATGTACGCTCCGGCTTTCTTTAGAATCAACCAAAACAAGCAGTCTAGGGAAAACAAAAAGATCAAATATAAAAGCAATAAATATTGTCATCGCCACTAATATACCCATGGCAGAGTTTACTTTAAGCGAAGAGAAACAGAGTACTAAGAAACCTGTAACCAATGTGATAGTGGTAATCAGTAGAGCCTTTCCTACTCTACGATAGGCAAATTCCATCGCCTGAACAGGTTGTAATTTAAGGTTTCGTCGCCCATAGAGGTATTTTGACGTGAAGTGAACGGTGTCATCAACAACTATGCCCAGCGTAAGGCAGAATACAACAGCAACAGCCATGTTGATTTCTCCTACAAAAACACCCCAAATACCAAAGGCCATAAGTGCAGGCACTATATTGGGTAATAACGTTAGCAGGCCAAACTTTAAAGAGCCGAGAATTATAATTAGAGAAAGTGTAACAAGTATTGTGACAATAATGTTGCCGGTAATCATACTGTCTATATTGTTTGCCCCTAAATGTGCAAACATCATTGAAACGCTGGCGCCAGGAGATATATCAAAATTCTCAGCCATATTTTCGCTGAGCCAATTCTGGGCTCTATTTTCAAAGTCGATGAGGGTATTTGCAGACTGAGATGTTAGTCCAACACTGATTCTCAGCGCTTCTTTCTGGTGGTCAATTAGGTGATTTAGGTCCGCACCAAAAGGAAGTGATAGCTCATAGGTTAGTAAGAGTTGTCCTGCTTCCTCGCTTGTAGCGGGTAGGGAGTAGGATTCAGCTTGGTTATCTTGCATGACCATGTTGATATTTTTCAGCGTATCGGTGTAACTGATAACTTGTGTGACTTCTGGTTGGCTTCTCGCCCATTCAACGAAATTCGATGTTTGACTGAGGAATAGAGGGTCATTTATTCCGTAGGACTGATGTGTGTTAAAACTGAAGGCAATACGATCAAAACCCAATAGTTTGTCTTGTACTTTTTCGACAGCGGCTCTAAAAGGTACATCTTCATCAAAATAAGTAAGTACGCGTTCATCAAGTTTATTAAGAGGAAGGCATGCGATGGTGAGAGTGACAATGGCCAATGTACTTACCAAATAGGATGTTTTGGTGTTTTTGATATATTGTGGCAATTTCGTTTCGATCCAGCCAGATGAGAATCGATGCCCTTTATTTATCTTTATGTTTTGAATACTCTTTTGGTTTGTTAGTTTAAGTAGAAGATAGGGTAAAAGTAAAAATGTGAGCCCCCATGCCGCAATTACACCAATGGCGGTAATGTTGCCTAATTCTCGAAAAACGGGAGATGCACTAAAGTTTAGTCCCAGGAATCCTATGGCAGTGGTAAGGCTAGTAATGGTGATTGGCCATAAGTTAATACTAAAGCTGTGCTCTAGAGCATCGTTTTTCGATTTTCCTGCGATGATGGCGGGATAATACTCATTGAGTATGTGTACGCAATCTGCGACGGCTACGGTCATAATTATAATGCCTGCGACAAGATTGACAGCATTTACACTATAACCAAGCCATCCTCCCATGCCGAATGCAATTATGCTGCTTGTGGATATAATTGATAAGGTTCCTGCAATGGCTGCGGTTGTTCTATAGAAATACGTTAGTATTAGAAACATTAACCCGAACATAATGGGAAAAAGCGTTTCCCCATCTGCCATTGCCATTTCATTGAATGCCCAGTTAAAAGGGACTTGCCCGATAATATCGATGTCTAGTTGAGGGTGCTTTGAAAGAATACTTGCCTTTAGTTCTCTAGCCGCATAAGTAACTTCAGCAGCAGCTGTTTCACTAGCGTATGGAAGTGAAACATTGACATTGACTCCGGTGTAGTTACCGTCTTTTGATATAAATGTTTTTAATAATTCTGTTTGGTTTAAAGCAATATTACTGATGTTGTTAATGCTTTCCTGATTATATTCTGTATCACCATCATAGAGTGGATTAATGGTTAACGTACTGTCTTCTGATGTGACGTGATGATAGTTGGTAATAGAGTCTACTCTTACCGAATAGGGTAACTCCCATGATTTTTGAGTCAGATTATGAATTGCCTTTAATGTGTCTTTCGTAAAAATACTATCGTCACTCGTATGAATAAGAAAGAAGACGTTGTCTGCTTGGGTGAATTTGTTTTCTAGTGATTGATGGGCGACTAAGTTCTCGTCTGTTTTATCAAAAAACACACTGTAATGTGTTTTTAATTCCAGAAATGTGGCACCACACCCTGAGGCCAGTATTAGTAGGAATGCGGAAATCGACAACCGGGTTCGTTGTTGTATTAGAAAAGTGGATACGCTACTAATCATTGGTTGCTCCGAGCATCAACGTTTACAAATTCATCCCCAAAAGTGGTTGGATGGCCATTCAATTGTCGGTGATGACATTGAACGGCGCGCAATATAACGAACATAATAGAAAATTAAAAGGAATAAATATTGAAAACCTATGCCCGGTGAGTCACTTTCGCCAAAGGCGGTAGAATAAATGGGCATAGGGATAAGATTATTTTTAAAAAAGTCCCGCGTATAAATTGAACCATGCGATGCCTGAAACGTGTTGCGATATTCGTCTAAAATGTGCACTTTCGTGCATAAAAGTGATAAAAGGCGTTGTTTTGTATTTACATAATGTTACGTAGCGTTACATGAGGGGCGGATTACGGCATTTTGTGTTGTGATTGTGTAGCATCGTTCTCATTATTGGTTATAAGCGTAGCTCTTGTAATAATCATTCACTATAATCGCCGCCGTTCCACATGTTCGGATACGAACCATTAAGTGTTTGAATAAAAATGAGCTTGATACTGCTGTTTCGGTCACTAGAAAATACCGTTATTTTTTGGATGATACCGCAGTAGTTTAAATAGACATGGATGATTATCTAAATTGGATTTAAAGGCATGATTAAATTATTTTCCAGTAATAGTTCTTTTTTTGGCCATTCAATTTACGCACAAAGCGCCAATCTATTCTCGATGGCTCGTAACGATGCTGAAGAAAAGAGAAGTGGAAAACTCAAATCAGAAGTCATTGAGGTTTCTGCATTAAGCGTCAAGCACATAGATAGCATGTGGGAAATATTTGAAAAATATTATGCTGATGTGTCATTTGAGACATTTTTTTTCGACCTTAAAGAGAAACAAGACGTTATTTTATTAACGGATAGCGGAAATGGTGTGCTGGAAGGTTTCTCTACAATCAGGGTGTTTAGAAAGGAGCTTAACGGTAAGCCGTATATCGCTATTTACTCGGGTGATACGATTATCAGCGAGAAGTATTGGGGGCAGCGTGCTTTACAAAAGGAATTTTTCTTATATCTATTAAAATCTTATGTTAAATATCCGACAGCAGATATCTACTGGTTTTTAATAAGCAAAGGCTACAAAACATACCTTCTCATGACAAGAAATTTCCCTAATTGCTGGCCTAGACATGCTGTAAAAACGCCAAATCCCGTATGTGAAATTATCGATCATCTGTCATTAAGTATGTTTGGGGATAACTGGAAACCCGAAAAAGGTTTGCTCCAGTTTGATTATGAGTCGGGTTGTCTTAAATCTGATGTTGCACCCATCGACGATGCGGCGCTTCTTGATCCCGATATCCAATATTTTCGTCAAATGAATCCCGCTTATGCGCTCGGTGATGAGCTTTGTTGTCTAGGAAAGGTTGATTTTGAACTGATGGTTAGCTATCCAGTAAAATTATTACGAGATTCTATTAGTAAGCGATTGGCTTCTTGACGATGAGTGTTATCTCGTTAGTTCACAAGGCATATGGGGTCTCGCTTATCAATAGTGAGCGGAAATTTGTGGACGGTTTAAAGAAACCGCTTATAACCCAGAGTCGTTTGCTAAAAAGCTACTTAAAGAATAATCAATATACCGAATATGGTCAGTGCCATAAGTTTTCAGACGTTCGTAGTATTAAGGCCTACCAAGATATAGTTCCTATAACAGATTACGATGGGCTTGTGCCCTGGATAGATAGAATAAAAAAGGGTGAAAAAAATATTTTGACCGATGAACCCATTTTTATGTTTGAAAAGTCTGGTGGTTCGACGGGGGCAAATAAGTACATTCCGTACACCCAACGCCTGCTGCGTGAATTCACACGGGCTACTAACCCTTGGATCAAAGACTTATATAACCAATACCCAGAAATGGGTAGCTCCACACATTACTGGTCTATTTCTCCCGCAATAAAGTCTGAGCTTAAAACTGAGGCGGGAATACCAATTGGCTTTGACGATGATACTGAGTATTTCGGGCAGCTAGCACGTTGGGCAATACAGCAGATAATGGCTGTACCTCAATCGGTTAAAGGCATTGGAAACTGGGAAGATTGGAAGAAGCAAACAGCGCTTCATTTGTTAAAAGCTGAAACGCTGGGTTTATTTTCTGTTTGGAGCCCTACGTTTTTGATCTGCATAGCAGAATATGTTGTTGAAAATTGCGACGAATTAGCCAGTGAGTTGCAAGCGGGATCACATGGTGATCGGGCGAAATTATTGAATTCAGTTGTTATAGGACATGGTTCAGTTAATACAGCCGGTTCACTAGAACCTTTGTGGCCAAAATTGGGACTTATAAGTTGTTGGACAGATGGGGAATCTAGTCAATACATGGAACGGCTAAGGATATATTTTCCTACTACACCTATTCAAGGTAAGGGGCTCCTAGCCACAGAAGGCGTAGTAACTGTACCATATAAGCAGTCGGCTAAAAAAAATGGAATACCATCACGCGGTGCCCCCTTGGCAATTACCAGCCACTTTCTTGAATTTAGCGATCTTAATGACGAAAACGCCCGACCAAAACTTGCTCACGAACTACGCTTGGGAGCAGTCTATTCCCCAATTCTAACGACTGCAGGCGGATTGTACCGATATCAGTTAAAAGACGCCGTTGTTTGTGTCGATAAATTGTATAAGACACCGTGCCTTAGCTTTCAGGGAAAGGCTGATAGAATTAGTGATTTGTGTGGTGAGAAGCTTCATGCAAAACAAGTGGAAAGTGCCATTAATAAGGCAAAAGAGGAAGTTGGTTTAGCGACAGTATTTACTATGATAGCCCCCAAACGAACGAATCGTCGCGGCTACATGCTTTTTGTTGAAGCAAATGCAGAGGATGAGACCATTGCTGTATTTACTCGCAACGTAGAACAAAACCTAATGCAGAGTCATCATTATAGTTACTGTAGAAATCTTGGTCAGCTAGACGCATTGGAAAGTCAGAAAGTTAACCAGGGAACAAAAACATATCAAGGTGCGCTGCTTGATGCTGGATATCAGCTTGGGTCAATAAAACCCAGTTACCTCGAATATAAGCTAGATTGGACATCAATTTTTTCAAGGGGAAATTAAAGCAATGAATGCCGAAGTATCCGTAACACAACCGAAACGTATTTCGTTGAATCAGACATCTGATAGCCGTATTGAACCACTGAGAAAGAGGAGCGGTTTGTTAGCGGAATACTGGTATGTGGGAGCAATGGGTAGAGATGTCACTAACGCTAAGCCGGTATCAACCGTCGTTATGGAAACCCGTATTGTCCTTTGGCGCTCAAAAGCTGGAACGGTCTCGGCGTTACGAGACCGATGTGCACACCGAAATACCATGTTGAGTGAAGGTTATGTCAACAATAAGAAAAATTGTATTGTGTGCCCGTATCATGGGTGGGAGTTTGATGAGGAAGGTGATTGCACAAAAGTGCCGTCAGAAAACTGGGAAGGAAAGAAGCGTAATAATCGTAGTATTGAGTCCTTTCCGGTTATCGAGAAAGATGGATTGATATGGCTTTGGATGGGGTTAGAAAAAACACCTGATCCAGAGAAGACTCCCTTCAAACTGCCTTATTACAATCAGGAAAAGGAAGGGTGGGGAAATTTTCAAATCATCAATGACTTCGAAAATGAAGTTACTAATCTGGTAGAAAATTTCATGGATGTTCCTCATACCGTGATAGTGCATTCTGGTTGGTTTAGAAATAGGGCACATAAGAAAGTTAAGACAACGATGGAAAGAACTGATAATAGCGTACTGGTTACTTACCATCAGACGGATGATGTTATTGGGTTTGCAGAGCGAGTGGTCAATCCCAAAAAGCTACCTCTATTTCATACCGATAATTTTTATATGCCAAATAACACACGCGTGGATTATGGCTTTGGTGACAACGAACGTGGGTTTGTTATCGTCAGTACATCTACACCAATCAGCGATATGAAAACACGAGTATATACCAGCATTAGTTACAAGCTAGGGTTGCTTAACTTCGGAGCAAAAAGCTGGTTGCCTTGGTATGTTCAGAATATTATTAATCAAGACCTTGTTATTACGCGAAATCAAGCTCAATCCTTGAGAGAAGAACCTGCCAATTATAAAAGCACCCCTGCGGATACGTTACATGTTTTCATAGAGTCACTTCGTAAATGGGAAGAAGGCGGAAGAAAAGGGCGCCAACCAAGAGCGATGACCAAGGAAATTGAATTTTGGATATAGTTAAGGAGTACGATCAATGGTTAGGTCGACTTTCGCGCCCAGAAGATAACGAGCGTCTATGTCAAATTCTAAGAGATGTAGAGATGCAATCAAATTTGCATGTCACTGAGTGGAGAGACCCTGATTTTTTTGCGATACATCAACTTCATTTGGGTGAGTCTTATACCTTAGTGATTGAAGATAAAACGGGAGCTTATACAGGTTTGGAACGTATTGTTTGCTTTTGTACAGCGGTTATACGCGACGGCTGGATTGACGGCGCGTTAAAACGAATAGCTTACGTGTGTGATCTACGAATGGTAAAAGGGTATCGGCGTAGTCGAATATTGCCAAAAGCCTGTAGAGACTTTTTTCAATACCTTGAGCGAGAAAAAGGCGTAGAAGCGTTTTATTCGGTGAGTTTAACCGATAATAAGGGTGCTGTTGCGGCTAGGCGTTTTTCTGGTGGGCATGTCATGTCTGAATTTAGAATGTGCAATATTCAGCTCATTGGTCGTGTAAAGGCTCCAAAAAACAACGTAGTAATAGCAACATCAGCAGACATACCGGCAATATCAAATTTTTTGGATAAACAGTCGCGTACACGAATGTTTGGTTACCGGTTTGATAATCAAGAACTTAAGGAACGCTTGTTGGTATGGCCGGGACTAAGTATTAGCGATTTTCATATCATAAAAAATGAAAGCGGAGACGTTATCGCTTGCGCAGCACCTTGGGATACCTCAAATGGGGACCTTAGAAAAACGCGGGTGGATGGTTATTTCGGTAAAATGAAATGGATTAGACGAGCCTATAACGTCGAAGCTGTTCTTCGTGGTTTTCGCAAACTGCCTAAGGTAGGGGTATGTTTTAACCAGTTATCACTAACGCATCTTGAAATTAAAAATGATGACCCCTTGTTATTGGAGGACATTATTAAAAGTGTTCTTAGAAATAGTAACAAGAAAGATCTGCATTTTATTAACCTTATGCTGCCAAAAGGTAGCACTTTAGAGCAAGGAGTCGAGGGGTTTAGGTCCCAGTCGATTGATTTTGATGTAAATTGTTTTTTACCAAAGAAATCACCTTTTCATGGCCAGAAATTCAGGACAGTAAGGCCTGGGTTTGAAATGGCCATCCACTAATTTTTTAGAATATCTGTCGGCATTCTGCCAGAAATCAGTAAGGAGTAGTTCATGAGCACTTCATCGTGGGAGCTTACATGGGATCGATTGCCTACGCGCAAAGATCCTCGGGTACCATTTTTTCTTATACTATTTACCTATGTCGCGTTAGGCATCACAGTACTGGGGTTTAATCGTAGCCCTGGGCAAATCGCTGTAATAGTCGGCACAACCTGTTTTCTCGACATGGCATTTTCACTTATATTTAAGCGTAAGCTGCTTTTTCCTCTGAGTGCCGCTATTACCGGTATGGGATTAAGTATACTGGTGAATACAGCCCATGGCCTTTGGATGCCTATTATCCCAGCTTTTTTCGCGATCGCGTCAAAATATTTGATTACTGTAAATGGTCGGCATATCTATAACCCTAATCTATTTGGGCTATTGACTGCGGTGATTATTGGCGGCGGTATGATTAGCCCTTCACCCGCATACCAATGGGGCGGATATTCTGCTATTTCAATTTTTGTTGTTACCGCCGCACTCGTTCTTTTTGTAACGAAAATTCGTCGAAACCCTCTTATTATTTCTTTCCTTATTTTTTACACAATTAATTTGATTATTCGCGCTTATGTGACGCGTAATCATGTGCCTTGGGAAACTATAGTGTTAGGGACATTAACATCGCCAACGTTCTATCTGTTCACGTTCTTTATGATTACTGATCCTGCTACCTCGCCAAAATCATGGAAAGGGCAAGTTTTTATGGCGCTCTTTATTTCTGCGATTGATTTGGCATTACATAAGCAAGAAGCACTGTCGACGTTATTTAAGGCCGGATTTCTCTATTATTCATTAATGTATGTATATCGACTATATGAGCATATTAAAACGTCTGACGTGACCATGCTCCAACGGATTAAAATTTATGTGCCACGATTAGTTACTATCTGTTTTGTAGGTGTTGTTGGCTACCAGCTTTATCACTTTGCTTATGATAGAGATATGGTTGTTGATCCAGAGTTTCATTTTGTGGAAATATCGGCTGAATCATTAGGTATCGATTCGACCCCCAGTGATGTTATGCAGCAGACGGACCCAAGAGTGAGACACTTATCGAAATGGATAATGGCGCAAGGTGATGCTGTTGCCGTAGCTGACGTTGATAATGATGGTGATCAGGACTTCTTTATGACTTATCCGCTCAAAGTTGAATCTTCTCGCGTAGCCCTTTATCTTAACCAAGGCGATTTTAAATTCGAGCGCTTCGCGCTTCCAGACCTTGCTTCCTATGTCACTAACTTTAAAGAACATGGCATGCCTTCTGGTGGGTTATGGTTTGATTATGACAATGATGGTGATAAAGACCTTTTTGTTGTTACTGGTTTTGGTAAACCCAAGCTACTCAGAAATAATTTGATAGAAACAGGAACACTTGGTTTTTCTGACGTATCAGAGAAAGAGGATATTGCCCATCATTCAACGGCTATAACGGCAAATGTCGCTGATTTGAATCGAGACGGAATACTTGATTTGATTGTAGGTAACTCATTAAAAGTATATTTAGATGAGTACGACAATCCAGTACCGTTAAACCTCTTTGATTTACCAGAAGCAGAATATGACGGTGATCGTCGCGCGTTGAATTTTATGCACAGAACTTGGCACGATGCTGCTAATGGTGGCGAGAATAAAATTTACCTGGGCTCTAATGATGGTTTCCTATTACAAAATAGCGAGGAGTGGGGGTTTGGCGGAAATCGTTGGACGTTGGATGTGGCGATTGGTGACTTGAATAAAGACGGCTACCCTGATATTTATACTGCTAATGATTTTGGTCCAGATCAGTTGTATGTAAACCAAAAAGGTAAGCGCTTCGAAAATGTGAAAGGTAATTTGGTAGGCCAAATGGGACGTGATACCTATAAAGGTATGAACGCCACAATGGCTGATATGAACAACGACGGCATGTTAGATATTTATGTGTCTAATGTTCACGTCGCATTGCAAGCAGAGGGCAGCTTGTTATGGATCAATAACGGCAAACTTGATAGTGAAGGTCCGGATGCGTTTGATGACCAGGCAATGTCTAGAAACATCCTAAATGAAAATAGATTCGGTTGGGGCGCTGCTGCTGCTGATTTAAACCGTGACGGTCGTTTGGATCTGCTACAGGTTAACGGCATGGTTAATGACAATTATGATGATCTCTATGAAGGCTGTCCGGATTATTGGTACTGGAACGAAAAAGTCGCATTAACTGGCCCTGAAATACATGGTTTTGCCGATGCTTATGCTGACGTAAGAGGCCGCTGTATTTTTCCTCATGATAAAAAACGCGTGTATATCAACAAGGGTGACTATTTTGTGGATGTCGCTGAAGTTGCTGGTTGGAATGATAAAGAAGTTTCACGCGGTGTTGCAACAGTAGATTTTGATAATGATGGTGACCTTGATGTAATCGTTACACGACCTTTTGCACCCATGGGTTTTTATAAAAATGAGTCAATAGATAAAAACTGGTTAGGAGCTTTGTTGGTAGGGGATGGTACTTCTTGTAATAAAGATGCAGTAGGCACACAGGTTTCTTTGGTTGTTGATGAAACATCCGCTTTGCCGCTTCAATTTCGGGAAGTGGTTGCCTCTAATGGACTAGTTTCTCAGTCAGATCAACGCCTGCTATTCGGGTTGGATGATTATCAAGGTATTGTCGGGCTCGATATAAACTGGTGTGGATTAGGTAAGGTAGAACGCTTTATGCTAACCAAAAACCAATATCATGTTATCAGTCAGCATGAAAATCAACTTGCGGTTCATTAAAGAAAAACCTTAACTGGGGTAGAAAGGGGTGTTGGTAGGTGCAGTGCTACTGTGTCTTCCACACCTTTACCCCCTGACTGGCACCCTACCTTTAGCGTAATTGGCAAAAAACGTTAACGCAGCGGGATTTGCCATAGGTGATTGTAATCATGCAATACGCCCCCCTTTTCGGTGGCTAGCCATTGCATGATTTTTTCGATGGGAAGCTCCATGCTGACGGGGCACGTTGAGTTATAGGGTGATGCACTTCGATAATAAGTGTTCGTGTTGCAAATAGAGATACCCGTTAGGAAAGACCTGAATTCTTGTAAATGTCAACGGTAGCCTGCCACTTCGCCGCTTGGGCTGTGATTAACAAAAGAGTGTCTCAATATGAACGCTCACGCCAACGCCAACGCCAACGGTCTAGAAGCCACGATAGCAATGGAAACGCAATTATCACAACCAGTGAAGTCATCTCATTACATAGAATAAAGGCCTAACAGTCTTAACTTGTCTTGTCACCTTAGAAGTCTGTCAATACGTCTGCTGCTCTCCTATCTGTTTTAATGAGGAACTAGACATCATTGAACTGATAGGAGCCTGAAAATGCTAGATATCCCGTTAAAGACTGAGACAATTAGACAGGAGCATATGGATATTTGCCCTGATGTGTATAAAAACG